>NZ_AP028967.1:734166-1046250 GCF_036323535.1 Geobacter sp. 60473
TCATTCAACTGGTGGTGCTGGTGGCGCTTCTCTTCTACCTCTCGGGCAAGCTCCGGACCTGGATCGTTGAGCAGTTCCTCACCCGGACCAGGATGGAACTGGGGGCCCGCCAGGCCACCGGCTCCATCATTCGCTACACCATCATAGCCGTCGGTTTCATCGTTATCCTTCAGACCGCCGGCATAGACCTCACCGCCCTCAACGTCCTGGCCGGCGCCGTCGGCATCGGCGTCGGTTTCGGCCTCCAGAACATCGTCAATAACTTCGTCAGCGGCATCATCATCCTCTTCGAGCGTCCGATCAAAGTGGGGGACCGGATCGTGGTGGGCACCGTTGAGGGGGATGTGGTTCATATCGGCGGCAGGAGCACCACGGTGGTGACTAACGACAACATCACCATCATCGTGCCCAATTCCAAGTTCATCACCGAGAATGTGGTGAACTGGAGCCACAACGAGCGGAAGGTCCGGTTCCGGATTCCCGTGAGCGTTGCCTACGGCAGCGATGTTAACCTGGTGGAGCGGCTACTCCTGGAGGTGGCTGCCGCCAATGCCGACGTGCTGGAAAAGCCGCCACCTGCCGTGCGTCTCATGGAATTCGGGGACAGCGGACTCAACTTCGAGTTGAGGGCCTGGAGCACTACTCTCATCCATCGGCGCGGACTTCTTACGAGCGCCCTCAATTACGGCATTTACAAGGCATTCACAGAAAACGGCATTGAAATACCATTTCCCCGGCGCGATATTCGCATATTGAATGACGGGATGGTCAACCCATCATAATGATTGTGGATTTGAGTTGCACAATGGCCGTGCTGAGGGGGGGGCATGATCACGCAGATCAAAAAATTTGAAAAAATGATTATTTTCTCACTGGTAGTCATGATGGCACTGGTTCTGTTTCTTGCAACGCTTGAACTGGCCTGGATCATCGTGAAGGATATCGTTTCGCCCCCCTTTCTTCTCTTGGAAATCGATGAATTGCTGGAGATTTTCGGTCTGTTCATGCTGGTTCTGATCGGGATTGAATTGCTGGAAACCATTGCGAAAACCTATCTGGCCCAATCAACCGACCATGCCCGGATCGTGATGGCAGTTGCAATCATTGCAATTGCCCGAAAGGTCATCATTCTCGATGTGAAGGACCTCTCGGGCCAGGTCCTTTTGGGGATAGCGGCAATAATTCTGGCGCTGAGCATCGGCTATTACCTGATACGGGGCAGGTCGGGCGGTTTGGAGAGGGAAGGGGATACGCCATCTGAGCCTGAGCGGTTGTAACCGTTGGGGTGAGTCATTATCTGTTGCCGTTGGCAAGGCGCGACGGGGAACAGCATTGCGGAGAAGGGTTGTGAGCGGAGCAGGTACTGAATTGAGACAGTCTTCAAAGCCAAAACGCTATGCAGTGGTCACGGGTGTCGCGTGGACCCTTGCCGTGGGCATCTCGCTGGTCACGAGTTTCGTCCAGGAACGGAATGCGAGCCATGAGGCAGCGCGGGTGGACGCCAGAGCCCAGTTCGAGAAGGACATCGTGTACCGGCGCTGGAATGCCGGTCACGGCGGAGTATATGTGTCAGTATCGGAGCGTGCCCAGCCCAATCCGTGGCTTGCCGGCCAAAAGGACCGGGATGTGGAAACCACCACGGGGAAGCGGCTCACTCTCATCAACCCAGCATATATGACACGACAGGTCCACGAGCTCAATTTCGAAAGTTCGGGCATCCGTGGCCACATCACTAGCCTCAGGCCCATTCGGCAGGCCAATGCGCCTGACAAGTGGGAAACGCGGGCACTGGAATCCTTCGAGCGGGGACAGCAGGAATTCTCCTCGGTCGAAGTAATGGACGGCGTACCCCATCTTCGCCTGATGAGGCCGCTGATGGTGGAACAGTCCTGCTTGAGGTGTCATACCGGCCAAGGCTATGTAGTGGGGGGCGTTCGCGGCGGTATCAGCGTTTCGGTTCCCCTTGCGCCCTATTCGGCCCTAGCCCGGAAAAAGATGGTCGCAACGGGCGCGGGTCATCTGACCTTCTGGGCCGTGGGGTTGGGGGGCATCATCCTGGCGTCGCGCCGGATCGCCCGCGACGATCGGTCACTTCTCTTGCAGCAGACTCGGCTTGCCGAAAGTGAAGAGCGCAACCGGCTCCTGTCAGAGGTGGCCCTGGAGGGGATCGTTATCCACGACAAGGGCGTCGTTCAGGATATGAACGCCAGGTTCGCAAAACTGTTCGGCTACACGCGGGAGGAGTTGGAGGAAGTAAACGTGATATCCCTGCTGTTCCATCCGGATGATATCGACTCCATACTCGATAAGATGAACAGGGCACATCCCGAGCCCTACCAGGTGCGAGGAGTGAAAAAGGACGGAACGGTCTTTGATGTTGAGATCGAAGGCTACAATCTGCAGTACGGGGACAAGTCCGTCAGGGTCGTGTCGGTGCGGGACATCACCGAGCGCAGGCGGGCCGAGGAGGCCCTGCGCGAAAGCGAGGCGCTCTTCAGGAATCTGTTTGAGCACCATGCGGCCGCCAAGCTGATCATTGATCCTGCCACCGGTGCCATCGTAGACGCCAATAACGCGGCAGTGAGCTTTTACGGCTGGTCCCGTGAGCAGCTCAGGGCCATGAATATCCGGGACATCAACATGCTTTCGCCCGAGGAGCTGGCGAGCGAGCTGGAAAATGCCAAAAAAATGGAGCGGATCCATTTCTTTTTCCGTCACCGACGGGCGGACGACTCCTTCCGTGACGTGGAGGTGTTCAGCAGCAGGATCGAGGTGAAGGGAAAGGAGTATCTGCACTCCATCGTTCACGACGTCACCGAGCGCAAGCGTGCGGAGCAAGAGCTCGTTCTCGCCAAGGAGCAGGCAGAATCCGCCAACAGGGCAAAGTCGGAATTCCTCGCCAACATGAGCCATGAGATCCGTACTCCCATGAACGGCGTGGTCGGCATGACCGGTCTGCTGCTGGAAACGGGGCTCGCGGACGAGCAGCGGAGATATGCCGAAATAGTCAGGACCAGCGCCGAATCGTTGTTGCAGGTCATCGACGATATCCTCGATTTTTCCAAGATCGAGGCCGGCAGGCTGGAGATGGAAACCATCGGTTTCGACCTGCGCACCCTGCTTGATGACCTGGCGGAATCTCTGGCGTTCAAGGCGAATGAACAGGGGTTGAGGTTCACCTGCCTGCTCCGGCCCGAAGTGCCCCGATTCCTGATGGGCGATCCGGTCCGGCTGAGGCAGGTCCTGGTCAATCTGGCGGGGAATGCGCTCAAATTCACCCACCAGGGCGAAATCTCCGTGGAGGTCGGCTCCCTGACGGAAACGGACGACTCGGTCAGGCTCCGCTTTGCCGTGCGTGATACCGGCATCGGCATCCCGCCGGAGAAAACGGAGCTTCTGTTTGAGAAGTTCACCCAGGCGGATGCGTCGATTACGCGCAAATACGGCGGCACCGGCCTCGGTCTGGCCATCTGCAAGCGGCTGGTGCAGATGATGGGCGGAGAGATCGGGGTTACCAGCCGGCCCGGCGCGGGCTCCGAATTCTGGTTTACTGCTTCCTTCGGCATACAGCACCTCCGGGACTCCTCTCCGGAGCCGGACGGCGGTGACGGTCCGCTGCAGCAGCTGCGCGATCTGGGGCACGACGACGTCCGTATTCTGCTGGTTGAAGACAACGCCACCAACCGGCAGGTGGCTCTTGGGATCATGAAACGGCTCGGCCTGCGGGGCGATGCCGTGGCCAACGGCGCAGAGGCGTTGGACGTGCTGGCAACGACTCCCTACGACTTGGTTCTGATGGATGTTCAGATGCCGGTTATGGACGGGTTGGAAGCAACCCGCCGTATCCGCGATGTCGGGTCGCCGGTCCTCAACCACGAGATTCCCGTCATTGCCCTCACTGCCCACGCGATGAAGGGAGACCGGCGCAAGTGCCTGGACGCGGGCATGAATGACTATCTTGCCAAACCGATCTTCCCTGACGCACTGGCCGAGATGCTGGTCAAGTGGCTCCCTCGTCGCTGCCGGATTTCAAACAGCAGCGACGGGGAACGCGCGAACGCGGTGCCGGCTGTGCCTGATGGAACGCCCGTCTTTGACCGGCCGGGCCTGGAGTCACGGCTCATGGGAGACGAATCACTGGTGACGGAGGTCATTGCTGCGTTCCTGGCGGATATGCCCGATCTGATCGGACGGCTCAGGTCAGCGGTGGCTGACGGCGAACCGGCAACCGTCGCCCACTGGGCCCATACCATCAAGGGGGGGGCCGCCAGTGTGGGGGGAGAGCGGCTGCGGGCGGCCGCGGAAGCTATGGAATATGAGGCTGTTGCGGGAGACATGGGCGGTACCGCCCGCCGCATGAACGTGCTGGAAGACGAATTCGGCCGCTTGTGTGAAGCCATGAGACAAGACTACGTCAAGGAGTGACGCCTATGCGGATTCTCATCGCCGATGATGATGTAACCTCGCGCACTATGCTGACCGGACTGATGAAGCGGTGGGGCTACGACGTGGTGGAGGCGATTGATGGAGCGCAGGCTTGGGAAGAGCTGCAAAAATGCGATGCCCCCAAGCTGGCCGTATTAGATTGGGTCATGCCCGTCATGGACGGGGTGGAGGTGATCCGGCAGGTCCGTGCCCGGTCAGCTGAACATCTGCCCTACATTCTCCTGCTCACGGCCAAAAACGGTACTGACGACGTAATCCGCGGGCTCGATGCCGGCGCCGACGATTACGTGGGCAAACCGTTCAGTCTCGGAGAACTGCGCGCCCGGATCCAGGTGGGCCGCCGCACCGTCGAGTTGCATTCGAGACTGCAGGAGACCCAGGAGGCCCTGAATCACCAGGCTACCCACGATCCGTTGACCGGCGTCATGAACCGGCGCGCGATTCTCGATCATCTGGAAAAGGAGCTGTCCCGGATCAAGCGGGATGGGGGAAGCCTGAGCATCGGCATCCTGGATATCGATCACTTCAAGCGGGTAAACGACCGTTACGGCCATCAGACCGGAGACGAGGTGCTGTGCGGCTGCGTCGGGGTGCTGGGGGGGGTGCTCAGGGACTATGACCTGCTGGGTCGGCTGGGTGGGGAGGAATTCCTTGTGGTAGCCCCGGGCACGGGAGAAGATTGCGGGCATCTCTATGAGCGGCTCCGGGCTGCCATCGCTTCGACGAAGTTCACCTCCAGGCTCAAGCCGGTGTCCGTCACCATAAGTATCGGCGTTGCCGTGTGCGACGGCACCACCTGCCTGGACGATCTGCTGGCCGCGGCCGATGGCGCCATGTACCGGGCCAAGAGATCGGGCCGCGACCGGGTGGTTCAGGCGGAATCCCCCTGACCGGTCGAACCGGTTGGACTCGTTGCGGGTCCGCTGAAAGTCTCAGCCTCTTTTGAGCTTCCGTGGGAGTTCGTACTCTCCGTCGACATCTGTCGAACCGCCTGGTTCAGTGAGAGAACGTCGATTTGTTTTCCATATTTCCCCTGTCAGCCGGCCCGTTGGGCCAGATCCTGGACCACGCCGGCGGACAGCTCAAGGGCTGACTCACCGCCGTCGCCGGATAGTCCGGCAGGTTCTTGACCTGACTCAGGCCCATGAGAAGCACCGCCGCCGAGGTGACCCCCCCGATGGCGGGCCGGGAGAGGGAGCTGACCACTAAACCGGCCCGGACGGTGCCCAAAAGCAGTTGCAGCATGCCGGTCAGGAGGGCGAGTTGCAGGGCTGCGGCCACATAGCCCGCCGAAGCCGGCGGGGCTGTCGGGAGTGGGGAAGGCTGCTGAGGTGGTGAGTAACCGGCGGTACTAATCCCTGGGTTTGATGACTCCTGTCTCCGCCGCCGCCCTTGCCACTGCTTCAGCAACGGCCTGGTGGACGTTCCGGTTGAGTATGCCGGGAACCAGTTCACCCTCTTCGGCGTGTGAGGCGATGGCCTTGGCCGCGGCAATGAGCATCCGGTTGTTGATTCTGCTGGCGCGGGCGTCGAGGGCTCCCCGGAAGATACCGGGGAAGGCGAGGGCGTTGTTGATGCTCTTGCCGTCGGCGGCAAAGGATGCCCCGGCCGTCATCGCATCCTGCGGTTTAATCTCGGCATCAGGATTGGAAAGGGCCAGAATCACCTGTCCCCGCTGCACCATCTCAGGCTTGATCAGTCCGGGGCACCCGGTGGTGGCGATCACCACCTGGCCGCTCTCCATGACACCAGTCAGGTTCGTCGGTTCTCCTCCCAGCGTCTGCAGCATCTCCATGGCGCCGGGATTGAGATCGGTGCCGACCACTTTTTTCACCCCGTAGGCCATGAGCAGCTTGGCGATGCCGGTGCCGGCCGCCCCCAGGCCGATGATTCCGATCGTGGCATTCTGCAGCCTGGTGCCGGTGAAGCGGGTGGCGTTCAGCAGTGACGCCAGCACCACCACCGCCGTGCCGTGCTGGTCATCGTGCATGACCGGAATGTCCAGCATTTCCGCGAGCCGCCGCTCGATCTCGAAGCAGTCCGGTGCCGCGATGTCCTCCAGCTTGATGGCCCCGAAGGTGGGAGCCAGATGCCAGATGGTGTCCACGATATGGTCCGCGTTCTTGCTTCTGAGCAGGATAGGGACGCCGGAAATCCCCACGAGGTGGTCGAAAAGGACCGCCTTCCCCTCCATTACCGGCATGCCGGCCACGGGGCCGATGTCCCCCAGGCCGAGGATGGCGGTGCCGTTGGTGACGATGGCCACGGTGTTGCCGATGGCGGTATAGGTGTCGGCGAGCCGGGGCTTCTGCTGGATCTGGCGGCAGATGGAGGCTACCCCCGGGGTGTAGATTTTCCGCACATCGCCGATGGTCTTGATCTCAACCCTGCTCCTGACGGCAATCTTGCCCCCTTCGTGAACCTGCTGCACCCGGTCGATCACCTCTTCCACGATGACCCCCTCAACGGCGGCAACGGCTTTGAGGATCATCTCCAGATGCTGGTCGTTGTCCACGTAGACGGTAATCTCCCGGATGTTGTGGGTAAGCCCCGAGCTGATCAGTCGTATGTCGCCGATGTTGCCCCCTTCGGAGCCGATGGCGGTGGTCAGGCGCCCCAGGTAGCCGGGCTGGTCGGTGATCATGACCCGAAGGGTCTTGACGATCTTGTCGGAGCCTTTTTCGATATTCATTCCCTTTGATCCTCTCTGATTTGACGTTTGGTAACGGGTGGGATTGCAGCGCTCAGCCGGTTGTTCGAAGCCCGGCGGCGATGGCGTTGACCGTTTCCAGGAGGCGGAAGAGAAGCTCATCGGAGCAGGCATCAGCCGTGCTTGTCTGTTCGAGCCGCCATCGCCCGAGAAGCTCTATCTGGCGCCGGTGGAGGACAGCCAGTGCCTCGTGGCGCCGGTGGAAAGCTGCATGGACCGCGGCACGGCGTTCCTCAAGGGTCCCGCCGTAAATCTCCTCGAGCATCCGGTTGGTTCGCCGGTACTCGTCGACGATCAGGGAGAAAATCCGCTCCCCGAGCGCCGTGTCGGGGACGAGGCCGGCATAGTCCTCCATAATGGCCGGGTTGGCGGTGGCGATGCTGGTTGCCACATTGGCCACGATGTAGTGAAGGGTGGTCCAGGATTGGGAGTTGCGAACGAGTTCGCGGAATGCGGCCTCGTCATCGTTCTTGAGCCGCTCGAGGGCGGTGCCGGCGCCGAACCAGCCCGAAAGATAGTAGCGGGACTGGCTCCAGCTGAAGACCCAGGGAATGGCCCGCAGATCGGCCAGGGTGGCGCCGCCGGTACGCCGCGCGGGGCGCGAGCCGATGCTGCTCGACTCGATCACGTCGATTGGGGTCGCGTGGCGGAAAAAAGTGATGAACCCCTCGGTGGTGACGAGCTGTTCATAGGCGGAGCGGCTGGTCTCGGCCAACCGGTCCATGACCGTTTCCAGGGGGGGGACCTGTCGGGGGCGGCGGTTCTGGGAGATAGTCACCCCTGCCGTCCCGGCCAGGAGCAGTTCCAGGTTGTAGGCCGCGTTCAAGGGATTTGAGTACTTCTGGGCTATAACCTCACCCTGCTCGGTGAGGCGCAGGTCGCCATCCACCGAACCGTGGGGAAGCCCCCGGAGGAAGCGGCTCGTGGGACCGGCTCCCCGGCTGATGGTGCCGCCGCGCCCGTGGAAAAAGCGGAGCCGGACTCCCCTGGCGCGTCCTGCCTCGACCATGGCCTCCTGACCCCGATAAAGGCCCCAGAGGCTGGCGATGATACCACCATCCTTGTTGCTGTCGCTGTAGCCTATCATCACCTGCTGGACCCGTTCGGCCCCGCACAGATGGTCCAGGGTGCGGCGCGTCATGGGATGGTCCAGGAAGGCGCCGAGGATCCCGGCGCTGCCGCGCAGATCGTCGATGGTCTCGAAGAGGGGCACCACCGGCAGGAGGCAGAGCTGCCCCTCGGCCGTCGTGGAGGTGAGACCTGCTTCCCGGGCCAGGAGATAGACCACCAGCAGGTCCGAGAGGCTGCGGGTCATGCTGACGATCAGGGCCCCGAGTCCGTCGGTGCCGTGCCTGCGGATGTGGGCCGCCAGGACTCGGTAGCAGTCGACCACCGCTTCGGCTTCTTTGCCGGGCCGGCAGTCGTGGCGGGCAAAGGGGCGAGGGGATGCCAGTTCCCGGTTGAGGAAGGCGAGACGGCGCTCCTCGTCCCACTCCGCGAAACCGGTTTCGGCCATGCCCGCTGCCGCCATGAGCTGTTCGACCGCCAGATCGTGATAGTGGCTGTTCTGACGGATGTCGAGGGATGCCAGGTGAAAGCCGAAAACCTCCACCGCGCGGAGCACCGGAACCACGTCGGCCCGGGCGATGCGGGAGGCCCCAACCGCTTCGAGGCTTTTCCTGAGGAGCCGAAGATCCTCCGCCAGCTCTTCCGACCGGTGGTACTGAGTCCTCCCTTCTTCGCAGAGGGTCTGGCCCGCACCGTCTACCTCCACCGGCACCATGGCCTTCATGAGGTTGACCATCTGGCGCCACGGCTCTTCGGGATTGCGGTTCATGGCCTCAACCCCGCGCGGACCGAGTCGGTCGGCAAGTTCCCCAATGCGGTTGCAGAAATCTTTCGGTGGGGGGAGGATACGGCGGGAGATGCTTAAACGGCTTCCCAGGGCGGTAAGCTGCCCGTGGATAAGCATGAGGGCGTTCAATCGCAACTCCCTGAGAGTTTGCTGCGTGATCTGCGCCGTCACCAGAGGGTGTCCGTCACGGTCACCTCCCACCCACGTGCTGAAACCGAGGCGGGGGAGCTGATTTCCCGTTGGGAGGTCGGCGTCGGCCAGGCCGGCTTCTTTCCATGCATGGCGGAGCCGGCGGTCCAGTATTGCCACCACCTGGGGGAAAATTTCCCGCAGGTGGTAGATAATTCCATCCAACTCGTTCAGGACATGAGGTTTTTCCAGATGGACCTCGCCCGTGTGCCAGAGACGCTCCAGCATGGCGATGAGCTCTTCGCGGATATCCCGGCGCTCCGCAGGGGTCCAGACAGTATTCTCGAGTTTGACCAGCAGCAGGTAGAGCTCTCTCAGGTGCCTGAGCACCGAGGCTCGCTTTGCCTCAGTGGGGTGGGCGGTAAGCACCGGCTCCACCCGGATGCTCCCCAGATCGCCGGCGATTTCTTCGTCGGTGATACCAAGCCCCCGCAGCTGGCCGATGACCTTTCCCCAGAGTCCCGGTTCGGCAGCAATTCCTTCCTCCGTTTCGCGCGTCCGGCGAAACTGTACAGAGGTGTTCTCCTCCGCCATGTTGAGAAGCTGGAAGGCGATCGACCATGCCCTGACGAGCCTGGAATCGTCGGAAAAATCTCCGGGTTTCCCGGTCCAGGGAAGGTTTGCCGCAAGGGAATGCTCTCCCAGTCCTCCGAGCATCTCACTGAGGCAGTTCATGAGATAGTCAAGATCGCGTTGCAGTTTTTCCGCTTCCCCCGGGGGGATGGGATCAGGCATAGGGAACTCCCATGGAGGCTGCACGGGGAGACGGTTTGGCCGTCTCCCCGTGTAGTCCGGTTACTTCGCGACTTTTTCGAATGAACCGGTTTCGGATCGATATTCGAGCAGTTCGCCGGCTGCGATATCGAAATACCAGCCGTGGAGGGTAAGTTCACCCCGGGCGACCCGTTCGTCGATCCAGGGGAAGGAATGGAGGTTCTCCAGGGAGAGGAGTATGGCAGCCTGCTCGGCGGCCCGCTGCTGCAGGGCCGTATCCTTTTCCGGCAGCTCCGCCAGGACCCGCTCGCGGGCGGGTGTGGCGATGGACATCCAACGGGAGATAAACCCTCCCCCTTTGCAGCCGCAGCTTCCTTTCATGAGGGCGTTAATGCCGCCGCACTGGGAGTGCCCAAGTACGATGATATGCTCGACCCCCAGGTGGCAGACCGCGAATTCCAATGCCGCACTTACCCCATGAAGCCCGCCGTTTTCCTCGAAGGGAGGGACCAGGTTGGCCACGTTGCGAACGGTGAAGATGTCGCCCGGGGCGCAGTCGGTGAGGATGGCCGGATCGACCCGGGAATCGGAACAGCCGATAATCATGGTCTTGGGGCTCTGCCCCTGTTTCAGGTGTTCGAAGGGTGAGTATTCCGATCCGAAATAGTCCTCCCTGAACCGTCGGAAGCCGGTTATGAAGCGTTCGATGTCCTTCATTTGTCCTCCGTGTGTGCCGCGCCCCCCAGCAGGAGGGCGCGGCACGTCATGTCAGGATTTCAGTCTAGCCAAGGCCTCGTCAGCGGTCAGGTCATAGCGCTCCCGCTCCTTGCGGGCTGCCTCTTCCAGGGACTTGTCGATCTCCGGGTACTTGAGGGCCAGAATGCGGGCTGCCAGCATGGCCGCATTGCGGCTCCCGTCGATGGCCACCGTGGCCACCGGCACGCCCGGGGGCATCTGCACGGTGGAGAGGAGGCTGTCCATTCCCGACAGGGGGCCGTTTCCGAGCGGCAGACCTATAACCGGCAGCCGCGTATGTCCGGCGATGACGCCCGCCAAGTGGGCGGCCACACCGGCACAGCCGATGAGTACCTGCACCCCTTCCTTCTGGGCCCGGTCCAGGTAGGCGAGGACCTTGTCGGGGGTGCGATGGGCTGAGGCCACCACGATCTCACTCGGGATACCCAGTTCCGTCAGAGTGTCCCGAACCTTGACCACCGTGGGGAGGTCGTTGGGACTGCCGGTCAGGATTCCAACCAATGGTGAACGGCTGGAAAGATCACCGGTCATGCTCTTCTTCACGGTCTTTTTCATTACGTTTCTCCTATGGGTTGGGCGTTCAGCGTTTGGGGATGAATTCGACGCGCCGGTTACTGGACCAGGCGGACTCGTCGTGGCCATCCACGGCGGGTTTCTCTTCGCCGTAGCTCACCACGGTCATGCGGGCTGCATCGATACCGAGATTCAACAGATACTTCAGGGAGGATTTGGCACGCTGTTCACCCAGGGCAAGGTTGTACGCGTCAGAGCCCCGTTCGTCGGTGTGCCCTTCGAGTATAACAGCTGCATTGGGGTTTTTCCGGAGCCATTCAGCATTGCGGGCCAAGGTCTCCCGAGCCGTGGTGGTAAGGACCCAGGCATCAAAATCGAAGTAGATGGTTTTCATGGGGCTCGCCACAGCGGCATCACCGGCTTGGGACGTACTGCCTTCCACGATGTCCGTTACGGCAACGGGTTCGCCGGACTCAATCCGCGTTGCCGGAGGCGAGGTGGTTTCCGGTGCACTGGGCTGCGTCGGCACCGATACGATGGAAGGCTCCGACACTACGAGTTCCTTCTTGGCGCACCCTGCGGCAACGGCAATGGTGCAAACGACGAGAAGCATGGTTGAAAGTCGTTTCATGTAATTCTCCTTGTGTGTGATGGCTCTTCAGACGACACGTCGCGCGCCGGCAACGGATGGTGCGGACGCACGCAGGTGAGTGCACGGGCAAGGAATTGCCGGGCCTTCCGTGTCACATGACAGCCATGAACAGTTGTTGTGATGGTTCTTCTGTTGTAGGGGGCGTCAGGCGATATTCTGGGGGGGGACGAAAATCTCCGGGTAAACCTGTGGCGGTATCCGGAATGGTTCGCTAAAAAGGAGAAGGGATTCGCTGGGCTGGTAGATGGGAACCAGCCGGTCGGGGCAGAAGTAAGTGGTGTAGTCGATAAAAGAGTGCTTGGGCGGCTTGAAGTCGTCAATATCCGTCTGGGAGTCGTCCGCCTCGAAGCTGGCGCTGCTGCTGAAGGTGATCTGCTCCTGGAGGGGAGCGAAAATCTGTCCCGTGAGCATGAGGGAGTACCCCGTCACGTGCAGGGTGATGATCAGCAGCAGAAGCGCGTTGGCTTTTTTCAGGCGACCGCGAAGGTACATGGCTCGAATCTTTCGGTGACGATCAATAACCACCAGCATCATATTCAGGGGTATTCATTTGTCAAGACGGAATCTTCCGGCCTGTTCAGGGGATACGTCGTACGTTCAGCGCTCTGCCGAGCACAATCGCCACGAGGGCTACCCCTCCTGAAAAAAGCGCTCCCATTTTGGCCGAGCCCTGGATTTCCGGCTCCACAAAGGCCACCCCGGCCACAAAAAGGGCCACGGTGAGGCCGATGCCCGCCACCAGTCCCGTCATGGCCAGTTCTTTGGCACCGACCTTTTCCGGAAGGGGAAAGCCGAAGGACTTGCCCGCGTATCCCATAACGAAGATACCGACCGTTTTGCCGATCACGAGAGACGCCAGTACGAGCCAGGTTGCAGGTCCCATCGAGGAGAAGCCGACCCCCGCATTGGCTAGGCCGAACATGAAGAGACCGAAGTCGACGACGATCTTCCAGTCATGCTCGAACCGGGCCAGGGTCGAGGTGTCGCGCGGATCGGCCTCGAACAGGTGAGCCGTTTCCCGGCTCGGATGCGGCAGGAAGGGAATGATGAAGACGAGGGCGAGGGCGGGGTGCAGGTGGGCCTTGAACAGGCCGGTCCATGCAAGTCCGCCCCCCACGACGACATAGGGCCAGTAGCTTCTTGATTTCAGGCTCCTGAGGATATAGGCGACAACCATGCCGGCGACCGTCAGGAAAAGCCAGATCGGCTCGGTCGGATGGTTCGGGTCGGGATAGAATACGGCGATGATGGCAAGTCCTATGGCATCGTCCGCCACCGCCAGCAGAAGCAGAAACGATACCGCGGGATGCCCGGCTCCGAAGACGAGCCGGGCTACCAACCATGCAAGCGCGATATCGGTGGCGGTGGGGATGCCCCAGCCGCGCGTCAGTTCCGGACTGCCGATGATGGCGTTAAGTCCCAGGTAGACAAGCACCGGGCCGACGACCCCTCCAAGAGTCGCCAGAAGCGGATTGACCGCCTTTCGCAGTGGATTCAGATCGCCGCCCGGAAGGCAGCTTTGAGTTATTTCAACCGCAGCTATTCCGAAAAAAAGGACCATGAACAGCTCGTT
The DNA here is from genome assembly GCF_036323535.1 of Geobacter sp. 60473. Classification (GTDB taxonomy): domain Bacteria; phylum Desulfobacterota; class Desulfuromonadia; order Geobacterales; family Geobacteraceae; genus Geobacter; species Geobacter sulfurreducens. The sequence continues at coordinate 747,575 of NZ_AP028967.1, forward strand.
CACCACGAAGTGGAAGCTCATCCTTCCGAAGAAGGGCTGTTCAATGAAGGAGTGGTAGCCGGCCGGGTCGAGGTTGGCCCAGAGCAGGGCCACCACGACACCGGCGATCAGAGGCACCGAAAATTCACGCAGCAGGTTGATCCTTTTTCTCAAATCCTATCCTTTCAGTCAGCCATGCACGACTGCTATGCGGCATTGCAGAGCCTGCGCCCCGCCATTCTCGTCCGATGGTGCTCGTCGATTCCCGCCAGGTCGCGAACGTGACGGGCCAGGGATCTCACGTCCACTACCGGCCGCGCCCCCGGCACGAGCGGGTCCCTGCCGAGGCTGAGCGCCGTTCCCCCCTGATTGAGGGCCCAGCGCAGGGCTGTGGCATCGTTCTCGTCACTGCCGGCGCAGACCACGTCTCCGCGATATCCCAGGAACCGGCACAGCGCTTGAGCGCCGAATGCCATGGTGATCTCGGGAAGAAACTGGATCTCCACCATGGTGGTATTCCGGTAAAGAGCCACCCTCCACCCCTTCAGGACGGCAGCGAGCCGGGCGAAGAGCGTCTGGCGTGCCTTGGTGTTCGCCTCCTGTGTGTGGAGCGCCGCGGACCAGCGCCGGTCCTCAAGTTCCACGCCCGGCAGGTCGGCGACTGCCCGCAGTGTCGGCAGCAGGGCGTCGCGGGTTTCCATCAACATGTCCTTGGGCTTGCCCGAAAGGGTCATTGATTCGCCGCCGGGTATGTGCCATTCGGTTCCGCAGCTGCCGCCGAGGTAAATGCCCTCGATCGGTACGCGGGAAACGAGATCGTCGAGAGGACGGCTGGACAGAACGGCAACCCGGTGGCCGGGAAGCGCGGCGAGTTCTTCCAGAAACTGGCGTGTCACCCGGTGCAGGCGTGCCTTGGCGTAGCAGGCTCCGGCAGCGGTGAGCGTCCGGTCGAAAGAGAAAATCCAGAGACGTTTCAGAGAATCTGTTGTAAGCATCGTTGCACCTCCGTTGTCCCGGGACCGCGGCGGGCGGTTTCCCGGAATGCTGTTGCGGCCGAAATTAAAGATAAAAAACGGCCGAGCGCACTATCGGTTGACAGGGACGGGGAGAAACGGTGAATCAGCGTCGGCCGGCGACATGCCGGCGGCTGGTGTCGCCTTGACCTGACCAGGTCCGATGGACCCATGGCCGGTCTGAGCGTTACGGCACCAAAGGCTGATTCGCTTCAGGCCTGATTCTGGGGCGGGACAAACCAGTCGAGGTAGACCTGGGGCGGTGCTCTCAGGGGGTCGTGAACATCGAGCAGGGCGAAGGACGGACAATAGGCCGGAAGGATCGTCTCATCCGCGCAGCAGGGGGTCAGGTCTCCGTGGGCCAAGGGGCACTCGGATGCCGGAGTCGAGCTGCCGTCGTTCTGCTCCCCGTCGGCGGGGCAGAGCCGGTCGGTGTGGTGATGGTGGGACGAGTCGACCACCTTGGGGACGACCAGATGGCATGCCACGCCGAACCCGACGGTGGAGAAGATGAAAATGACCGTCGCCAGAACTGCCGCAAGGCAGGTATGGAAAATACTCACGGTACGCATACAGATAATCTTTTACAACATTATGATAATTTTTGTCAAGAACAAGGGCGCCTGACGCCGCTGAAGGCGTTTAAATAACTTCGCTAATTGGCCGGCCGCTTGGCGCCGGAAAGGCCTCTGGTAGTGGTGTTTTGACATGGATGATGCCGGTTGTCGCGGCCTTGCGGGCGGGAAGCGGGTTGGTCGAAGAGGTGCGGAAATGAAAGAGGGCGGCCATGGGCCGCCCTCCGGTACGAAGCGATCTATTTCTTTGCAGCCGCCTTTGCGAAGCGTCCGCCGGTTTGCATCGGGTCCCCCTTATATCCCAGGGCCTTCCAGTTCATCCGGGTACCCCCCATGTGGCACTCACCGCATTGCAGCGCCTTGTCCCGGGACGCCACCTCATGGTTGATGCTGCCGTAGAAGGCGGTCTTCACAAACTGGTACTTGCCGCTGTAGGGGACCTGGGATCCCTTGGCGCCTTTTTTCAGGGCGTTCTCCCAATCATAGTCCTTCCAGAGCGCATTGTGGGTCTGGGGGATCAGGAGGCAGTTGCTGAGCGAATCCATGGGCTGTTTGCCCGTATGGACCTTAAAGGGGAAAATCTTGGCTTTCTTGTCGGTGATGTCACCCAGCGGCCTGGAGATGTTGACCACCTTTGACGGATCCTTGATCTTCTGCCCCTTCAGGTACCGCTCAATGGTCCCGTTATACCAGGCATAGGCGGGAACGACATCTTTGCCCCAGGTAAAGGTTCCCTTGTGCTTCATGAAGGTCTCCTTGTCGAACTGCTCGCCGGCTTCGATATCCTTGCCCACGTCTGACCAGTCCCAGCTCATCTTGGTGGCCTGTCCCTTGGCGAAGACCGGAATGTGGCAGGTCTGGCAGGCAACCGTGGCCAGGTGGCGGTTGATGAGGGCGCCGTTTTTCGACTTCTGGTGAGGGGCATTGGCGCCGGTGTGGCACTCCTCGCACGCAACGCGCTCCGAGTAGGTGGCCAGGAAGGTGGAGGCGCCGGCGATCTGGTGGTGGCTCGTCTTGTGGCACTGCTGGCACGTCATGCCCAGTCCGCCGCTCTCGGTGGTGCCCATGTGGACGTCATGATCGCGCTTGGGCTTCTCCATGGTCGAGTCGAGGTCGCCGTGCTTCACCGCGTCGCCGCCGCCGCCGTAGAAGTGGCAGACTCCGCAGTTCGCAAGCCCCGGCTTGCCTACATTCCGGGCCGCCTTCTCCAAATCGAGCTTGCCCGCCGCAATGGCCTTGGGATCGGGCTGCCCGGCCAGCCCCTTCTTGTACTGCCGGTCGCTGGTGTGGCACACGAGACAGTCGATATTGTTCTTATTGGTAAAGTCGAATGTATTATCGGTCCAGCCATAGCTCGGATGACATTTTGCGCAGAACTCCTGGTTGTCGCACCGGTCGCCGCCCTCGATGGAGATGCAGAAATTGTTGATCAGGTTTGCCTTGCCGTACTCTACCGTGCTTTTCTCCAGGCCCTTCACCAGCTTCGGCGGTCCCTTCCATTTCCAGTGGGATGAGGAAAGTACCTGATCCCCGGCCTCGGAGTGGCATTCGAGACAGGCCTTGGTCACGTCCTGGCCGGTCTTGAAGGGGCCCTTCACGAATTCCGCGTGATCCGCGCCGGCAAAGGCGCTGATGGCGGCCATTGTGATGGCTGATGCTGCGATGACTGCTCCCGTTTTCATCCTCATGCGCTGATTACCCCCGTCCTGCAGATTAATATAGAAGACAGCATATATAAACATATGTATAATAACGTGTCAATATTTTGTTGTGTCGGGCCAATCCTTTTCGTCTGGCACGCACGGCATGAAGAACTGGACAGTCTCCCGCGCTGCGGAGTAGTATGCGGCGCTGAGATAATCACCATCCGCAAAGAGAGAAGGTAGCCGTGAAAAGAAGAGTGCTTGTCATGGCCTGCACGGCCATAATGCTCGGCCGCGGGGCCGAGGGGAATGCGTCCGAGGCGGCGGTTGAGCCGCCGGCATCGCTCACGTGTGAGGAGTCGCTTGAACGCCGGCAGAAACTTGTGGAGGAGCTTCAGACCCTCCAGATCAGGCTGGAGCAGAAAATCCGGGAGATGGAGTGCAGTCCCACCGTTTCCAGCGATGAATTGCTGGCAAAAAATGTGCGCCACCTGCAGGAACTCTCAGCCAACACCCGCGCACAGCGCCAATCCATGGCAGACTTCGAGAAATTCGTCACCTGGATGAGTTCAAGTCTCGCCGGCTACGAAAAGTACATCCAGGCCGGCTCCGTGGTTGCCGGCTTTGCCCGGGTCCTGCCGATCCCCTATGCGGGGCAGGCCTCAGTCCTGACCAAATTTGTTTCCCAAGGGGTTCTCTCCCTGAACGCCGCTTCCGGCTCCATTGCCTCGTACCTGAAGACTTCCGACAGGTACTTGGCCATGGTCGACGCCATAGACCCTGTCCGCCCCGATGCCGTCAAGGTCTCAGCTGCTGCCCGCTATGCCGACGGCGAACTCCTGCGCGCCATGACCGATGTCCAGGCCAAGTTGCGGACGTCGGCCGATGTTTCAGCATCCACCCTTTCGTTTCTGGAAACCCTTGATCACTACGCGGGAAATACTGATGAATACTGGGCAAAGACAAAGGCGTTCGTCACCCGCAACGACGCCTATAAAAACGATAAAAGTTACCTGGCTGCCAGTATCGAAGGACTCAGGAACCGTGCTGCGGGCTTCAACGGACGACTCAGGCTTTTCGAAGAATCAGCGAAAAAGGATCTCCCCCTCATAAAGAACCTGGTTGCCTATGACGACCTCATCCGTGAGTTGGACAGGAAACGGGCGTCCGGTGGTGGAAGTGGCGCGGCGGCGCAGGTGGTGAATTAATTTGTATAATTGACAATGTGAATATATAAATGTAGTGTAGCGAGTTGATCGGTATCAACGATAATGCGAACGGCCATGAACCATGGAGGGGGCTTGAATACGCAGCTCTGAAGGCGTTTTGCCTTGCTTCGGCAACAAAACCGCGTGGGTTCGGGTAATGAATCTCAAACAAAGAATGACACTCGCCATTTCGGCGTTGATGGTTTTGTTCGCCGTGTTCATGGCGGTCGTCGCGGTCGGCTATTTCGAGCGCAAACTCAACGAAACCATTGTCAATCAGCAAAGTTCGCTGGTCAGCTACATTGCCGGCGAAATCGACAACACCCTCGGCATTGCCCAGGGGCTTCTCGTTGCCAGCGCCACATTCGTTCCCGCCGACGCCCTCGATTCCCCGGAACGAACCCGGCGATTCCTCCAGAGCAGGACAAGCCTCAACAAGCTGTTCGGCAACCGGTTGCTGGTTATCTCCGCCGACGGACGGCTGATCGCCACATCCCATAACGTTCCCGGAAGCAACCCTCCGTCCAATTTTTCCGAAACTCCGTTTATCCGCGAAACCCTCAGGAAACGAATTCCCCTTATTTCCGAGATAACGACCTGCTGCATCTCGCCCCATTCTTCGGAAATCGTCATGACCGCGCCGATTTTTGGCCCGGGCAACCAGGTGCGGGGAGTTCTCGCCGGGACCATAGCCCTTCGCGAGACGAACCTGCTGTCGCGTTTCGGTACCCTTCGCATCGGCAAAACAGGCTATCTTCAGCTGGCAACGGCTAACCAGACATTGATAGTGCACCCTGAGCGCGAGTGTATCCTGCATCAGATCGGCCCCCTCCACGGCAATCTCGTGGCTGATGCCGTCAAGGGGTTTTCCGGCACCCGGCGCACGGTGAACAACAAGGGCGTTCCCATGTTCACCACGGCGCGCAAACTGGCGTTGAAGGATTGGGTGGTGATGGCGAACTACCCGGAAAAAGAGGTCCTGGCACCCATACGTGCCGCCCGGGTTGTTATAGGGGTCTTTACGGTGGCGGGGGTTGGCGCGCTGATCATTCTCATCTCCCTGTCGATCGGCTATCTCACTCGTCAACTTACAGCATTCACCGACCATATCCGTGGGCTTTCCGAAAAGGAGGGCGCCGACCGACGGTTTCCCCTGCCCGATACCGGTGACGAGATCTCTGCGCTGTCAACCGCATTTAACGAGATGGTGACGTCCCTTGATCAACGGACCGAGAGCCTGTGCGAGAGCGAAGAGCGGTTTCGCAGTACGTTCGAGCAGGCTGCGGTCGGTATTGCCCATGTGGATATGGATGGACGGTTCATCAGGCTCAATAGCCGCTTCAGCGACATCCTCGGCTATGCCGAGCACGAATTGCTCGGTATGACCGTTGCCGATATTGCCTGTCCGGAATATCTGGAGAGCTGCCAATCCTGCCGGCAGCAACTTCTTGACGGAAAGCGTTCGTGTGCCGCAGAAAACCGCTATCTCCGCAAAGGGGGGGCCCACGTCTGGGTCAACCAGACGGCATCGGTGCTGCTGGATTCATCTGACAAGCCTAAGTATTTCATCATGGTCATCGAGGATATTTCGGCCCGTAAAGGGGCGGAGGAAGAGGTCCGCCGGCTCAATGCGGGCCTTGAGCAGCGCGTCGCCGATCGGACCGCCGAACTGGAGTCGGTCAACATCCGTCTCATGGCGGAAATTGAGCAGCGGGCCCAGGCGCAGGAGGAGATCGGTTGGCTGAACGAGGATCTCATGCGGCAGAAGGCGGCCCTGGAAGCCGCCAATCGAGAACTGGAGGCGTTCAGCTACTCGGTTTCCCATGACCTGCGAGCACCCCTGCGGCATATTGCCGGCTATGGCCTCGCCCTTCGGGAAGACTACGGCGGGCAGCTCGATACGCAGGCTCTCGAGTACATCGAGCGGATGAACGCATCCGCTCGACGGATGGAGCAGCTGATCGAAGCTATGCTCAACCTGTCGCGGCTGGGGCAGGGTGACGTCAAGCGAATGCCCATCGACATGAGCGCCATGGCACGCGAGGTCGTGGCCGGCTTGCGCGAGGCCGAGCCGGACAGGAATACAGTGATTACCATTGCCGATGGACTCGCCGCCACGGGGGACCCCCAGCTGATGCGCATTGTTCTGGAAAATTTGCTTGGAAATGCATGGAAATATACGAGTAGGTCGCTGCTGGCCGAAATTGAGTTCGGTTCTCTGACCGACGGGCAGCCGGCGTTTTTCGTGAGGGATAACGGAGCGGGCTTCGACATGGCCTTTGCCGATAGGCTGTTCGGACCATTCCAGCGGTTGCACCGTGATGACGAATTCGCCGGAACCGGCATCGGCCTTGCCACGGTCCGGCGCATTATCAACCGGCACCGGGGACGCATCTGGGCCGAGAGTGCACCTGGGGCCGGTGCCGTGTTCTACTTCACAATCTGATAGCGGTTGGGTGGGGAAGGAGATGATGCGGTTAGTGGCGCGCGGGGGAGGGCCGGTGATAGCTCAGAGGAGGAACAGTTCGTCGACGGCAGCCCGGATCTCAACGATGGAGCCGTCAAGTTCGGCAACAATCAGTTTCTCGTCAAAGTCCGACCCGCCCAGTGACCTGCGAATAACGCCCCACGACGGGTGGTTTTCGAGAAGCGTGCGGACCGAATCAACCGGTTTGTGCCCCTCGAATCCAAGTCGCCGCAGGGTGCAGTATTCGTCCGCAAAGGCGACCATCGCCACGATGGCGGCCTGCTTGTAGGGAACCGCCTCGATGTCATGGTGATAGAGGATGGTGTCGCAGATAAATTCGTTCAAACTCCATCGCTTGGCTAAGGCGAAGCCCACCTCGCAATGAGAAGTACCGAACAGCCTTTCTTCCGCTTGGCCGAAGGTGATCTTTTCCTCGTCGACCAGCGTGACCACCTGTGAAAATTCCTTGCCCCTGAAAAAATTGATGAAAACTTCGCCCACGTCGTGGAGCAGCCCAGCCACGTAGACGTTGACGGGATTAAGAAATCCGGTGCGTTCGGCAATAAGCTTGGCAATGCGGGCAACACCCAGCGAGTGGGCCCAGAGCGTTGATCGGTTGAGGGGGCCTTTGCCCGTTTTGAACAGGTCCACGATGGCGCAGGTGAAAATCGCTTCCCTGAGCAGATCGAGACCCAGGTAAATGACCGCATCCCTGATTGAGCTGATCGGGCGTGCGGCACTGTAAAGCGGAGAGTTGGCCAGGTGCACAACCCGAGCGGTCAGTACCTGGTCCTGCAAAAGCAAGTCCGCCACTTCGTCGATGGCGACGTCGGGGTCATTAAGCTTGCCTGCTATTCGCAAAACAATGTCAGGGACGGTCGGCAGTTCGTCGACCCCAGACATGAATTCCCGTGCCAGGGTAAGCCGGGTTTCCACGTCGCGTCCGGAAATATCCATCATAGCCTCCAATGACACTCACCATACCATATTATTGCCCCTATTTCCACTAGTTAACATTACATTAGCCCGTTTGACACCCCGTATGCACGGCAAAAAGGCGTAATTGTGCAAATTCAGCGCAGCAAAGTGCAGCTATTGCATGCAGTTAGGTGTTTTGTTGTGGTTTAAAATTATAAATTTTGAATTAAAACAGGTTGTTGGCGGGCGATTGCAGGGCGGCATGTCTTTTGATTTCGTCTTGGCGATGTCGTCTACTGACTGGTCGGGAGGAGGAAAAGAGGTTGGTTGAGGTGAGGTCGGATGGTAAGCGGACACAGGCGTTTGTCATGATTCTTGTTGTGCTGGTCGTGATATGCATGGCAACAGCGGTGGGTATTCTCCACCTGGCCTCCCATGCCGATGACGGACTGCTGGCCGGACAGGCGGAGCTTTTCTCCTTTTCGGTGTTTCCTGCGGTTCATGCCCGTCAACTGTCAACGAGTGGACGGACAGAGCCGGAAGCCCTCTATACCATGGACTTGGTCTATGAAACGTTCGAGGGAACTGACGTGGGGCAAAAGACGCTTGATGGCCTGTGCAGGCAATTGGAGATCGAGCCGAGGCATGCCCGGTACAAGCTGCAACAGCGGGGAGTGACGCTCGGCCCGGACGAAAGACTCGGTGACGCCGCGCGTCGCTATGGCGTCAATCCGGTTGCATTGCTTCAGGCGCTACTCGTGGGGGAAAAGGTGCGGAGCAGTCAGCGACGGACTGAGGAGGTGCCTCGACTGCGTTTCATGCCGTAGGGGTGACAATTCATGCAACTCATCGCCTCGCCGGCCAATCCTGCGGAGATGGTCCCGATGATCGACGCCGAGGTGCTCGTATGGCACCGCAGGCAGGGAAAGATTTCTGCGTTGATGACCGGATCGCCGCCATGCCAGCCGTTTTCAGTGTGGGTAGCCTCCAGCGATTCCCGGTGACAGCGGGCGCAGTCGGAGGGGGTTGTTACGGTGTGGCTAACGCCGTTGTGCACGGTGGCATTGTGGCAGGCCAGGCATTCCCTGGAAAGTAAGATTGAGTAGCCGCCGGCCGGCAGATCGTGAAGCTGGTGGCAGGCGAGGCATTCCATCCCTGTCTCTGAGATAAGCCGGTGGTGCCGGTCGAGGTTGGAGCCGATATGACAGGCACGGCAATCGTTGCTGGTCAGGGTCAGCGCCGAGGCTGCGGGAGGTAGCAAGCAGAGAACCGCCAGTGTCGCTGGTATCGCGGTGCGAAGGGATGTGAGGAAAGAAGGCATGGCTATCCTCTCTTTGAGTAGATATCTGGCTGACAGGTCGTTTGCAGGCAATGCTAACGTATCATAATTAAAAATGACTTATCAACCAGGATATTCACTCAGCCGGATATAATGATGGCTGGTTGTCCGGCTGCTCCCAGGACTTCGAGGCGGGGCAGGTCAGAGCTCGGGCCGGTTGTTGCGAGGCTGATGCGCTTGGCTGTGCAAGGCCGTCACGTTCCTGAACGACGTCAACAGCGCATGCACCTACTCGGTATCCGCTGGTAGACGAAAAAAAGCGCGGCCGGATGGCCGCGCGATTGATACTAAGGCATTGCAGAAAAGATGGGCGGGCGCAGGGCACTGGCTCCGCGCCGTGTATTACGATGGAGCTACTGTTCGAACTGGCTGTCAGTGGACACAGGGACGAGGCCGGACTGCAGGCTGCTCTCAATCCGCTGGGCCAGAAGCGATTCCACAAAGGCGAACGCCAGGGTCATCATGCCGTAAGCAGCTGTGACTCCTGCGAGTTCGTCATAGCGGGCAAGTTCAGGCAGGCATTTAATGCTGGTTACCAGGGCAACTGCGCCGAGGGCGCACAGGCCGTGCCGTATAATCCAGCCTTTGTGTCCCGCGATAAGCGCCTTGAGCTCCTCATCATTCCGATCCCGCAGAAATTCCTGATAGCGCAACCAGTCGAGCATGATACGCGGAATCATGACGGCTGAAACGACGGTGGTAAGAACAACCATCATGGTGTAGAGAGTTTCCATATCATCCTCCTTGTCTGCGCGATGTTTGATTTTTTTTGAGCAAAACGCTTGCCGGTGAAATCCCAACACCGTGACTTTATGAAAACAGCACCCTAACGCACAAAAGTTATTGTAATTATTGGGTTCATGATCTTGTTGGTTTTAAGGTATGCGGGAGAGGTGTCGCCATTTGGCATATAGGTGTGGATGTGTTGTGTCTATTATTTTAATATATTAATCTATAATGTAGAGGAATTATGGCAAGATAGGGTAATTTGTATTTCTTGGAGATAATGACGTGAAATGACAGCGGAGGTCGCAAAACCTGGTGATTTGGCTGATAGTGTAGCGTTGTCGCGCTGTTTGGTCGTGTATTTGGAAATATTATTTTTTGTTTATATTTTTGTGCTAATATATCTGAGAGATATGTCGGGGTGTGAAAAGAAAGGAATGTGTGCAGGGCTGCGTCATGCCGAATCACTATCCTGAGGTATACTGAAAACCCAGAGCACCTCTATCCGATGCGGAGGAATCGAGCCATGATCATAGGTGTGCCCCGGGAGATAAAGGTCCACGAATACCGGGTCGGCATGACGCCGGCCGGCGCAGCTGAGCTCACGCGGGAAGGACACAGGGTTCTCGTTGAGGCGGGCGCGGGCGAGGGGAGCGGTTTTGCCGACGATGATTTTCTTTGCTCCGGTGCCCGGGTGGTGGGCCGGGATAACCTCTTCGGTCAGGCCGAGCTCATTGTCAAGGTGAAGGAGCCGCTGCCGGACGAGTATGCGCTGTTGCAGCCCGGGCAGGCGCTTTTTACCTATCTCCACCTGGCTCCAAACGAGGCGCTGGCCCGTGCGCTGCTGAAACGCAGCGTGACCGCTATTGGTTACGAAACTCTGGAGAAGGGGGGAGCGCTGCCGCTGCTTGCGCCGATGAGCGAGATCGCCGGCCGGATGGCCCCCCTGGTGGGAGCGTTTTATCTCCAGCGGATTCACGGCGGCACGGGAACGCTGCCCCCCGGCGTTCCCGGCGTAGCTGCAGGGCGGGCGCTTATCCTCGGCGCTGGGGTGGTGGGCAGTGCCGCGGCACGGGTCTGCCTCGGCCTTGGCATGGAAACAACGGTTATGAACAGGGGGGTCGAACGGCTTCAGAGCCTTGACGACATCTTCAACGGAAGGCTTCGGACCCTGGTCCTCACGGCCGATGCCCTGGCGGATCATCTTCGGGGTGCCGATCTGGTGGTTGGTGCGCTGCTGGTTCCCGGCGGCCGTACTCCGGTACTTATTACCCGCCCCATGCTCGCGACCATGCGGAAGGGGGCGGTCATTGTGGACGTTGCCGTCGACCAGGGTGGATGCGTCGCCACGAGCCGGCCGACCACGCACGACAAGCCTGTGTACGAAGTGGACGGCATCATTCACTACACCGTGGCCAATATGCCGGGCGCCTATCCCCGCACGTCCACCCTGGCGCTCACCAACGCGACCCTTCCCTACGTGCGGTTGCTGGCAAACGTTGGTATTGAGGAAGCGTTGAGGCGCGACCCCGCCCTGGGGGGAGCCCTCAATACCTGGCGGGGCGGCATCGCTCACCGGGCCCTGGCCGAAACCCTGGAACTGCCCCGCGTTACCTTTGCCTGACCGTGGGCCTACCCGTGCAGGGGCCTGCCTCCCGCGGCCTTGAGGCGGTCGTGGGCCGAGCGCAGGATGCTTTCGGTGGTCTTCCAGTCGATGCACTTGTCGGTGATGGATACGCCGTACCTGAGGGTTGAGAGATCCCTGGGGATCGACTGGTTCCCTTCTTCCAGAAAGCTCTCGATCATGACGCCGGAGATGGAGCGGTTGCCGGCCGCAATCTGGTCCACGACGGCTGAGAGCACGTCGGGCTGCTTCTCGTGGCGTTTTTCCGAGTTGCCGTGGCTGCAGTCGACCATGATGGTGGGGAAGAGCCCCCCCTTTTCCAACATCTCTTCGGTCTTTTTGATGTCTTCGGGGAAATAGTTCGGTTTTTTGCCTCCCCGCAGGACGATGTGGACATCGGGGTTGCCGGTGGTCTGAATGATGGAGGTGCGCCCATCCCGGTTGACGCCGAGAAAGCTGTGGGAATGGAGTGCCGCATTCATGGCGTCGATGGCGATCTGGAGATTGCCGTCGGTGCCGTTCTTGAATCCCACCGGGAACGAGAGACCGCTGGCCATCTCGCGGTGGGTCTGGCTCTCGGTGGTACGGGCGCCGATGGCTCCCCAGGAGATGCAATCCGCCAGGTAGTCGGGTGTGATGGGGTCAAGCATCTCGGTTGCCACCGGCAGGAGCATTTCCGATATTTCGGACAGCAGCCGCCGGGCGATGCCGAGCCCCTTGGAGATCTGATGGGTGCCGTTCATGTCGGGGTCATTGATGAGTCCCTTCCAGCCTACGGTGGTGCGGGGCTTTTCGAAGTAGACCCGCATCACTATGAATAGCTGATCCGACAGTTCGGCTGCCAGGCGCGCCAGCCGTCCCGCATACTCCAGAGCCGATTTCGGATCGTGAATGGAGCAGGGGCCCACCACCACCATCAGGCGCGGATCCTTGCCCTTGAGGATATTCTTGATATGGGCGCGGCTGGAGTTAACGAACTCGGCCGCCTCCTCCGACTGGGGAAATACCTGGCGCAATTCCCCCGGCGCAATGATGGGGGTAATGCTTTTGATCTTCAGGTTGCTCGTGCGAATCATGGGTTTAGTCTCCTTGAACTATATGAAAATACGATGAAATAGTCGAGTCAAGGTAGCAATAGCACGTTTTTCCGGTTTTTGCTAGAACTACGAGCCACCCGATACCACACCTTTTCGTGGTGTTTTCAATTCCGCAGCCGTTGTTCCTGTCTGATGCCCTCAAAGGATGTCACCCGCACCCCCGCCCGCATCATATCCTGCACCGCCCGCTCCGAGTCGCCGGGGGCGAGATCGACTCCCCGTGACGCATCGGTCAGCACAGTGACGATGAGACCGTGTCGGATCCCTTCGAGCGCCGATTCCTTCACGCAGTAATCGGTGGCAAGCCCCCCCAGGTACAGATGGCGGATGCCACGGGCGGCGAGCAGGGCCGGGAAGGGCGTCCCGTCGGGCGAAGTTCCCTGGAACGCCGAATAGTCGTCCCGTTCCGGATCCATTCCCTTCGATATGATGATAGCGTCCCCGGGAAGTGCCAGGTCTGGATGAAACTGTGCGCCGTGGCTTTCCTGCACGCAATGGACCGGCCACGGTCCGCCGTATTCCTTGAAATGGGACGTCATCCGCGGGTGCCAGTCCCGTGAGGCGAAGATGGGGAGTCCGGCTGCGCGGAAGACGCTGATATAGCCATTGAGGACAGGAACCACGGTGTCACCCTCGGGGACGGCCAGACTTCCGCCGGGGCAGAAGTCATTCTGGACGTCGACGATGAGAAGGGCGGCATCATTTTCCATGGCAAATGCTCCGTTATGGATCGGCAATGTCGTGATACCCGTGCCGCACCTTCTCCATGAGGCGAAGTCGCAGGTCATTGAGCCCCTGGCTGATGGAAACCTTGTAGCGGTGAGGGTTGATGAACCGGCGGCATCCCTGGGGGAGGAGGGCGAGTTGATTCCGTGACCGGTCGGCCATCCCGTCGAGTGAGACGGGCCGAGCGGCGGTCCGCCTGCCGTTTTCCATGGCAACGGAACGGACGTCTTCAAGGCGGGCCTTCATCGGGATGGTCACATGCTGCAGAGGATTGGCCGGATCAAAGACCGTATGGCCTGGAAGCACCTCTTCGCCGTCCAGGCAGATCACATCCTGGATGAAGGTGCCGTCGGCCGCCACGGCCCGCAGGAGCCGCTTCCGATCAGGCAGGGTCGCCTTTGCCAGGTCACTCGTTACCTTGAGCCGCGGTCGATCGCCGATCCGGACCAGTTTGTAGACACCTCCCAGGGCGCCTCCTCCCTCCCCGGCACAGGTGGCGAGCCGGGTTCCCACGCCGTAGATGTCGACACATCCCCCTTCGGCCCGGATCGACTCGATGACGAATTCGTCCAGCTCATTGGAGGCGACGATCCGCACATTGGGGAACCCTGCCTCGTCGAACAGCCGCCGCGCCTGGCGCGAGAGGTAGGCCAAGTCGCCCGAGTCGATCCGTACCCCGACCAATTCGTGTCCCCTGGCCCGCAACTCCCGCGCAACGGTGATCGCGTTGGGCAGGCCGCTCCTGAGAGTGTCATAGGTATCCACCAGGAGGATGCAGGAGTCGGGGAAGACCTCTGCGTATTTCCTGAACGCCGTCAATTCGTCGGGAAAGGCCATGATCCAGCTGTGGGCGTGAGTGCCGCGCACCGGGATGCCGAAGGTCTTGCCTGCCAGGACGTTGCTGGTGCTGCGTACCCCTCCCACGTAGGCCGCCCTGGCTTCGCTCAGGCCGCCGTCGGGACCCTGGGCGCGCCGGAGGCCGAACTCGAGAACGGTTCCGTCCGCTGCCGCGTGGACGATCCGGGCCGCCTTCGTGGCCACAAGCGTCTGGAAGTTGATGATGTTGAGGAGCGCCGTTTCCACCAGTTGGGCCTGGGCCAGGGGCGCCTCCACCGTGACCAGCGGCTCATTGGCAAAGACCACCGTTCCTTCGGGAGGGGCCGTTACCCTTCCTCTGAAGCGGAACGAACGGAGAAAATCGATGAATGCCGGCCGGAAGAGGCCGAGCCCCTGGAGATACTCAATCTCGTCTTCGCAGAAATCGAGGTGTTCGAGAAAGTCGAGGGCCGTGTCGAGTCCGGCGAAGACTGCATAGCCACCCTGGAAAGGATTGTGGCGAAAAAACAGATCAAAGACTGCCGGCGTCTCCGCCATGCCTTGGTCCAGGTAGCCGGCGAGCATGGTCAGTTGGTAGAGGTCGGTGAGAAGGGGTGAGTAGCGCATGGAACGACCCTCCGTGCTCGATTTTTCGTGAGTATAGCACACATCTGCCGCTCGTGGCCGGTTCATCGATGTAACCGTCCCGCAGGTGGGCTGTTCCGGAAAACCCTGGACAAAACATGGAGTTGCTGGTAGTTCTACTGCCTGAATGAAACGTTCGGCAGTACCGGGACTTCCCATTCGAAGATGCTTTAGTGTCGCCTCAGGCGGCCTTAAATGACTGTCTCACATGCGTGTCGGCCTATTCATAACGCTGCCTCGCTCTTGTACGTTTCGGTAACCAGGCGGTCCCCATGCGCTCTCCCCTTGCCATAGCCAAGGAAAAACTCTCGGCGAGGATTTTCCTCTCGTTCGGTCTCCTGTTTCTTGTCGTGGTTTTCTTTTTTGCCGGTTTCTATCTCTTTGACCGTTGGCAACTGGCCCGCGAAGCATTCATGCGGGAGGGAACCTCTCTTGCGCGAGTGCTTGCCTTCAATGCCCGGATCGGTGTCGTTACCCACAATCAAGGATTCATTAAGGGAGCCCTCGACGGGGTGGCCTCTTACGAAGGGGTGGTGTCTGCCGGGGTCTATTCCCCTGAAGGGAAGCCGATCCTTGAAGAGCGCGGAGCGTTGGACAACGAATCTCTGCCGCCCCCGCCACCGCCTGAAGCGAAGGGGGTCCTGAAGATGTCTCCCGGCCCCATCCGGTTCGAAACAGCGACATCCGTCGAATTCTGGGCGCCAATCCTTCTGGATGCGGGCAGCTTTTCCGAGGAGGAACTTTACTTCGGTGCAAGTTCCCGGAATATTCACGAACGCACCATAGGTTTCGCCCGCGTGATCTTCGACAAGGGGAGCTTTACCACTGCCTTCAGGCTGCTTGTGGTCAACAGCGTCCTGATTGCCCTGGCGGCAATTATTCTCTGGGGCATTCTGGCCCATGTCATCGGCCGCAAGATCACCCGGCCCCTCGACCGGCTGACGGACGGAGTCCGTGCATTGCGCGACGGCGATTTCAGAAAAGTCGATGTTGTGACCTCAGACGAGGTGGGGCGGCTGGCGGTCGCATTCAACGGGATGGTGACCGCCCTGGAACAGCGCGAAGCGGAACGCAGCAAGGCCCAGGAGGCGATCAGCGCTCTCAATAACGAGCTGGAGCAGCGCGTCAACAGGCGGACTGCAGAGCTTGAGAAGGCCAACCGGGAGATGGAATCGTTCAACTATTCGGTTTCCCATGACCTCCGCGCCCCGCTGGTAAGGCTCAAGGGGTTCTGCCTGGCGCTGGAAGAGGATTTCAGCGACAAGCTGGACAGCGCCGGCCGGTTCTACCTTGAGAGGATCATGTCCACCTGCGACCAGATGGGGCGTGTCGTCGCCGCGATCATGAGCCTCACCCAGGTGAGCCGTGGCGAGCTCTGCCGTGAAAAGGTGAATCTGAGCGCCATGGTTGAACGCATCATTGCCGATCTGCGGGAGAGCGAGCCCCAACGGCGCGTGGCCGTGATCATCGAGCCCGGCGTCCATGTGGACGCCGATCCTCGCCTGGTTTCGGTGGTTCTCGACAATCTCGTGGGCAACGCCTGGAAGTTCACGGGGAACAAGCCTGAAGGGCTCATCGAATTCGGGGCGGTCGTATCCGCCGAAGGGGCGTTTTTCATCCTCGACAATGGTGCGGGATTCGATATGGCCTATGCCGAACGGCTCTTCCGCCCCTTTGAACGTCTTCATGGCCATGGCGAATTTCCCGGCACCGGCGTGGGGCTTGCATTGGTTAAAAGAATTGTCGATCGCCATGGCGGTTATGTTAGAATCGACAGCAGTGAAGGAAAAGGAACTATGGTTGTCTGCTCGTTCCGGTCTTCGGACATGGGTTGAGCGCGGTTTTTGCATCTAACGGGTAACAGGTGGAGAGGGGAGGACGTCATGGCTAGCACCGAAGAAATAACCATGCTGCTTGTGGAGGATAATCCCGACGAGGAGTTTCTAACCCGGCGGGTGCTTAAAAAATTTCCGGTTCTTTCGCGGATCGATGTGGTAAAAGACGGTGTCGAAGCCCTTCGCTATCTGACGGTTGCTGAGAACCGGGTTCCGCCCCGGTTCGTCCTCCTGGATCTGAAGCTGCCAAGGGTGGACGGAGTCGATGTCCTGCGCGAGATGCGAAAAAGGGAAGATACCCGCGACATTCCCGTGGTAGTGCTCACGTCGTCGGATCATGAGCGGGACATGGAAGCCTGCGGCAAGTTGGGCGCCGCCCATTTTCTTCAGAAGCCGTTGGATGCGGGGAGGATGTCGGAGGTGCTCAATCGGCTGGGAATAAGTGCTCGGCCTGCCTGAGCGGACGATTCAGTCACCTGCAGCCACAAGTAAAAAGGCGGGGATGCCCCCGCCTTTTGTGCGTTTCAGATATGCCGACCGGTGCCGGTTCAGCGCAGGTTGTAGAATACATCCTTACCGCGGAACTGGGCGGTCACATCCAGTTCATCCTCGATCCTGAGCAACTGGTTGTACTTGGCCACCCGGTCGGTCCGGCACAGGGAGCCGGTTTTGATCTGTCCGGCGTTCACCGCCACTGCCAGGTCGGCAAGGGTCGTGTCCTCGGTTTCGCCGGAGCGGTGGGAGATGACGGTGGTGTACCCGGCGCGCTTGGCGGTCTCGATGGCGTCGAGGGTTTCGGTGAGTGTGCCGATCTGGTTCAGTTTGATGAGGATTGAGTTGGCTATCCCCTTGCTGATTCCCTCTTTGAGGATCTTCGTATTGGTTACGAAGAGATCGTCTCCCACCAGTTGGACCCGCTTGCCGAGGCGGTCGGTGATCTTCTTCCATCCTTCCCAGTCGTTCTCGGCCATGCCGTCCTCGATGGAGATGATGGGATACTTGTTGACCAGGTTCTCATAGAAGTCGATCAGTTCGTCTGCGGTTTTTTCGGGTTTGGCCTCGTTTTCCAGGAAGTACTTGCCGTCCTTGAACAGTTCCGACGACGCCACGTCGAGGGCCAGGAGGATCTCTTCGCCCGCCTTGTAACCGGCCTTGGCTATGGCTTCAATGATGACTTCGAGGGCCTCTTCGTTCGACTTGAGGTTCGGTGCGAAGCCCCCTTCGTCCCCGACGGCGGTATTGTAGCCCTTAGCCTTCAGGACGCTCTTCAGGGCGTGGAACACCTCGGCCCCCATCCGCAGGGCTTCGGAAAAGCTCCGGGCACCGGCGGGCATGATCATGAACTCCTGGATATCGACGTTGTTGTCGGCATGGGCGCCGCCGTTGAGGATGTTCATCATGGGGAGCGGAAGCTCCCGGGCATTACAGCCGCCGATGTACTGGTAGAGGGGGAGGCCGACCTCTTCGGCCGCGGCCTTGGCAACGGCAAGCGACACGCCGAGAATGGCGTTGGCCCCCAGGGTGCTCTTGTATTCCGTTCCGTCGAGCTCCAGCATCCGCCGATCGATCCCCACCTGGTCGGTGGCCTCCATGCCGATGAGTTGCTCGGCAATGATGTCGTTCACGTTGTCGACGGCCTTGAGAACTCCCTTGCCCAGATAACGTGAGGCGTCGCCGTCCCGCAGTTCCAGAGCTTCCCGCTCACCGGTCGAGGCGCCGGAGGGAACAGCCGCACGGCCCATGACGCCGGACTCCAGAAAAACTTCCACCTCCAGGGTGGGATTGCCGCGGGAATCGAGGATCTCCCTCGCGTAAACGTCAGTGATTTCACTCATTCATGGCCCCCTTGCTGAGAATGTGACAGGTCGTCTGACCTTGGACAAAACAGGGAAAGTATATAGCAGAGCCCTCATGAAATGGAAACACCTTTAATCCTAAATTGACACGCAGGAAAGAAGAACGATATAGTAATTACTTGGTCAAACCGGACAATCGCGGGGATGTGCTCCCGCCTCAATTGATGTCAACCCGCGGCAACGCTGCACCAGACAAGTAACTCTATGCCCTCTCAAAGCGGCAACAACGATCGGGACATACGCGGCTCACTGTCGCTCTCGCTGGGACGCCTTGTGGACAACCTGTTCGAACGGTTCTCCAGTCCGAGGCACGAAAGCAGAAACCGGCGGATTCTCCTGATCGCCACGGCCATCATCCTCACGTTCGTCATTTTCCCACGCCAGGAGTTCATGTCCGTCCGCCATGAAGCGGGCGACATTGCCTCCACCGATATTCGCGCCACCCGCGACCATCTGCTGGAAGACCGCGCCCTGACCGAGCGCAAGCGCAAGGAGGCGGAGAACGCCGTTCCTTTTGTGTACAGCTTCGACCAGCAGGCGGCGGCCGAACTCGTGAAGCGGTTCGAGCAGGCGCTCGTGGTGCTGCGGGAGGCCGCGACCAATCGGCAGGAAGCTGAACAGACCTCCGTGGATCAGGCGTTGAGCGACATCTTCGGATTCGCTCCTTCCCGGGCGGAGATTGCCGCGCTTATGCGGCTCGGCTCCAGTTCAGAGTTGATCGAGCAGGTGTCTCAGCTGGCCGGGCACCTCTACAGCCACAAGATCATTGCCGACAAGGGGCGGTTCGCCGCCGACAGCGCCCACGGCATTATGCTTGTGGATTCCCGCTCGGGGGAGCCGCTGGGCAAGATGGAGTACGCGGTCGCGCCGCTCAGTGTCGAAGAGGCCGGTGCTGCGCTCAAGGAAGTACGCATCGCCGCCGGCGGGGTTTCGCAGCGGGAAACCGAGTCGCTCAAGGGGCTCGTGGCCAAAGTGGTGAAGCCCAACCTCTCCTTTAACGATGATCTGACCATACGCAACCGGATGCAGGCCCGGGAAAGCGTCCGTCCTTCCTATATCCAGGTCAAGCGGGGCGAAATGATCGTCCGTGTCGGCGAGCGGATAACCGAAGAACAGGCCCAGAAGCTCGAGATGCTCTTTGCGGCCCGCCACGGCATTCACCACCTTTTCACCGCCATCGGCATCATGGGGCTTGTGCTGGTCCTCTTCTATTTCCCCTACCGCTTCGCGCGCAAGAACATCCGCAAATTTAGCCCGACCAGTAAGGACCTGCTGCTGATCGCCCTGATCACGGTGGGGCTTTTCTTTGTCTTCAAGATAGGCATGACCGTTTCCGCAGCCTTGGGGACACCGTTCCCCAGCATCGATACCCACGACTACTTCTATCTCTTCCCCTTTGCCGTGGGGCCGATGATCATCCGGATCATCCTCAATTCCGAAGTGGCCATGGTCTATGCGGCCATCACCGCACCCCTGCTGGGGATCATGTTCAACAACAGCCTCTTCGTGGTGGTCTACGCTCTTCTGGGGGGAATCGTCGGCGCACACGGCGTGCGCCACTGCAAGGACCGTAGCCGGATCTATACCGCCGGTCTCAAGGTGAGCGTGGTGAACCTGGCCATGGCCTTCTCTTTCCAGGTCATGGGCGACAGCTTCCTGACTACCCAGACGCTGTGGAGCGCCGCATTCGCCCTGGCCGGCGGGATCGTCTGTTCGGCCATTGTTACCGGGGTGATCCCCCTGATCGAAACGGTTTTCCACTACGTGACCGACATCAAGCTGCTGGAGCTGTCCAACCTCAATTCCCCCGTTCTCCGGGAGCTGATGGTCCGCGCTCCCGGGACCTATCACCATAGCGTCCTGGTGGGGAACCTGGTGGAGGCGGCGGCGGAGGCCATCAACGCGAATCCCCTTCTGGCGCGGGTTGCCGCCTACTACCACGATATCGGCAAGATCAGCAAGCCCCAGTATTTCATCGAGAACGTCGGCGGCGGCGAGAATCGCCACGACAAGCTGTCGCCCAACATGAGCGCCCTGATCCTCATTTCCCATGTAAAAGAGGGGGTGGAGTTGGCCCGCGAGCACCGGCTGGGGCGGCCGATCATCGACATTATTCGCCAATCCCACGGGACTGCCCTGATCAGCTTTTTTTACGGCAAGGCAAAGAATGTGTCAGCCGAAGGCCAGGCGGTTGACGAACGCGATTTTCGCTATCCCGGTCCCAAGCCCCAGACCCGCGAAGCAGGGCTCGTGATGCTGGCCGACTGCGTGGAAGCGGCTTCCCGGACCCTTGCCGATCCGACACCGGCCCGCATCCAGGGACTGGTCCAGAAGATCATTAATAATATCTTCATCGACGGCCAGTTGGATGAGTGCGAACTGACTCTCAAGAACCTTCACGAGATCGCCAAGAGCTTCAACCAGATCCTTGCCGGCATCTATCACCACCGGATCGATTATCCGGAACCGGCCTACAAGGAAAAGGACAAAACGCCCGGAGGAAAGAAGACCCTTGAAGGTAGCGATAACGAACAGACAAAAACGCCATCCGATCGGGACGAGACGCCTAAGAAAGGTGGCGGAGACGATCTTAGGCGCCTTGGGATTTCCCGATAGCGAGTTGTCGGTGGTCATCACCGGCGATCTGGGCATCCGCAGGGTTAACCGCGACTACCTTGGCAAGGACCGCCCTACCAATGTCATTTCGTTTGCCATGGGGGAGGGGGACTTCGGCGACCTCAACCCCGATGTGCTGGGTGACGTGATCATCTCGGCCGACACGGCGGCCCGGGAGGCGGAAGAGGCGGGCATTGCCTTCTGGTCGCGGCTCTGCTTCCTCCTGCTCCACGGCATCCTCCACATCACCGGCTACGATCACGAACGGAGCGGCGAGGCCGAAGCCCGGCGGATGGAGGCAAAGGAACGGGAGATCTTCGCTCTCCTCGAGAACGACGGACTTGTCTAGCTCCGGCCAGCAGAAAGACGGGACTCCGGAAGAGGAACGCCCTCCCGGGGCAGCCCTCAAGCCCACCCGCTTCATCGATTCGGTCAACTGCGCCATTGAAGGGATTCTCTGGGCCTCACGGACCCAGCCGCACATGCGGCATCATTTTCTGGCCGCTCTGGGCCTGCTGGTGGCGGTGCTGTTTCTGCGGGTGACCCCCCTCGAATTCACGCTGCTGGCGGTGTCGGTCGCCTTCGTGTTGTTCGCGGAGCTTATGAATACTGCTGTGGAAGCGGTGGTGGATCTGGTGTCGCCCGGCTACCATCCCCTGGCCAAGATCGCCAAGGACGTGGCCGCCGGAGGGGTACTCACGGCCGCCATCGGCGCGGCGGTCATGGGATACCTGATACTCTCCAAGTACATTTTTCCGATTTACAAGGAGGCCCTCGCCATGATAGGAACGCCCACGGAGATGGGGACGGTTGTAGCGCTCCTTGTCGTGGTGATTGTCGTGGTGATCCTCAAGTCATTGTCCGGCAGGGGGACCCCCCTGGAGGGAGGACTGCCGAGCGGACATGCCGCCGTCGCCTTTGGCATCGCCACGGTGGTTTCCCTGTCCACCCAGGATCCTCTGATTTCCATCCTCACCATCGCTCTGGCAGTGATGGTCAGCCATTCGCGCCTGCTGCTCAATATTCACACCATGCGCGAAGTGGTCCTGGGCGCGATTACGGGGACTGCCATCTCCGCGCTGGTCCTGACTCTGTTCAGAATACTGAAGTAGCGGCCGGCGGCACGTGATCACACATACACCATAACCAGCAACCGATGAAAGGGGAGGAAACAGCGCCTTGGACGAAGGCTCAGGCAGGAAAGGGAGCAGTCTGATCGACAGTATCGGCAGGTTCCTCACGGGCAGGAAACGGATCACCGAGGAGGAAATCCAGGAGATCATGGATGCCGGTGAAGAGGAAGGGATCATCAACGAAGAAGAAAACGCGATGATCCGCTCCATCTTTGCGTTGCGGGACACCATCGTCCGCGAGATCATGGTGCCGCGGACCGACATGGCCTGTGTATCGGCGGATGCCGCGGTGGCGAACGTCCTCAATACCATTATCAGCTGCGGTCACTCCCGCATCCCGGTCTACGACGGCACCGTTGACAACATCATCGGCCTCATTTACGCCAAAGATCTGCTCAAATACTGGGGCATGAGCGAACCCGCCATCAATCTCAAGCGGATCATGCGAGCCCCCTACTTCATCCCCGAGACTAAAAACCTCGAGGAGCTGCTCCAGGAATTCAAGCGGAAGCGGGTTCACATCGCCATCGTCATCGACGAGTACGGCGGCACCTCGGGACTCGTTACCATCGAGGACCTGCTGGAGCAGATCGTGGGCGACATCCAGGATGAGTACGACCTGGAAGAGGAATGGCTGGAGGAGGAGCCCGACGGCTCGATCCTGGTCGATGCCCGGCTGCCCATCGAGGATCTGGAGGAGTATTTCGGCATCGAGGTTGAGCGGGAAAAATTCGACACGGTGGCGGGTCTCATCTTCCATCTCACCGGGCGGATTCCCATGGTGGGGGAGGAAGTCGAGAGCGACACCCTGCGCATGACCGTCCTGGAGGCCGGCGAACGCAACATTAAGAAAGTACGGATCGCCCGCCGCAGTGACGAGGCCGGGGAGGCCCAATCGTAGTGGATTACCGCAGGTTTCACATGCCCGGCTTCAATGCCGTCCCCCGGCGCGACTACTTCATGGCTGCCCTTTCGGGCGTTCTCCTCGCCTTGTCGTTCCCCAAGCCCGGCTTTTCCATTCTGGCGTGGGTGGCCATGGTGCCGCTACTGCTCGCCTGCGGCCGCAAGGCTCCCGCCGTCGCCTTCAGGCTCGGCTTCGCCGCGGGACTGGTGGCCTACGCCGGCATCCTCTACTGGATCAATATCGCCGTGGTAACCTACGGCCGTCTCCACTGGAGCGTCAGCATCGTCACTTTTCTGATGCTGGCGGGCTACCTGGCCCTCTATCCCGCCGTAACCGCCTATGTAGTCAGGCGCGGCGAGGAGCGGGGAATCACCGCCCTTCTTGCGTTTCCGGTGGTATGGGTGGGGCTGGAATATGTCAGGTCATTCCTTCTCACCGGTTTTCCCTGGGCAAGCCTCGGGTACTCCCAGTATCGGACCCTGCCGCTCATCCAGATAGCTGATCTGACCGGCGTCTACGGCCTTTCGTTTCTCATCGCCCTGAGCAATGTGGTTCTGTACCGGATCATCCGCGGTTTTGCGGCCCGCGAACGGGCACCCTATCCGGTGAAGAGCGCAGCTATCCTGGTTCTGCTCCTGGTTGCCACCCTTGCCTACGGTTTCAATCGCCTGCACCGCCCCGAGACAGGGGCTCCTTTCACCGTAGCTCTGATTCAGGGCAATATCGACCAGAGCGTAAAGTGGGACCCGGCTTTTCAGGAGGCGACGGTGGCGGTGTACGAGCGTCTGTCCCGCAAGGCGTGCAGCACCGGTCCCGCCGACCTGGTGGTCTGGCCCGAGAGCGCGGTGCCGTTTTATCTCCAGAACGAGGAGAAATACGCGTCCCGCATCCGGAATTTGACGAGGGAGCTGCGCAGTTGCACGGTTGTGGGGAGCCCGGCCTTTGAACGGGACGGCGAGACGATTCGCTACCTGAACAGTGCGTTCCTTCTGTCCCCCTGGGGGGATGTTGTGGGCCGCAGCGACAAGATCCACCTGGTCCCCTTCGGCGAGTACGTGCCCATGGCGAAGTTTCTCCCCTTCGTCAACAAGATCGTGGCCGGCATCGGCGACTTTTCGCCCGGCGCCGGGATTGCCTCCCTTGAGACGGGGAAGGGTGCCATCGGGGTGCTGGTCTGCTTCGAGGGAATATTTCCCGAACTGGCACGGGGGTATGTGCGGGCCGGAAGCAGGGTTCTGGTCAACATCACCAACGACGCCTGGTACAAGCGATCCTCCGCTCCTTACCAGCATCTTTCCATGACAGTCTTCCGCGCCGTGGAGAACCGGGTTCCCCTGGTGAGGGCCGCCAACACCGGCATCACTGCCATCATCGACAGCAAAGGACACATTCTCAGAATGACCAATCTGTTCGAGGAGGCGGTCCTTACCGGCGAGGTGCGACTGGGAGAGGGGGGCACCATTTATAACCGTTATGGCGACGTCTTTGCCATGGCCTGCCTGGCCTGTGGCGCGCTGATAGCACTGCGTGCCCATCGCAGGGCCGGTAGCGCCTGACGGGATATCCCGGACATTTTCCGGCGCCGTGTGCCGTCCCGCACCGGCGTCGCGCTTATTTGAGTCACAACAAGGAGTTGACGATGTTCAGAGAAGAAGTTGCACGGGTCGAAAATTTCGGGGAGCGGATTGCCAAGCTCCGGGGGTCTCTTTGACATAGACAGCAAGCGGGAAGACATCCAGGAACTGGAAGCGCAGATCGCCGCTCCCGGCTTCTGGGACAATAACGAGGAAGCCCAGAAGGTCCTGCGGGAGAGAACCCGCATCGAAAAACTCATAGACCTGTGGGATCGCCTCAACCGCCAGGCGGACGACATCCGCGTCCTCATCGAATTGGGAGAGGAAGCCCAGGACGAGGCCACACTCGACGAAGTCCGCGCCCTCAACGACAACCTTGAGCGCGAGGTGGAGGGGGCCGAGTTCCAGCGCATGCTGTCGGGGCCCCACGACAAGAACAGCTGTTTCGTTTCCATCAATGCCGGTGCCGGCGGAACCGAGGCCCAGGACTGGGCCGAGATGCTGCTTCGGATGTACCTGCGCTATTGCGAGCGCAAGGGTTGGAAGACCGAGATTACCGACTTCCAGGCGGGAGACGAGGCAGGGGTGAAGTCGGCGACCTTTACGGTTGACGGTGAGTACGCATACGGCTATCTTAAGGCCGAGGCCGGGATTCACCGCCTCGTGCGGATTTCTCCCTTCGATAGCAATGCCCGCCGGCATACTTCCTTTGCCTCAGTGTTCGTCTTCCCTGAAATCGAGGACGACATCGAGATCAAGATCGCCGAGTCGGATCTGCGGGTCGACACCTACCGTTCCAGTGGCGCCGGCGGTCAGCACGTGAATACCACCGACTCCGCCGTCCGGCTTACTCACCTTCCCACGGGCATCGTGGTCGCCTGCCAGTGCGAGCGAAGCCAGCACCTGAACAAAGCCACGGCGCTGCGGATGCTCCGCGCGAAACTCTACGAAAAGGAGCTCCAGGAGCGCGAAGTCCAGGCCTCCGAACTGGCCGGCGAGAAAAAGGATATCGGCTGGGGAAGCCAGATCCGCTCCTATGTGCTCCACCCCTATAAGATGGTCAAGGACCTGCGGACCGGAGTCGAATCGGGCAACCCCGACGCGGTCCTGGACGGTGCACTGGAGGATTTCGTCGTAGCGTTTCTCATGGGAGTGCGGCGCGATGTGAAAGACTCCGACGAGTAAGGTGCGATGGCAAAAACACTAACACTTTTCATCGTGTTTGTCGCAGTGGCCTTCGTGACGGCCACGGGCTGCGCCACGCCCCGGGCGGGTCTCTCCCGCGTGGGCCATGCCATCCAGGTGGGGGCATTCTCCGACGTGAAGAACGCCGAGCGTCTTACGGCAAGGCTTCAGGTTCGCGGCATCGATGCCTTCTATTTCAAACGTGACAACGGCCTCTACGCGGTCCGCTTCGGCGACTTTCCTTCCCGGGAGGCTGCCCGGAGGGAGGCCCGCAGGCTGGTGGCCGACGGCATGATCGGATCCTACTTCATCGCCTCGCCGGAAAACCTGCCCGTCGCGAGGCGCGAAACGGTCATCCGCAAGGAGCCAGCCGCGACCATCGGCCGGCCTAAGTCCGACCAGCCCCGCAGCCGCCCCGACAACGACCGGGGCAACCGGGACATGGGGGCCATTGCCGCCCGCACCGCGGAGCGGTTCGTTGGCATCCCCTACCGCTGGGGCGGCGATACCGTCGTGGACGGGATGGACTGCAGCGGGTTCGTCAGGGCCGTGTATAACCTCTGCGGGGTCAACATTCCCCGAACCTCCCGCGAGCAGTTCAAGGTGGGAGACCCGATCGGACGCGAGGACCTGCGCGATGGCGATCTGGTTTTCTTCGGCTCATCCGATGACAGCATCAACCATGTGGGGATCTACGTGGGAGACGGCCGGTTCGTCCATGCCCCCCGTCGAGGGGACGACATCAAGGTCTCCTCCCTGGCTGAGAACTATTTCACCACCCGCTTCATGGGCGGGCGGCGCTACTTCTAATTTATCGAGGTAACCATGGCTCTGATCAAGCCGTTCCGGGCGCTCCGCCCGCCGAAGCACCTGGCCGAGAAGGTGGCCGCGCTTCCCTATGACGTCATGAGCGTTGCCGAGGCCAAGGTCATGGCATCAGGCAACTCCTACAGCTTTCTCCATATCTCCCGGCCGGAGATCGATCTTCCTGCCGAGATGGATCCCTACGCTGAACCGGTCTACGAAAAAGGTCGGGAAAACCTGGAACGGTTCACGGCCGAGGGCATCCTTGTTCAGGAACCCCGGGAGTGTTACTACGTCTATCGCCAGAAGATGGGTGAGTTCGTGCAGACGGGACTCGTGGTCTGTGCCGGCGTGGACGACTACGAAAGCGGGGTCATCAAGAAGCATGAGCTCACCCGGGCCGACAAGGAAGAGGACCGGGTAAAGCACATCGACTATCTCGACGCCAACGACGAGCCGGTCTTCTATACCTATCGCAACGATCCGGCCATTACCGCCATCGTGGCCGGGGTTGCCTCGGCCGAACCGGCCTACGACTTCACCACGGACGACGGGGTCTCCCATACTCTCTGGGTCGTTGACGATCGCACAGTCATTGACGAACTCACCGCCCGGTTCGCCTCCATCGCAACCCTGTATGTGGCGGACGGCCATCACCGGAGCGCTGCGGCCGGGCGGGTGCGGGATCTGCGCCGCTCCGCCAACCGCGATCACACGGGCGGCGAAGAGTACAACTGGTTCCTTACCGTGATCTTCCCTGACAGCGAAATGACTATCATGCCCTACAACCGGGTGGTGAAGGACCTGAACGGTCTCACCGTGGCCGAGTTCATGGCACGGGTGGGAGAGCATTTCAGCGTCTCCCCGGAAGAGGGGCGGTTTGAACCGAAAAGCAGGCACCAGTTCGGTATGTATCTGGAGGGGCGCTGGTACCAGCTTGTGCCCAAGCAGGGAACCTTTGACGAGCACGACGCAGTGTCCCGTCTTGACGTCTCCATCCTCCAGAACAACCTCCTGGGTCCGGTCCTCGGCATCCGCAATCCGCGGACCGACCAGCGGATTCATTTCGTGGGGGGCATCCGCGGCATCGGCGAACTGGAGCGCCTAGTGGCTGGTGGTGAGTATCGGATCGCCTTTTCGCTCCACCCCACGTCCATGGCTGAGCTGATGCAGCTGGCCGATGCCGGCAAGATCATGCCCCCCAAGTCCACCTGGTTCGAGCCCAAGCTCAGAAGCGGGCTCTTCGTGCACCTCCTGACCTAGGACGGCGCGTCGCGTGACCGGGGAGGCACCATGAACCGCGAGCGACGTTACTGGCTCTTCAAGTCCGAGCCGTCCTGTTTTTCGTTTGACGACCTCGGGAGCCGCCCCAACGGCACGGAGCACTGGGACGGCGTGCGCAACTTCCAGGCCCGCAATCTTCTGCGCGACGAGATCAAGCCCGGGGACGGGGTCCTCTTCTATCACAGCAACGTCCCCGAGCCGGCGGTGGTCGGCATTGCGCGGGTCGTGCGCGAGGGGTATCCCGACTGGACCGCCCTGGACCCGGCAGGCGAACACTTCGATCCCCGGGCCGGCCGGGACAACCCCATCTGGTATATGGTCGATGTCAGGTATGTGAAGCCACTCGCGCGGCCGGTGACGCTCGCCGAGCTGAAGATGCACCCGGAGGTGGCGGATATGGTCCTCTTGCAGCGGAGCCGCCTTTCGGTGCAACCGGTGACTCCGGCCCAATGGGAGTTCATCCTGAGGCTCGGCGGGATCGATGAGCCGTTGAATCTGTAAGTCATTTCGGAGGTATTGGTGAGAAACGTCGAGAAAATTCTCGTACTGCTGCTTCTTCTGGTCGGGATTGTCGTGGCGGCCTGTTCGGACAGGGAGACCAAGCCGGCCGGCGCGGCGAAGCCTGCAAGCTCCGCCGGCGCCTCGGATGCCGTCACGACTGCTTCGGGGCTTTCCTACGTGGACCTTGTCGCCGGGTCCGGTGCGGCCCCTGTGGCCGGTAAACCGGTGAAGGTTCACTACACGGGCTGGCTTGAGAACGGCACGAAGTTCGACAGCTCTGTGGACCGGGGAGAGCCGTTCGTCTTCACCATCGGCGCGGGCGAGGTGATCCCGGGATGGGATGAGGGGGTCATGTCCATGAAGGTCGGCGGCAAGCGCCGTCTCATCGTACCCCCCCAACTCGGGTACGGTGCCGCCGGAGCCGGCGGGGTGATCCCGCCGAACGCAACTCTGATTTTCGAGGTGGAACTGCTCGACGTTGCCACGTGATTGCGTGCTACGCCAAGGAGGGCGGATGCGACTCACGCTTTATGTAATCGGTTTTCTGCTGGCTGCCGTGCCGGCCATGGCCGGCGGCACCGTCACCTACTATCTGGACGGGGCCCGGATTTCGGGCGAAGCAACCACTGCCAGTGGTACGGTGGAGGTCCCGCTACCTTCGACCTACATCCCCGGGTCCCTCCGGGTGAGTCCTGCCGGCCGTGCCAGCGTGGTCCGCGTTGAAGTGGAGCCCCTCCGGCCCGGAGCCGGCAGCGGCATCACCCGCCTGACCGAACGGCGCAAGGGCCTTGAGGACCGACTCAGAGCCATCGAAGCGCGGGAAGAGATATTCAAGGCGGCGGCAAAATCGCAAAGCAGCAAGGCGCCGCGAAAGACCAAGGGCAACCCCGAACCCCTCACGTCGGTCAGGAAGGGGACCGAGTACGCCCTGACGCAGTTGGAGGAGGTCTATCGGGCCCGTCGGCAGACCGAGGAGGGGATCAGGTCGGTGGATGACCGGCTGAAGGCCCTCAGGGCTTCGGAGTCCCCCGGCGGCAGCGTCGCCCGGCTCCGACTCGCCGGAAAGGGCGGCGTCCGCTACAGCTACCTGGTGAAGGGAAACGGCTGGACCCCCTTTTACGACTTCAGGTTCAACGGCACGGATTCGGTGGAGGTGGCGCTTCGGGCCATTCTTCCGCGGGGCGCCGGGAAAGGGAGCGTCGTCCCCCTGTCCATGGCGGATGCGACCAACGGCGCCATGCCGCTCCCCGCGCCGGAGAACTTCGCTGTCGTGGACCGTCGCGTTTTCCCCGTCGAGCGGGCGGAGGCCCTTGACTCGCTCCAGGGCGGCACGACCTTTTCCTTTCGCAATTCCTCCGCCGCCAGACTCGTGCCGGGTGAGGGGGCCTGCTTCCGCAAGGGCGAGTATCTCGGCCCGGTGACGTTCGAGGGGGCGGCTCCCGGCGTTTTGTACGAGGTCGTGGCCGGCAGATAAGGGTGCCCGAATAGCTCCGGAACCGGAGATCAGTGGCGTACCCGTGACCAATCACCAGTAGGGGAGAAGACAATGAAAAATATCATCAACTTTCGCATGGCCGCCGTGCTTGCATCCTGTACGATCCTTTCCGCCTGCGCCGACGGCGACCTGCCCTACTCGGACTCCACCAGCATCTCGTCGCCGGCCTATTCCCACAGTGCCGTGTTCCAGAACATGACGACCCTTGCGGTGTGGGGCAATAACGAGTCCGGCCAGCTCGGTAACGGTACAACCACCTCTGCTGCCACTCCCAAGCGGCTCCGGCTCGGCTTTGCCACCTACTCCAGCGGGGTTGCCACCGGGGCCTCCCATACCCTCGCCATCGCGCGGTTCGACAACGTGAGCGGGGTCAGGGCGTGGGGGAGCAATTCGGCCGGACAGATCGGCCGCGATCCCGCAACGGTCCCGACCAGTTCCACACCGGTGAAGATCGGCGGCTTCGGCGGTGCTGTTCAGCAGGTGGCGGCCGGCGGACTCCATTCCCTGGCTCTGGCCGGGGGCACGGTCTGGGCGTGGGGCAGCAACAGCGCGGGCCAACTGGCCCTGAATCCGATCTCTTCCGCCACCCGCTTCGCCCCCAGGCAGGTTGAGGCGGCAAAGCTCCCCATTACTCCGACCGCCATCGTTGCAGGCGGCAGTCACAGCATCGCTTATACCAGCACCGAAGCCTATGCCTGGGGCAACAACGCCAGCGGCCAACTGGGCAACGGAACCACCCTGAGCAACCACATGCCTCAAAAAGTCCAGCTTCCCTCTTCCATTACGATCCGCAAGATTTCCGCCGGCGGCAGCCACAGCCTGGCCCTGGATTCTACCGGCAAGATCTGGGCCTGGGGGAACAATGCCTATGGTCAGCTCGGCAACGGCACCACCGCCAACCAGAGCACCCCTGTCCAGTTGACGCCGCCCGCCGGCGTCACCGGATTTATCGACGTGTTTGCCGGTCCGTCCCATTCGGTGGCCGTGGCGAGCAACTTCACGGTTTACACCTGGGGATTCAATACCCTCGGTCTTCTGTCCGTCGGAACCACCGGCGATCAACTGAGCCCGGCCCAGGTACGCGATGCATCGAACGTCCCCTTTACCGACGTGGAACGGGTGGTGCTCCTCGGGTCGTTCTTCACGATCGTCAAGAAAAATGGGTCAGGAGGCATGTGGGCCTGGGGGTATAACGGCTATGGTCAACTCGGCGATGGCACGACCAGCAACCGGACCGCGCCGGTGCAGGTGCTCCTTCCCTGATCCTGTCTTCAACTGTTTGAATATGCAGGTCAAATTGACGGGGTGCGCTCTGTTCGCACCCCGTTTTTCCTTGACTTGGCATGCTCCTTTGGCTAAGTTGACGGTTTGTTAAACGGGCCGGAAAGCGGCTGCGAGAAAGGGACTGTACGAGCAATGGAAGAGTTGAGTGAGCTGTTGCTCCAGAGGCGGCGCAAGGTCGACGCCCTCTGGGAAGCGGGGATCAATCCCTACCCGAATGACTTCAAGCCTCTCCATACGTCTGCCGATTTCAGGGAGGCCTATGGCACTGTGGATACCATTGAGGATGATCCCCGCAGTTTTACCGTCGCGGGCCGGGTCATCGCGCGCCGCTCCTTCGGCAAAGCTGCGTTCATCCAGATCCAGGACCGGAAGGGCCGGATGCAGGTCTACGTACGCAAGGATACGGTGGGCGACGAGGCGTTCGAGGCGTTCGAGACCTTCGATATCGGCGACATCGTCGGCGTCGGCGGCACCCCGTTCCGGACCAAGACCGGCGAGCTTACCCTCAACGCCGCGTTCATCCGCCTCCTGACCAAGTCGCTCCAGCCGCTTCCCGAGAAGTTCCACGGCCTCACGGATGTTGAGACGCGCTATCGCCAGCGCTACGTGGACCTCATCGTGAACCCCGAAGTGCGCGATGTGTTCGTCAAGCGGTCCCGCATCGTCAATCTCATCCGCGAATTCATGGTGCGCAAGGATTTCCTCGAGGTGGAAACGCCCATGATGCAGCCGATCCCCGGCGGCGCCACGGCACGTCCCTTTGTGACCCACCACAATGCCCTCGATATGCAGCTTTTTCTCCGGATCGCGCCGGAGCTGTACCTGAAGCGGCTCGTGGTCGGCGGCTTCGAGCGGGTCTTCGAGATCAACCGCAACTTCCGCAACGAGGGGATTTCGGTGCGCCACAACCCCGAGTTCACCATGATGGAGTTCTATCAGGCCTATGCCACCTTTGAAGACCTGATGGATTTCACGGAGGAACTCCTCTGTCATGTGGCGCAGGACGTAATGGGGACCCTCGACTTCACCTACCAGGAGATGCCGATCAGCTTCCAGCGCCCCTGGAAGCGGCTCACCGTTGTCGAGGCGATTCTGGAATATGGCGACATCGACGCCAAGTCCCTGGCGGACCGTGATCTGGCCTACGCCTACGCCCAGCGGCTGGGGCTCGACCTGCCCGCCGACGTGGGGTACGGCAAGCTCATTACCGAGATTTTCGAGGAAGTGGCGGAAGCAAAGCTGATCCAGCCGACCTTCATTACCGCCTACCCCACCGAGGTGTCACCCCTTTCCCGCAAGAGCGACAAGGACCCGGAGATCGTGGACCGGTTCGAGCTGTTCATTGCCGGCCGCGAGATGGCCAACGCCTTTTCCGAGTTGAATGATCCGGTGGACCAGAAGGAGCGCTTCCTCGCCCAGGTGGCGGCCAAGGCCAAGGGCGACGACGAGGCCCACTACATGGACGAGGATTACATCCGCGCGCTGGAGTTCGGCCTTCCCCCCACGGCGGGGGAGGGGATCGGCATCGACCGGCTCGTGATGCTGCTGACCGATTCACCTTCGATTCGCGACGTCATTCTCTTCCCGCAACTGCGCAAGGAGAAATAACGGGACTCAGGACTGGGTACTCGGGACCAGTAACCACGATTGTCATGACCAGTCCCGAGTCCCCATTCCCCAGTCCCGAGGTTCATAGATGCCCTACGAGCTTTTTATCGGTCTCCGCTATCTGAAGGCCAAGCGGAAGTCGACCTTCATATCGATCATCACCTTTATCTCCACCGCGGGCGTTGCCCTGGGGGTCCTTGCGCTCATCGTCGTTCTGGCGGTGATGACCGGCTTCGAAGAAGATCTCAAGGAAAAGATCCTCGGCACCAATGCCCACATCGTGGTGCTGAAGTCGAGCGGCGGCATTGAGGACTATCACGCCATGATGGAGCGGCTTGGTGCCGTCAAAGGGGTTAAGGCCGTCACCCCATTCATCTACAGTCAGGTGATGCTCTCCTCGGGCGGCAACGTTTCCGGCGTGGTGCTCAGGGGGATCGATCCCGCCACCGATCCCCAGGTCACCAATCTCTCCCGTTCCCTCGTCGACGGCAAGCTGACCGACCTCACTGCTGTTCCGGCCCCTCTGGCCTCGGCCGAGCCGGCCAGACCCGGCATCATCATCGGCAAGGAACTGGCGCGTTCCCTTAATCTGTACGTGGGCGACACCCTGAACGTTATCTCTCCCCTCGGCAACATCACCCCCCTCGGCATGGTTCCCAAGATGAAGCAGTTCCGGGTGGTCGGACTCTTCAACACCGGCATGTTCGAGTACGATTCGACCCTGGCTTACGTGGGGCTCGGCGAGGCCCAGGAGTTTCTTTCGATGGGGAAAGCGGTCACCGGTATCCAGCTCCGGGTGGCCGATGTCTACCACACGGGAGAGATGGTGCGGGAGATCAATCGCGACCTCGGATTCCCTTACTATGCCCGGGATTGGATGCAGATGAACAAAAACATTCTTTTTGCCTTGAAGACCGAAAAGATGGTAATGTTCATCATTCTGACCCTGATCGTCCTGGTGGCCGCTTTCGGCATCGCCTCGACCCTCTTCATGGTGGTCATGGAGAAGACCAAGGACATTGCCATCCTCAAATCCATGGGGGCGACAGGGCGGAGCATCATGAAGATTTTCGTTCTCGAAGGGCTCATCATCGGCATCTCCGGGACGGCCATCGGCGTTGTCGGCGGACTTCTTGTGGCGCTGAACCTGGAGCCCATCGTCGGAGTCATCCAGCGGGTCACCGGTTTCGAGTTGTTCAGCAAGGACGTTTACTACCTGGATCATTTTCCGTCCCAGGTCGTGCCGTCTGACGTACTGCTCATCTCGGTGACGGCCGTGATTATCTCACTGGTGGCGACCCTCTACCCGTCCTGGCAGGCATCGCGCCTCCCCCCGGCCGAGGCGTTGCGCTATGAGTAACATCATCGAGGTTGTGGACCTCTGCAAGATCTACGGCGCCGGGGACACCCGCGTCGATGTGCTCAGGGGGGTCAATCTGGCGGTTGCCGAAGGGGAAACCATTGCCCTGGTGGGGGCCTCAGGGGCCGGCAAGAGCACCCTCCTCCATCTTATGGGGACCTTGGACCGCCCTTCGTCAGGGTCGGTGCTGTTCGGCGGCGAAGATGTCTTCCGGAAAAGCGACATGGACCTGGCCGCCTTCCGCAACCGCTCCATCGGCTTTGTGTTTCAGTTTCATCATCTTCTGCCGGAGTTCACGGCAGAAGAAAACGTCATGATGCCGGCCCTGATCGGCGGCATGAAGCGATCCGCGGCGCTTGGCCCGGCCCGGGAGCTGCTTTCGGAGGTCGGCCTTGCCCACCGGCTCACCCACAAACCGGGGGAGCTGTCCGGCGGGGAGCAGCAGCGGGTGGCCATCGCGCGGGCTCTGGTCCTGTCGCCCCGGCTCCTGCTGGCCGATGAGCCGACCGGCAACCTGGACATGAAGACCAGCGACGAGGTTCATGAAACGCTCTCCGAAATCAACCGGAAACGGGGCCTGACCCTGGTGGTCGTGACCCACAACGAGCGGCTCGCTTCCCGCATGGGTCGGACTGTCCGGCTGGTGGACGGCCGCATCGAAGTGTAGCACTCTTTGTCTCAACAGGCAGCACGTAGGGCAGCGCAGTTAAAATCCACATTTCCGGGGTAGCGGTGCGACGGCTACAAGCGACTTCACTAGGAATCATTGCCGCAGTGGTGCTGAACGTTCAGGGTGTTCGGGCCGAGGGTGAAAAAATCGTCGATGTCCGGGTCAAGGGGAACCGGCGGGTCGAGACCGCTGCCATAACCAACGCCCTTTCTCTCAAGACAGGCGATCTGCTCTACGCCGAAAAGGTGGACGCCGATGTGCGGGCTGTTTACAAGCTCGGGCAGTTCATCGACGTGCGGGCAGAGACCGAGCAGGGCGAGGGCGGAGCAGTCCTGGTCTATACCGTGCAGGAAAAGCCCATTATCCGCGAAGTCAGGATCGAGGGTAACAAGGAGCTTTCCACCGACAAGGTGCGGGACGCCCTGGGACTCAAGGCGAACACCATCTTTTCCCAGAAGGAGTTGACCCTGGCTGGCAAGCGGGTCAAGAAACTCTACGGGGACGAGGGCTATTACCTGGCCGAGGTCACCACCCGGAGCGAGAAACGTTCCGACACCGACGTGCGGGTGATTGTCTCAGTGGCCGAAGGGGAAAAGGTCCTGATCAAGTCGATCCGCTTCGAGGGAAACAAGGCCTTCAACGCAAGCAAGCTCCGCGGGGTCATGGAGACCAAGGAGAAGTGGTTCCTGTCCTGGCTTACCGGTGCCGGCACCTACAAAGACGAAGTGGTGAAAAACGATGCGAACCTCATCGCCGATCTCTACTTCAACAACGGCTACGTCAACGTCAAGGTCGGAGAGCCCCAGGTGGTGCTCAACGAGGACAAAAGCGGCCTTATCGTGACCATCGGCATCACCGAGGGGGATCAGTTCAGGACCGGAGCCATCGGCTACAAGGGGGATCTGCTGGAGAAGGAGGAGGACCTCACCAAGGTGCTCAGGCTCAAGTCGGGGGATATCTTCAGTCGGGCGAATCTCCGCACCGACGTTATGACGCTCACCGATCTCTACGCGGACAAGGGATTTGCCTTTGTCAACGTGACGCCGCTCACCAAGGTGAACCCGGAGACGAAGACCGTTGACCTGACCTTCGAGTTCGAGAAGGGGGACAAGGTCTTCTTCGATCGCATCAACGTCAGCGGTAACACCAAAACCCGCGACAAGGTCATTCGCCGCGAGCTGAAAGTGGCCGAGGGCGAAACCTACAGCAGCACCGGCCTCAAGCAGAGCAAGCAGCGCCTCATGAACCTCGGTTTCTTTGAGGAAGCGGCAATCTCCACGGTCAAGGGGAGCTCCGAGAACAAGCTGGACGTGAACATCGAGGTGAAGGAAAAGCCCACCGGAACCTTCAGCATCGGTGCCGGCTACAGTTCCCTGGACGGCCTTATCGGCCAGGGCTCCGTTTCCCAGGGCAACTTCCTCGGGCTGGGCCTCAGGGCCAACCTGGCCGCCTCCATCGGCGGCAAATCGTCCACGTTCAACCTGGGTCTCACTGACCCCTATTTCCTCGATACCCGCTGGACTTTGGGGGGCGATCTTTACCGGACCGAGCGCGACTACCTCGACTTTACCCGCCGGGCAACGGGCGGCGACATCAAGGCGGGGTACCCCCTGAGCGATACCTTGAGAACCCTCTGGGTCTACAAGTATGAGCAGAAGGAAATCTTCGACATCTCACCGGCCCTGCGGGTCGTGCCCGAGACCAACTCCACTACCAGCTCCATCTATGTGAGCCTGACCAGGGACACCACCGACTACCGTCTCGACCCCACGCGCGGCATGGTCAACAATCTCTCGGTCGAGTTTGCCGGGCTCGGCGGCACAAACCGGTTTCTCCGCTACTATGGCGACACCTCGGTCTTTTTCCCGACCGGCTTCGGGACAGTGCTGAGCCTGCGGGGCACCCTCGGCTACATCCAGGGGCTCGGCGGCAAGGACATTTCCATCGACGAGCGGTTCTTCGCCGGCGGCATCAATACTCTGCGGGGATTTGAGGGCCGCAGCGTGAGCCCGTCCATTATCACCTATGTGCCGACCACCGACCCGCTGACCGGCCTCCCCACGACAAACCCCGAACGGGCATTTGTCGGCGGTGACAAGGAGGCGATCCTGAACGTGGAATACACGATTCCGCTCCTCAAGGATGCGGGCCTCAAAGGGGTCATCTTCTTTGATGCGGGTAACGTGTACGGCGAGAACCAGGATATGTTCTCCAGTGTCCTGATGAGTTACGGTGCCGGTATCCGGTGGGTATCCCCCATGGGGCCGCTGCGGCTTGAGTACGGCATTCCGCTCAACCCCCGCGACGGCATTGACAAGTCAAGCGGGCGTTTCGAATTTTCAATCGGGAGCTTTTTCTAGAACCTGCGGGCTTCAGAGCACCAGCTAAAGGAGAAACAATGAAAAGGATCATTGCAGCCACCGTCGTTACGTTGTCACTCATGGCCGCCTCCGCTTTCGGAGCGGAAGGGGGCAAGCTCGGCTTTATCGACATGCAGAAGGCTCTCAACCTCTCCGAAGCGGGCAAGGAGGCCAAGGAGCAGCTTGCGGCAAAGGTGAAGAAGTACCAGGACGAAATCAACCTCAAGCAGGATGAGCTCAAAAAGCTGAAGGACGACCTGGAGAAGCAGAGCGTGCTCCTCTCTGATTCGGCGCGCAGCGCCAAGGAGAAGGACTACCAGCAGAAGCTCAAGGAGTTCCAGCGGTTCACCAAGGATGCCCAGGACGAGCTCCAGGCCAAGGACGAGGAGTTCACCAAGCGGATTATCGAGGAGCTGGAGCGGGTCATTCAGGACTTCGGCCGCAAGAGCGGCTACACGATCATCTTCGTGAAGAACGAAAGCATGATCTTTGCCGACGATAAAGCCGACCTGACCGAGGACGTTCTGAAAATTTTCAACGCCTCCCGGAAGAAATAAGATGACCGTGAGCAAGACGCTACAGGAACTGGCTGACTACCTGGGTGGAACGCTGGTCGGCGACGGCTCCCGCCAGGTCGTCGGCGTGGCGAGCCTCGATGACGCCACCGACAGCCAGATCACGTTTCTCGCCAATCCCCGCTATGCGCCAAAGGTTGCCTCCACCAGGGCCGGGGCGGTCATTCTGCCGCCCGGCGCCGAACGGCACGGCCATAACGCCATCGTGGTCCCGAATCCCTATCTGGCGTTCGCCCGGCTGCTGACTCTCTTCTACGTGGCTCCCCGCGCGGCCCGAGGAGTGATGGAGGGAGCCCATGTCGGCCGGAACGTGAAAATCGGCTCGGAGATAACGATCCACCCGGGTGCGGTGGTCGGCGATAATGTGACCATCGGCGACCGGGTGACGCTCCATCCGGGAGTGGTGCTCTACGAGGGGGTCACTGTCGGCGATGAGGTCACGCTCCATGCCAACGTCACGGTCTATCAGGGGTGCCGCATCGGCAACCGGGTAACAATCCACGGGGGGACCATCATCGGTTCCGACGGCTTCGGCTATGCGCCCGACGGCGAGGGCTGGTACAAGATCCCCCAGCTGGGCAACGTGGTGATCGAGGATGACGTGGAAATCGGTGCCAACGTCGCCATCGACCGTGCCGCCCTTGCTTCCACCGTTATCGGCAAAGGGACCAAGATCGACAACCTCGTCATGATCGCCCACAACTGCGTCATCGGCGAGAACTGCATGATCGTCTCCCAGGTGGGCATTTCGGGGAGCACCAAGCTCGGCAGGCGGGTTACGCTCGGCGGGCAGGTTGGTGTGGCCGGGCACCTTGAGATCGGCGATAATGTCATGGTTGGCGCCAAGTCGGGTGTCCCGGGTAACGTTCCGTCGGGAACCATCGTGAGCGGTATCCCCGCCTTCGACCACCGGGAGTGGCTCCGTGCCTCGGCGGTTGTGCCGAAACTCCCTGAAATGAAGCGGACTGTGGCCGCCCTGGAAAAACGGCTCCGCGAGCTTGAGGAGAAGCTGGAATCCGCAGGCTAGCCGGCTCCGCACCGGTTTGTTTCGCAATTTTCGGTCGTGTAATCGAGAAAACGCGACTGTCCTCCGGGCGGTCCGTTTTTCTCTTTTAAGGAGCGTAACCATGGAAACAGTCTTTGATATCAACGAAATCATGAAGATTCTTCCCCACCGCTACCCCTTCCTCCTGGTGGATCGGATCGTGGAGTACGTTGCCGGCGAGCGGATCGTGGGGATCAAGAACGTCAGCATCAACGAGTCGTTTTTCCAAGGGCACTTTCCGGGACATCCGGTGATGCCGGGAGTCCTGATCGTTGAGGCCATGGCCCAGGTGGGTGGAATCTACGCCTATGTGACCTTGGGTGACGAGGTGCGTGACAAGGTCTGCTACTTTGCCTCCATCGACAACGTCAAGTTCCGCAAGCCGGTGGTGCCGGGAGACCAGCTGCGGATCGAAGTAACGATCTCCGGTTGCAAGCGGGGCATCTGGTGTTTCAGTGCCAGGGCCACCGTAAACGGCAAGCTGGTCACCGAGGCAGAGCTCAAGGCGACCTTTGCCGACAAGGAAAAACTCTAAATGATTCATCCTACGGCAATCGTGCATCCCGGGGCGGAAATCGCCGAGGGTGTAGAAATCGGCCCCTATGTCATTATCGGGGAGCACGTTCGTATCGGACGGGGCACAACCGTTGGACCCCACACCGTCATCGACGGCTGGACCGAGATCGGCGAGGATAACCGGATCTTCAATATGGCCTCGGTGGGGGGCATCCCCCAGGACATGAAATACCGGGGAGAGGAAACCTGGCTGCGGATCGGCAACCGTAACGTCATTCGCGAGTTCACGACGCTCCAGCCGGGGACGG
The DNA here is from genome assembly GCF_036323535.1 of Geobacter sp. 60473. Classification (GTDB taxonomy): domain Bacteria; phylum Desulfobacterota; class Desulfuromonadia; order Geobacterales; family Geobacteraceae; genus Geobacter; species Geobacter sulfurreducens. Next base: position 787,264 of record NZ_AP028967.1, read on the forward strand.
TCACCGGCATCGGCGAAACGGTAATCGGTGACGACAACCTGTTCATGGCCTACTGTCATGCGGCCCATGACTGTGTGATCGGCAATCGGGTAATCATGGCCAACGGATCGACACTGGCCGGCCATGTGGTTGTCGAGGATTTCGCCATCCTCGGCGGGCTTTCGGCGGTTCATCAGTTCGTCAGGGTGGGCGAGAGCGCCATGCTCTCCGGAGGAGCCATGGTTGTGCAGGATGTGCTGCCGTTCACCATCGCCAGCGGCAACCGGGCGATTTCTTCCGGTCTCAACACGGTGGGGCTCCGGCGGCGCGGCTTCTCCGAGGAGCTCGTTGGCCGGATCAAAAAAGCCTACCGGCTCGTGATCCGGTCCGGCCTCAAGCTGGAGGAGGCGTTGCGCCGCATCCGCGAGGAAATCCCTCCCTCGCAGGAGATCGATCACTTTGTTACTTTTGCCGAGAAATCGGAAAGGGGACTCTGCAGATGACGGACAAACTACGGACAGCGGTTATCGGCGTCGGCTACCTGGGACAGTTTCACGCGGAAAAGTATGCCCAGCTTCCTGATTCCGAGCTGGTGGCGGTGGTGGACACCGACATGAACCGGGCCGCCGAGGTGGCGGCCAAGGTCGGTGCCAGCCCCTGCACCGATTACCGTGAGCTGTTGGACCGGGTCGACGCCGTGAGCATTGTGGTGCCGACCCAGTACCATTTCGAGGTGGCGCGGGCATTTCTGGACCGTGGTGTCCACGTGCTGCTGGAAAAACCGATTACCACCACCATCGAGGAAGCGGATGAGCTGATCCGCATTGCCGATGAGCGGAAGGCGGTGTTCCAGGTGGGGCACCTTGAGCGCTTCAATCCGGTGGTCATGGCCCTTGACGAGCTGCTGACCGGGCCGCGCTTCATCGAATCGCTCCGGATCGCGCCGTTCAAGCCCCGGGGCACCGATGTGAACGTGGTGCTCGACCTCATGATCCACGACATCGACATCATCCAGCACATCATCGATTCGCCCGTGAAGCAGGTCAATTCCATCGGCGCGCCGGTCTTCACCGACGAGGAAGACATTGCCAATGCCCGGATCCAGTTCGAGAACGGCTGTGTGGCCAACGTCACCGCCAGCCGGATCAGCTTGAAGAGCGAGCGCAAGATGCGGATCTTCCAGGCCGACTCCTACATCACGGTCGACTTCCAGAATAAATCCCTGGCAGTCTTCCGCAAGGGGAGCGGCGAGATGTTCCCCGGCGTGCCCAATGTGGCCATGGACCAGAAGACGTTCGAGCAGGGCGATGCCCTGAAGAGCGAGATCGCCTCGTTCCTGGAGTGCATCAGGACCGGGGCGACCCCGGTGGTGAGCGGCCGGGACGGCAAGCGGGCGCTGGAGACGGCGCTCATGATCACGAAACAACTGTAGACGCATTGAAGCGTTAACGGATTGATACGTTTGATCTGATGGTCAAGCACCACGTCCGCGTTTCAATGCGTATCCAAGGAGGAAGACAATGATTCCAATGGTAGACCTCAAGGTCCAGTACCTGAAACTTAAAGACGAGATCGACCGGGGCATTCTGGAAGCCCTGGAGAAGACCCAGTTCATCCTTGGTCCCAACGTGAGCGCCTTCGAGGAGGAGGCTGCGGCGTACCTGGGCGTGAAGCACGCCATCGGGGTAGCCTCCGGCACCGACGCCCTTCACCTTGCTCTGGCCGCAGCCGGCATCAAGGAGGGTGACGAGGTGATCACCTCCCCCTTCACCTTCATCGCCACGGCCGAGGCCATCCGCTACGTGGGGGCGACGCCGGTCTTCGTCGACATTGACCCGCGCACCTACAATATCGATCCGGCAGCCATCGAGGCAGCCATCACCCCCAGGACCCGCGCAGTGCTGCCGGTCCACCTGTTCGGCCAGCCCGCCGATATGGGGGCCATCGAGGCGATCTGCGCCAAACACGGTCTCCTTCTGGTCGAGGATTGCGCCCAGTCCTTCGGCGCCGCCGCGGCCGGCCGGATGACCGGTTCCATCGGCGCTCTGGGGGCCTTCAGCTTCTTCCCCAGCAAGAACCTTGGGTGCTACGGCGACGGTGGCCTCGTGACCACCTCCTGCCCCGAGACGGCCGAAATGGTCAAGGTGCTCCGCAACCACGGCAGCAAGGTCCGCTACCACCATTCGGTTATCGGCTACAACAGCCGCCTCGACGAGATTCAGGCCGTGATCCTGCGGGCCAAGCTCAAGCATATCGACGAGTACAACCAGGGACGGCGCCGGGTAGCTCACCTCTACTCGGAACTGCTGGCCGGCACCGGCATCGTCACCCCTTATGAGGACGGCAAGGGCGTTCACGTTTATCACCAGTACACTCTGCTCACCGAGCGGCGCGACGACATTATGAAGGCCCTGACCGGGGCGGGCATCGCCTCCGCCATTTACTATCCCATCCCGCTGCACAAGCAGGATGTCTTTGCCGCACAGTTCGCCGGCCTGACCCTCCCGGTGACGGAGGATGCGGCGGCCCGCTGCATGTCGCTCCCCATCTTCCCCGAGATGACCGAGGAGCAGGTGCGCGAGGTGGTCGGGGTCATCAAGAGCGCGCTCTAGCTGCGACACCTGCCACGACACTGAACACGGAGACGCCCTGCGGGGCGTCTCTGCCATTTTTGACGGATGACAGAAAACACATCACATCGAATCATGATCGTTGCCGGCGAGGCCTCGGGCGACCTCCACGGGGCCGGACTGGTCAGGGAAGCGCTCCGCCGTGACCCGACCCTCTCTTTCTTCGGCATCGGGGGCCCCCGGATGCGGGAGGCCGGGGTGGAAACCCTGGTGGACTCCGCGGAGATGGCAGTGATAGGCATCGTGGAGGTGCTGGCCCACTTCGGGGTGATCTCCCGGGCCTTCATGACGCTCAGGCGGGTCATCGCTGCGAATCCGCCCGATCTCCTGATTCTCATCGACTACCCCGACTTCAACATGCTTCTTGCCCGGGTGGCCCGACGCCACGGCGTCAAGGTGCTTTACTACATCAGTCCACAGGTCTGGGCTTGGCGGACCGGGCGGGTCAAGACAATCGGCCGGCTGGTGGACCGGATGGCTGTGGTGTTTCCCTTTGAGGTTCCCTTTTACGAACGGGCCGGAGTTCCGGTCAGCTTCGTGGGGCATCCGCTGGCGGACCGGGTGCGCCCGACCATGGGGCGTGACGAGGCCCTGGCCTCCTTCGGGCTCGATCCGGGGCGGCGGGTGGTGGGGCTCTTCCCCGGCAGCCGCCGCGGGGAGATTGCCAAGCTCTTCCCGGTAATCCTCGAAAGCGCGCAGTTGTTGCGGGAACGCTATCCCGGCATCCAGTTCATCCTGCCGCTGGCATCGAGCCTCACCGACGGGGACATTGCTCCCCAACTGTCGGCATCGGGCCTTGACGTGACCGTGGCCCGGGACCGGGTGTACGACGTGATGCAGGTCTGTGACGCCATAATTACCGTCTCCGGCACCGTGACCCTGGAGATCGCCCTCATGGGAGTGCCCATGGTGATCATCTACAAGGTGTCCCCACTCACCTACCAGGTGGGTAAGCGGCTCATCCGCGTCGACCACATCGGGATCTGCAACATCGTGGCCGGTACGCGGGTGGTGCCGGAACTGATCCAGGACGAGGCATCGGCCGACCGGATCGCCGCCGAGATCGGACGCTATCTGGATGATTCCGCCTATGCCGAGAAAACCCGCGCCGGGCTTGCCATGGTCAAGGAAAAGCTCGGTACCGGCGGCTGCTCGGAACGGGTAGCAGGAATCGTTCTGGAAATGCTCGGAAAGCAGGTTTAATGGATACCTTCAAGCGCATTCTGCATTACAGCAAGCCCTACTGGTGGCGGATCGTCATCTCCATGGCAGCGTCACTCTGCGTCGGCGGCACCGATGCGGCCATCGCCTGGATGGTGGAGCCGCTGCTGAAGAAGATCTTTTCCGAAAGGGACATGACGATTTTCATCCTCGTCCCGGTGGCCCTGATTATTGTCTTCCTGTTCCGCGGGGTGGCCCGGTTCCTCCAGGGCTACTATGTCCAGACCGCAGGTCAGCTGGCCATCCAGGACATCCGCAACGAGGTGTACCGCAAGCAGATAGGGCTGCCCCTGCGCTACTTCACCGATAATCCCACCGGGACCCTCATGTCCCGGATCATGAGCGACGTGGGGCAGATGCAGCAGGGGGTGGCAAATATCGTCACGAGCCTGTTGCGAGACGGCGTGACCGCCATCGGCCTGCTGGGCGTCATCTTCTACCGCAACTGGCAGCTGGCGCTCATCACGTTTATCGTGCTCCCCCTTACGGCCGTTCCGGCCCAGAAAATCGGCAAGAGGATCAAGAATCTGGCAAAACAGTCCCTGGGCCAGATGGGTGAGATCACGAGTATTCTCCAGGAGACGTTCTCCGGCATCAAGGTGGTCAAGGCATTCCGTCAGGAGAAGAGCGTTGTGGATCGGTTCAGCCGGACCAACCTCGGCCTGTACCGCTACCTGCGCAAGAGCATCAAATACGAATCTCTTCATACGCCCATCATGGAGATCATCACTTCGTTCGGAGTGGCGGGGGTGATCTGGTTCGGCGGCAGCCAGGTCATGGACGGCAAGATGACGGCGCCCGAATTCTTCTCTTTCCTGACCGCCATGGTGATGCTCTACGGCCCGATCAAGAAGGTCCTCAGCGCCTACAATACGGTTCAGCAGGCCATGGGGGCGGCCGAGCGGGTTTTCGAGGTCATCGATCATCCAACGGACATCCAGGACCCGCCCGATCCGGTGGAGCCGGGAACGGTACGCGGCTCCGTGGAACTGCGCAATGTCTCGTTCAGCTATGACGATGAGGAGGTGCTGCGCGACGTATCGTTCACGGCCGGGCGGGGCGAGGTGGTGGCGCTGGTGGGGCCATCGGGCGCCGGGAAGACGACGGTCATGTCGCTCATTCCCCGGTTTTACGATGTGACCGGCGGTGCGGTGCTCATCGACGGGATCGACGTACGGCGCTTGCGGCTGGATGACCTCCTTTGCCAGATCGCCCTGGTGGATCAGGAAACGATCCTGTTCAACGAAACCATCGCCAACAACATAAGGCTCGGCAACTCCGATGCCTCCCTGGAGGAAGTGGAGCGCGCGGCCCGGTCTGCCTTTGCCCACGACTTCATCATGGAGATGCCCGAGGGGTATGACACAAACATCGGCGACCGGGGGGTGCGCCTCTCCGGTGGTCAGCGGCAGCGGCTCTGCATCGCCCGGGCCATTCTCAAGAATGCGCCGATCCTTCTTCTGGACGAGGCAACGAGCGCCCTTGACACCGAAAGCGAGCACATGGTCCAGCAGGCCCTGACCAATCTGATGAAGAACCGGACCACCCTGGTGATTGCCCACCGGCTCTCCACTGTTCTCCATGCGGACCGGATCGTGGTCATCGACAAGGGCGAGGTGGTTGAGGTCGGGACCAACGACGAGTTGTTGGCGCGCGACGGGCTCTACCGCAAGCTCTACGACATGCAGTTCAAGTGAAAGGCCGGGACCGGTCCCGGGTTTGACGGCCGACCGGACGGGGATGGCGTTTCGATGGTCTTTCTTGTGTACGACATACTGCTGCTCCTGCTGTCGCCCGCGATTATCGCCCACCACGCCTGGCGGACAGTGAGCCGGGGGAGGAGTTTCGCCGGGTTCGGCGAGCGGTTCGGGTTCATCGCGCCGGAACGGCTCATGCCCGTTGCGGGCAAGAGACCCATCTGGGTCCACGCGGTTTCGGTGGGTGAAACCATGGCGGTGAAACCCCTGCTGCGTGAGCTGAAACATCGGTATCCCGAGCGGCCCCTCGTGCTATCAACCGTGACCGAAACCGGACGCTCTGTTGCCGAGAAGATCGCCGAGGCGGATCTCGTCGTCTACTTCCCCTTTGATTTCGGCTTTGCCGTGTCTCGCGCACTTCGGCTCGTGTCACCGTCGCTGGTCATTGTCGTGGAGACGGAGATCTGGCCCAATTTCCTGCGCTACGCCCGTCGGATGGCAATCCCCGCCGTCATGGTCAACGGCCGTATCTCGGACCGCTCCTTTCCGCGCTATCTCCGGTTTTCGTGGTTTTTTGCCCCACTCCTGGCCAAGCTGTCCGCCCTCTGCATGCAGAGCGAGGAGGATGCCCGCCGCATCGTGGCTATCGGTGCGCCGGCGCAGCGGGTGTTCGTGACACGCAACCTCAAGTACGATCTCCCCGTAAGAACCCTGAGCCCTGCGGAGCGCGAGGAATTGCACCAGCGTTACCGTCTCCCACCGGACGCCCTCGTCATTACTGCCGGAAGTACCCATGCCGGTGAGGAAGAGGCCGTGGCGGACAGCTATGCCCGCCTTGCCCGGGAGCGGTCCGGGCTGTTCCTGGTGCTCGTGCCCCGGCACCCGGAGCGTGCCGCTGAAGTAGGGACGATGCTGCAGGGCAAAGGGATTCCCCATGTGCGTCGTTCCGCCCTTGATGGGGCGCCTGAACCGGCAGCCGGCGGAGTTCTGCTGGTGGACACCATCGGCGAGCTCATGAACCTCTATGCCCTGTCCGACCTGGTCTTCGTGGGGGGAAGCCTCGTGCCGGTGGGCGGGCACAACCTGTTGGAACCCGCCTCGGTCGGGGCTCCGGTCCTGTTCGGCCCCCACATGCACAATTTTCGGGAGATAACGTCCCTGGTGCTGGCAGCCGATGTGGGTGCGCAGGTTGAGGACCGAGCCGGCTTGGAGGATGCCCTGCGGCGGCTCCTGAACGACGAGCCCCGCCGACTCGCCATGGGTGAGCGCGGCATCCGCCTCATGACAGAGCAGGGGGGGGCCGCCTCCCGCCACCTGGAGATCATCGGGCGCCTGCTTGTCACGGGGAGCGACGAGTGAGTTGTGCGGGGTTCTGGCGAAAACTGGCTTCCGGTGAAGAGCGCGGCGCGGGCGCCCGGCTTCTCGGCGCGGTTCTCGCCATCCCAGCCGCCCCCTATGGGCTGGTGGTCCGGCTCCGGGCCCTGGCCTACGCCAGGGGGCTGTTCACGGTCAGGAACCTGGACCGCCCGGTAATCTCCGTGGGTAACCTGACCGTGGGGGGCACGGGCAAGACCCCCATGGTGGCGTACCTGGCGCGCCGGCTCATGGCGCGGGGCAAGCGGGTTGCGGTCATCTCACGGGGGTACGGCGGGTCGCTGGAAGGCGAAACACGCATCGTTTCCGACGGGCGTACGGTCTTGCTCACCGCTGCCGAGGCGGGTGACGAACCCGTGCATCTGGCAACATCGGTGCCCGGACTTATGACGGTCATCGGCGCGGACCGTTACGCAGCCGGTCTCCTGGCGCTGGAACAGCTCGATCCGGACGTCTTCATTCTGGATGACGGCTACCAGCATCTCCGGCTCCACCGGGACCTGAACATCCTGCTCATGGATTGCAACCGGCCCCTCGGCAACGGCCGGACCTTGCCGGCGGGGCTGCTCCGGGAACCGCGGGCGGCCATCCAGCGGGCCGATCTCGTGGTCTACACCCGCTGCACCGGTGGCGAAGCCCCGGCGGTTCACGGCATGATCCCTTCGTGCCGGGCCGGTCACGCACTGACGGGGGCGGCTCTTCTTCCCGATGGAGAGGTGCAGCCGTTAACAGCCCTGCGCGGGCTCAGAGGGGTTGCCTTTGCCGGAATTGCCGAGCCGGAGGGTTTTTTCGGGGCCCTTCGCAGGGAGGGGCTGGATATCGTGGCGACCATTCCCTTTGCCGATCACGCCTCTTACGGTGAGCGAGAGGTGAACATGCTGCGGGAAGCGGCCGCGGGTGCCGATTATCTGATCACTACCGGCAAGGATGGGGTCAAGCTGTCTGCCCATCTGGCGCGCCTGCTGCCGGTCTACGCCACAGTGCTCGAGATGCGCCCGCTGGATCCCGGTCCCCTTGAAGCGGCCCTGGACAAAGTGCTTTAAAAGGAATTTACGCTATGGCATTATCTGTCGAATTATTCGAAATACTGGCATGTCCCCGCTGCACCGGGGAGGTGAAACCGGTCAATAACGGTTCGGCCCTGGTCTGCGAGGCATGCCGCCTCAGGTTCCCCGTGCGGGACGATATCCCTGTGATGCTCCTCGACGAGGCTGAGCCCATCGGGGACCGGTGAACGGGGCAGGGGACCGGTACACGCTTTGGATATTCAGCAGGAGACAATCAGCAGCATACTCGTCCGGTCCACCAACTGGATCGGCGACGCAGTGATGACCACACCGGCGCTGCGGGCAATTCGCGAGAGCTTCCCGAACGCCCGAGTGACGGTATTGGCCAATCCCTTGGTGGCGCCGCTGTTCACCGTTCACGGGGCCGTGGACGAGGTCATCATCTATGACCGGAAAGGTGTGCATGCCGGCCTGCGAGGCAAACTGCGGCTGGCCCGGGAACTGAGAACCCGGCGGTTCGATCTGGCGATTCTGCTGCAGAATGCCGTTGATGCGGCACTTGTTGCCTGGCTTGCGCGGATTCCCCGGCGCATGGGATACCGGACCGATGGCCGTGGACCGCTTCTGACCCACGGAGTTACGGTTGACGGCGCCACGCGCCTGCTCCATCACGTGGAATACTACCTGGCCATGCTCGCCCGTTTCGGGGTCACCACCCGTGATCGGCATCTTGAACTGGCCACAACGGCCGACGAGGATGCCGCCATGGCAGAACTTTTGGCAGGGCACGGAATCGGGTCTCGCGATGCCCTCCTCGGCATCAACCCCGGCGCCACGTACGGCGCGGCCAAACGGTGGTATCCGGAGCGTTTTGCCGCCGTGGCCGACGAACTGGCCAGCCGTTGGGGTGCCAGGGTTGTGGTGACCGGCGGGCCGGGTGAAGCTGCCATTGCCGCCGATATTGCCGCGGCCATGACCACCCCCTGCGTCGTCATGGCGGGAAAGACATCGGTGCGGGAACTCATGGCGTTCATCAAGCGTTGTGATTTCTTTATCACCAATGATTCTGGCCCCATGCACATTGCGGCGGCCTTCGGCGTCCCGCTGGTGGCCGTGTTCGGTTCCACGGACCATGCGACCACCTCCCCCTGGAGCGAACGGGCCGTGATCGTGCGCCGCGACACCGACTGCGCTCCGTGTCTGTTGCGGGAATGCCCCACCGACCATCGATGCATGACCGCGGTGACGACAGCCGAGGTGGTGGAGGCCGCAGAACGGCTTAGGGCAGGTCGACAAGCACTATCTTCACAGGGAGTATCGTGATGGCCGGACCCAGGCTGTATATCGATGAATTCGTCGGTATCACCAATCGACTCGAAACCCTGCCGCTCGCCTTTGCCATCCAGAAGGAATACGGGCACGAGATCATTCTGGACTGGAGTGAACTGGATTCATTCAGCGTGGCCGGAACCCGCCGGGCAAAGCTCCGCTTCTGGCAGAAGCCGGGGGCTCTCCGGGTTCGCAATTGTGATGCCGCGCAGTTTGCCACCTTTGGCGGCAAGAAGATCATCCTTCGTTCCCTGGACGGACCATCGGACAAGCTGGACCCCATCTATCTGGACGTGGCGTCCCGCGTGAAACTTGCGCCGAACCTGGCTGATGCCATCAGGCGAACCTTCGCGCGGGTCCAAGGAAGACCCGTTGTGGCCGTGCACATCCGCCACGGCGACTACCGGATCGTGGACGAGTCGCGCTACGATCCCCTTGCCTGCGAGTGGCCGGCAGTCCCGCTCTGGTGGTACGAGGCGGTCATGGAGCGGATCGCGCTCAAGCAGAAGGATGTCAGCTTCTTCCTCTCCTGTACAGGGGATCCGGCGACCCACGAGACGCTCCACCGCCGGTTCGACGTGTTCACCCTCGATGTGACGTCACCCTATGACTACAAGGGGCCCGACCATGACTCGCGGGTGAATCCCGTGGCAGACCTCTTTGCCCTGGCCTGCTGCCCAGTGATGCTGGCAACCCCCATGTCGGGTTATTCCCACTGGGCGGCCAACGCCCTCGGCATCCCGGCCGTCTGCATCATTCCCCGGGCGGGAGCCACGCCGGACAACCCCCTTATGGGCTCGCTCAGGCTCTACGGCAAGCGACTGCCGGCCTGGCGGGCCGCCGGCAGGGAGGAGGGGGCGGAACCCATCAGCGATGACTTCGAGGGGATCGACCTGGCCGGCACGGCGGATACCTCGTGGCTGTAACTGATTTTGCGGCAGACAAAGGAGAGATAATGGCGAAGGTTTCCGTTTACATCATAGCCTACAACGAGGAGCAGAAGATCGAGCCGGCCCTGCAGAGCGTCACCTGGGCCGATGAGATCGTGGTGATCGATTCCTTCAGCACCGACCGGACGGCGGAGATCGCCCGGAAGTATACCGACAAAGTCATTCAGGTTCCTTTCGAGGGGTTCGGCAAGCTGCGCAACAGCGCCATAGCCGCCACGTCTCACGAATGGGTCTTCAGCCTCGATACGGACGAGCGTTGCACGGAAGAGGCCAAGAACGAGATCCTCGCCATCATCGCCGGCCCCGATGCGCTGGATGCCTACTACGTGCCGCGCCGCAACATCTTCATGGGGCGCTGGGTCAAGCATTCCGGCTGGTACCCCGACTACCGCCAGCCCCAGCTTTTCCGCCGCGGCGCACAGGTGTTCACGGACGAGGTGGTACATGAGTCGTTTACCACCATCGGCCGGGTCGGCCACATGAAGAATGCCATCTGGCAGATTCCGTTCCGCAACTTCGAGCAGATGATTTCCAAGATCGACCGCTATTCCACCCTGGGCGCGGCCAAGATGACCGCCAAGGGGGTACGCCCCGGCATGGGCAAGGCGCTCTTTCACGCACTGTTCGCATTTTTCCGGATGTATATCCTGCGGCTCGGCATCTTCGACGGCTGGGCCGGGTTCGTCATCGCCCTCTATACCTTCGAGGGGACGTTCTACCGCTACGCCAAGCAGGTTGAAGCGGCGCGCGGCTGGGTCATGACCCGGCCGGAAGAACTCGAACGGTAAATTCCACGGCCCGCTGAGATGATTTCCATGGACAGGAACACCGGCACCGGCACCGGCAGCAGACTGACCGTCCTTTTCGCGGAGTCGTCCAAAAATTTTGGCGGCCAAGAGCGGCGCATTGTCCACGAGGCGCGGCTGTTGAGGGATGCCGGGCACTGTCCCCTCATCCTCTGCCCTCCCGATGCGTTGCTCTGTGCGCGGGCGCAGGAGGCAGGCCTCGTGGTAGTCGGCGTGCCCATGCGCAACGCGGTGCACCCGGCAGCCATCAGCTCGTTCTGTACCGTTATCCGCCGCGAGGGGGTTGATGTTATCTATTCCCACTCGGCAAAGGATTCATGGCTCGGCGGAATCGCTTCCCTTCTCACCGGAGTTCCGCTGGTCCGCAGTCGTGAACTCCTGAACCCCATCAAGCGGGCCATCTCCTACAACCTGTTGCCGAAACGGGTGCTTGCCTGCAGTAATGCCGTGCGGGAGCACCTGGTTGCCGCCGGCGTCGACTCCCGCAAGATTCGCGTGCAGTATCCACCCGTGGCCACGGCCCGATTTGCCTCGGTCATCGACGAGGAGCGGCTGAATACCAGGCGCGAACTGGGACTTGACGGTCACTTTCCCGTTATTGCCTGTGTGGCAGGGTTCCGTGGTGAGAAGCGCCAGGAAGACCTGATCCGGGCCATGGCGCTGATCCGCCGCCCTTTCCCGACGGCGCGGCTCGTTCTTGCCGGGAGCGGCTGGTATGTGGCCAACCTGCGGGGCTTCGCCGAGGAGGCCGGGGTGGCGGACCTGGTGGATTGCCCCGGCGAGCGTGAGGATGTGCCGGCGTTGCTGGCGAACACCGACGTGTTCGTACTCCCTTCCTCCATGGAGCCCTTCGGTATGTCGCCGGTGGAGGCTATGGCCGCCGGTGTGCCCGTGGTGGTGACCCGCACCGGGGGGCTCGCCGAGATCGTAACGGACGGTGTGGACGGTATTCAGGTGCCCGTGGGCGACCCCCCGGCAATTGCTGACGCAATCATAAGGATCTGCAACGACAGGCAGCTCCGGGACCGGCTCGCGGCTGCCGGCCTGCGGCGAGCCTCCGACTTTGATGAAGCACGGGCAATCGAGGCACTTCTCGGCCATTTCAACGACGTCATCGCCCGAAGGATCTGAACATATCGTGACCGCATCACCCTCCTCCATACTCATCATCAATATCCGGCTCATCGGCGATGTCATCCTGACCACGCCGCTCATCGGCATCCTGAAAAATGCATTCCCTGACGCAGCCATCGACTTTCTGGTGAACCGGGGTACCGGCGAGTTTCTGGAAAAGGACCCACGGGTCAGGCGGGTCATCTATTCGGAGAAGGGCTCGGTAGCTGCCGGTGGGGCGCGGGAAGGCGGCTACTTCCGGGATATCTTCCGGAGGTATGACCTGGCAATCAATATGAACACCTCGGATCGGGGAAGCTTTGCCGCTCTGCTGGCCGGAACGAAGACGCGGGTCGGTTTCTTCGTCGGCGACAGATGGTACACGCGCTTGTGGAAGCGGCTTCTGTTCGACCACCTGATTCCGATGCCGTATAGCACGCATGTGGCCTTGCTCAGCAAGCTGGTGGCCGATGCCATCGGGGTTGAAGTCGAGCAACTCCGGGCTACCATTTACTGGGATGGGCAGGATGAAGCGCGTGTCGACCAGTTCATGGCGCACGCCGGGGTGACCAGGCCGTTTTTCGTGATTCACCCTTTTGCCCGCTGGCGGTATAAGTACTGGCAGATGGAGCGGATAGTCGCCCTGAGCGATCGCGTTGCGGAGCGATACGGGCTCTGCCCCGTCTGGACCTCATCGCCTGCAAAGGATGAAATCGCCCTGCTGGAGTTCTGGGCCGGCCAGTGCCGGTACCGGCCGGCTCTGGTAAAGGGCGAGTTCAGTCTCAATCAGATGAGTTGCCTTCTGAGCCGCAGCTCCCTCTACCTCGGCCTCGACACCGCCATAACCCATCTGGCCGCGGCAGCCGGGGTGCCGCTGGTGGCCCTGTACGGCCCAACCATCGGAGAGCGCTGGTCCCCGTGGAACAATGACGGGCCCCTGACCCAACAGTGCCCCCTGCCGAGGGGCGTTCAGCGGAACGGTCAAATCGTCCTTTTGCAAAAGGAGTATCCGTGCATCCCGTGCGGCAAGGCCGGTTGCGACAACGCAGGGGGCGAGAGCCCCTGCATGCTCGGGATCGAAGTGGATGAGGTTATGGACGCCGTCGCCAGTCTCGAAGAGAATTTCATGCCAAGGATGACTAAGTGAAAACAGAAGACAGGCACTGGCTCATCCTGTCGTATTTTTCGAAAATCGACGGCATGGCCTGTGCCCAGCACATCGACGACCGCCTGCCCTATCTGCGGAAAAGCGGCATCTCGCCCATCATGCTCACCAGCGTATGCGCGACACGGCACGAGGGGCTGATTCACCGGAGAACTCCATCCGTAGCTCCTTCGGGCATCCGTTACGAGCTTCGCCACCTGCGCCGCCGGAGCCGGATCGCAAAGGTGCTGGCGCCGCTTATCAACGTGCTGTCCTTGCCGTTCTATCTGATCGAAAAAATCATAGTCGATCTCGACAGCCAGTGGTCCTGGTTCCCTTTGGCAGCGTGGCGCGGCCGTGCGCTTTGCCGGGAGTTCGCTCCGGAGCTCATTTATTCGACCGGCGGTGCATCGAGCGCGCACGTTGCCGCGTGCATCATCTCACGAATGACCGGCATTCCTTGGATTGCCGAGTTGCAGGACCCCCTGGTGTACGGCGATTCGACGCGAAGCCGGCGGGCACAGCGACTCTACGGCGGCATCGTCTCCCTGATGTGCAGGCATGCGTCGGCCGTTATTTTCCTCACTGAAGAGGCGAGGCGGCGTGCCGCGGCCACGACGGAACTTGGGGACAAGGGACGGGTGATCTATCCGGGTGCTGACCCGGCAATAATGCCGGATGTTCCCTATCAGCGGGGGGAACGCTGCTGTTTCGCCCATTTCGGCTCATTGGGAGGAACCCGAAATCTCCGGGTGTTTTTGCAGGGCTTGCAACTGCTTTTTGAGGAGCAACCCGAACTTGCCGGGCTCATCCATGTCGATCTCTACGGGACCGCTGATCGGGCAACCATCGAGGATATCCGAGCATTCCCCTATCCCGGGGTCATCAGGAATTTCGGGAGAATTCCCCGGAAAGACTCTTTGATCGCCATGAAGCGGAGCGATGTGCTTCTGCTCATCCAGAACACCGACAGCATCTCCGCTGAAACGATCCCGTCGAAGGTGTATGAGTATTTTCTCTCGTCGCGACCTATTCTAGGTCTAGTTCACAATAATAGTGAATTAAGGGATATGCTAAAGCTTCTAGGTCATATTCCTGCCGTGGCAGACGACAGATTATCAGTCAACTGTGGAATTACACAGATGATTCAGTTGTGGTCTCACACAAGGACGGATTGTATTCCACAATCACCATATAATGTTGAGTCAGCAGTAATTAAGCTGATTGAGCTGGTTGGTTAATATATTTCAATAAATAGGCATGCTTATGAAAATGCTAGCAATATCATATTTTGCCAATGAAACTGGTATGGCATGTTCGCATCACCTTGATGATCGTTTACCGCTTTTAGCGGATAGTGGAGTTGAAATAACATTATTAACTTCCATTATCTCACGTAAAAATAAAAAAATTAGGCAAATATTTGCACCATCTATATTTGCATCAGGGTTACGGTTTGAAATACGAAGTCTTCTTAAACGTAAAAATTATAAAAAATGGAAATATAGACTTCTTGAAACTATCTTGACTTTTCCGCTATTACCATTCTATTACATAGAAAAAATGTTATTCAATATCGACACAACTTGGTCTTGGTCATTCGGAGCTGCTTTTGTCGGTTATTTGAATTGTGTTCGTCATTCTCCGACAGTTATTTATTCAACAGGTGGACCCATTAGTGCTCATGTAGCAGCTGGCCTAATTTCTCGCTGGACTGGAATTCCATGGATTGCTGAATTTCAAGACCCGCTGATTCATTCCTATTGTGCGCGCAGTAATTTCGAGCTAAAACTGACACTTTGGGCTGAGCGGTTTATTTGCAAGCATGCTAGTCGGGTGGTGTTTTTAACAAGAAAGGCCGTAGATGCCGCTTCGGCACGTACAGAACTGGGAGCTCGCGGTCTGGTCATTTATCCGGGAGCAAAGCGCGAAACTCTAAATGTGAGCTACGAATCTACTGGATATCTTAGGTTTGCCCATTTAGGTTCTCTCGGTGGGGTGCGTAATCTAGGTTATTTTCTAAGGGGGTTGGAGTATCTGATACAGGAGTTGCCTTTGCTGAGGGAGCAAGTTCGTGTTGAGTTATACGGCGGAGTTGGGAAAGATGTTAGGCAGCAGATAAATGATTTTCTATATAAAGACATGATTCGAGAAAATGGGATGATCCCGAGAGAAAAATGCCTTGAAATAATGAGAAAAACTGACGTGTTGTTGCTTATTCAAGGAGCAGACGATGTTTCTAAAGAAACAATTCCGTCAAAAGCCTATGAATACTTGCATGCTCAAAGACCAATTCTTGCTCTAGTATACGGCAATGAAGAGTTGAAACGTATGCTGAAAGACTTGGGACACATACCTGTAGATGCTAGTAATGAATGTGAGATTCGAGACGGAATTATGGCTTTCGTCGAAAAGTACAATTTAGGGCTAATGCAGGAAAACGCGGATCAATCACCCTATACAACTGAGATGGCAGTTCAACAGTTAATGGATGTTGTTTTGACTGTTACCCAATAACTTACTCTGGGTAAGCTCCCGGCAGCGCCGAGGCTTACCCAGAGTAAGTTGTCCATGACGATCACTGAAGGAATTTTGCTTATGAAAATCCTCTCCATTTTCGGAACCCGCCCCGAAGCCATCAAGATGGCGCCGGTGGTGCGGGAGCTCCAGCGCCGGCCGGACCTGTTCCGCAGCCTTGTGTGTGTCACGGCCCAGCACCGCCAGATGCTCGACCAGGTGCTTGATCTGTTCGATCTCCGTCCCGATTTCGACCTCGACATCATGAAGCCGGGCCAGGATCTCTACGATGTGACGGCCAATGTGCTCCTGGGCATGCGGAATGTGCTCAGGGAGGTGCGCCCCGATATCATCCTCGTCCACGGCGACACCACCACGACCATGGCGGCGGCCCTGGCCGGCTACTACGCGCGCATCCCGGTGGGGCACGTGGAGGCGGGATTGCGGACCCACAACAAGTTCGCGCCGTTCCCCGAGGAGATTAATCGGCAGGTGGCGGGGGTGGTGTGTGATCTCCATTTTGCCCCGACTGAGCAGGCGCGGGCAAACCTGCTCAGGGAGGGGGTTGCCGATTCGGCGATCGTCGTTACCGGCAACACGGTGGTGGACGCGCTCCTTTCGATCGTCGGCCGCATCGGGCATGACGACAAGCTGACCCGGGAGATGGAGGCCCGATTTTCGTTCCTCAATCCGAGCCGGCGCCTGGTGCTCGTCACCGGCCACCGGCGCGAGAATTTCGGCGAAGGATTCGAGAACATCTGCCGCGCCCTGGTGGAGCTTGCCCGCCGCCACGACGACGTGGAAATCCTCTACCCGGTGCACCTGAATCCCAATGTGCAGGAGCCTGTGAAGAGAATCCTCGGCGGGGAGGGGGCAGCCAACATCCACTTGATCGATCCGCTCGACTATCTTCCCTTTGTGTACGCCATGAACCGGGCTCACCTGATCATCACCGATTCCGGCGGGGTGCAGGAAGAGGCTCCCTCCCTCGGCAAGCCGGTCCTGGTCATGCGCGAGACGACCGAGCGGCCCGAGGCGGTGGCCGCCGGAACGGTCAGGCTCGTGGGGACGGATTTCGACCGGATCGTTGCCGAGGCCACGCTGCTTCTTTCCGACGCAGAGGCCTACGGGGCCATGAGCCGCGCCCACAATCCCTACGGCGACGGCCGGGCCGCCGGCCGGATCGCGGCGGCGCTGGAAGCGTGGGGTACAGCGCGTCGTGCCGGCGCCTCTGCCGATTGAGGTCCTGTCATGCCGCTCCGTGTACTCATCGTCAAAGTATCCGCCCTGGGGGATGTGATCCACGCCCTGCCAGTACTCGACTATCTCCACCAGGTTTCCCCCGGCATCGCGATCGACTGGGTGGTGGAGGAGGGGAACCGCGATATTCTTGAGGGACATCCGCTGCTGCGCCGGCTCCATGTGGTCCGGACCAAGGCATGGCGGCGCGATCCGCTCTCCGACACCACGCGCACCCAGATCGCCACTGTTCGGCGGGAGATGCGCGAATCGGCCTACGATATCGCCTTCGATCTGCAGGGGAACATCAAGAGCGGCCTCATAGCGTGGCTTTCCGATGCCCGCCGCCGCTACGGTTTCGACCGGGACGGCGTCCGGGAGTCGCTGAACCTGTACTTCACAACCAACCAGGTGCCGCTCCGCCGCCAGGACCATCACATTTCCAGTCGCGCGCTCAGGGTGGTCAGCGTTCCCTTCGGCCGGGACTATGTCGGAATGAAGCTGAGCACCGATATTTACACGTCGCCGGAGGATGACGAGGCAGCCGAGGTGTTTCTGGCAACCCTCGACGACGGCTTTGTCCTGCTCTTCCATAACGGCACCACCTGGACCACGAAGCTTTGGCACGAGGAAGGGTGGATCGCTCTGGGGACCAGGGCGCTCGACATGTTTCCCGATGCCACGATCCTCCTCTCCTGGGGCAACGAACAGGAGAAAAAGGCCGCCGAGGCCATTGCCGCGGGGATCGGCCGCAGGGTTCGGGTCCTGCCCAAGCTGACGCTCAAAGGGTTCTGCGCACTCCTCAAAAAGGTTGACGTGGTGGTGGGGGGGGATACGGGGCCGGTCCACATGGCTGCCGCGGTGGGAACGCCCACGGTTTCCTTCTTCCGCGCAACCGATGGCAGCCGCAACGGTCCCCGGGGTGATCAGCACGTGATCGTCCAATCTCCCCTCGACTGCACCGCCTGCCTGCGCAAGTCGTGCGACAGGGATGCTCCCTGCCGCACCAGTATCACCGCTGACGCCCTCATGGGCGGGATCGCCCGGCTCCTTGCGACCCCCTTTCCATCAACCGGGTGATGTGCTACACTGCACCTCTTTCGCAATCACGCGTTAAATCAAAAGGATAGCGTGCATGTCTTCGATACTCGTCACCGGAGCAGCCGGGTTCATCGGTTTTCATCTTACGAAACGCCTTCTTGACCGGGGCGATCGCGTGGTGGGGCTCGACAACCTCAACGACTATTATGACGTGAACCTGAAGCTGGACCGGCTCCGCCAGTTGGAGGGGCGCGAGGGATTCAGCTTTGTGCGGACCAGTCTGGCAGACCGGCCGGCCCTGGAGGATCTCTTTGCCGGCCAGCGTTTCGATGTGGTGGTGAACCTGGCTGCCCAGGCCGGGGTCCGCTACTCCATCACCAACCCCCACGCTTACGTGGACAGTAATCTGGTCGGCTTCATCAACATTCTGGAGGGGTGCCGGCATCACGGGGTGAAGCACTTGGTCTACGCATCGTCCAGCTCCGTCTATGGTGCCAATACGGCAATGCCGTTTTCGATCCACCACAACGTGGATCATCCGGTTTCCCTGTATGCCGCCACCAAGAAGGCCAACGAGCTCATGGCTCACACCTATTCGAGCCTCTACGGGCTGCCCACCACGGGCCTGCGCTTCTTCACGGTCTACGGCCCTTGGGGGCGCCCCGACATGGCACTCTTCCTCTTTACCAAGGCAATCCTCGAAGGCCGGCCCATCGATGTCTATAATTTCGGCAAAATGCAGCGTGATTTCACCTATATCGACGACATCGTCGAGGGGGTGACGCGGGTCATGGACCGCACGCCGGAGCCCAACCCCGCCTGGAGCGGGGCCCGACCCGATCCCGGCACGAGCTACGCTCCCTATCGCATCTACAACATCGGCAACAATAACCCGGTCGAGCTCCTCGCGTTCATTGAAGCCATCGAACAGAACCTGGGGCTCACCGCGCAGAAGAATCTGCTTCCCCTGCAGGCGGGTGACGTGCCCGCCACCTACGCCGACGTGGATGACCTGATGAACGACGTGGGGTTCAAGCCGGCCACTCCCATCGGGGCGGGGATAGAGCGGTTCGTCGAGTGGTATCGGGGATACTACGGCGTCTGACGCCGTAAGAGGAGGACGTATGCCTGTTCTGGTCACCGGCGGTGCCGGCTATATTGGAAGCCATGTGGTCCGCCAGCTCTCGGAGGCCGGCTATACGGTGGTGGTCTACGACAATCTTTCCACCGGTTTCCCCGATGCCCTTGTCCACGGGGAACGGCTCGTGACGGGAGATTTGTCCGACAGCGCCCGGCTCGACGCGCTCTTCGTGGAATACGGCTTTTCAACGGTGCTCCACTTTGCCGCCTCCATCATTGCGCCCGAGTCGGTCACCGCTCCGCTCAAGTATTACGGCAACAATACGCGAAATACCCTGAACCTTCTCGGTGCCTGCGTGAAGCACGGTGTCGAGCGGTTCATCTTCTCCAGCACCGCGGCGGTCTACGGCATACCGGACAGCGGCGTCGCCGCCGAGGAGAGTGCCACCGTGCCCATCAACCCCTATGGCACGTCAAAGCTCATGAGCGAGTGGATGCTGCGCGATGTCTGCGCCGCCCACGGCATGCGCTCGGTGGCCCTGCGCTACTTCAACGTGGCAGGCGCCGATCCCCAGGCCCGCATGGGGCAGAGAACTCCGGAGGCGACCCACCTCATCAAGGTTTCCTGCCAGGCTGCCCTGGGGCTGCGGGACAAGGTGTGCATCTTCGGCACCGACTACCCGACTCCGGACGGCACCGGCATCCGGGATTACATCCACGTGGAGGACCTTGCCTCTGCCCATCTGGCTGCCCTGTCGTACCTGGAAAAGGGTGGCGAGTCGACCCGCATCAATGTCGGCTATGGCAGCGGATCCAGTGTCCGGGACGTGATCGACATGGTGCGCCGGGTGTCGGGAGTTCCGTTCCCTGCCGAGGAGGCTCCCCGGCGGCCGGGCGACCCACCCAGCCTCGTGGCCCGGGCGGATCGCGCCAGGACGCTCCTCGGCTGGACTCCCCGCTACGATGACCTTGAAACCATCGTTGCCGATGCCTGGCGCTGGGAAAAGAAAATCAGCGGCAACTAGTGGCCGGTTGCGGTGGCGCACGCGATTCCCTTATCTTAGTTCACACAGATGGAGCATTCATGATCAAGAGCATGACAGGTTACGGCAAGTCCGTGGTCGAGACCGATACCGGGCGCACCATTGTCGAAATTCGTTCGGTGAACCATCGTTACGGCGAGGTTTACGTCAAGATGCCGCGCACGCTTCTCGCCTTCGAGAATGACGTGCGCAAGGCGGTGGGCGACCGGCTCAAACGCGGCAAGATCGAGGTCTTCGTTCAGCGGGAGGAGGCGGTGGGGGGAGAGAACCTGCCCAGCGTCAATATCCCTCTGGCCAAGGCCTATCGGGATGCCTTCGAGCAACTGAAACGCGAACTCGACCTTGCTGATCCCGTGACGCTGCCGCTCATCCTGTCCCAGCGCGATGTCCTGTCCGCCCGGGAAGAGGACGGCAACGAGGATGCCCTGCGCGGTGAACTCCTCGGCGCAGTGCGGGGAGCCGTGGAGGCCATGGAGGCCATGCGCCTGCGGGAGGGAGAAGCGCTGTTCGCGGACCTGACGGCGCGGCGCAGGACCCTGTCCGACATCATCGAGCGAATTGCGCTGCGCGCGCCGGCCATGGTTGCCGAGTACGCCGCCCGCCTGCGTGAACGGTTGACGCAACTGCTGAGCGGAACCACGCTGGACGAGACCCGCTTCGCCCAGGAAGTCGCACTGATGGCCGACCGCAGCGACATTACCGAGGAGCTGGTTCGTTTCCGCAGTCACCTGGTCCAGTTCGACGACACCCTGAAACTGTCCGAACCGGTTGGGCGCAAACTCGACTTCCTGATGCAGGAGTTCAACCGCGAGGTGAACACCATCGGTTCCAAGGCGGGAGATGCGGATACCGCAGCGCTGGTGGTGGAGCTCAAGGCAGAGTTGGAGAAGATTCGCGAGCAGGTCCAGAATATCGAATAGCATTTGCCACGAGCGGGGTCTTGATGAAACGTGAAGGGGTTTTATACATACTGTCGGCACCGTCGGGAGCGGGCAAAACCACGCTGTGCAGAGAAATAATTGACATTTTTCCACAGCTGCGGCATTCTGTCAGCTACACTACGCGCACGCCACGGCCCGGCGAAATCCATGGCAAAGACTACTTTTTCATTTCCATGGATGAGTTCCGCCGAATGATCGATGCTGATGAGTTCGCGGAGTGGGCAGAGGTTCACGGCAACTGCTACGGCACCTCTATCCGGACCCTTGAGGAGAATCGTGCCGCAGGCGTGGACCTTATCCTGGATATCGACATCCAGGGGGCTCGCCAACTCCAGGAGCGGTTTGCGGGCGGCGTTTATATCTTCATTCTCCCCCCAAGCTTCGAGGAGCTGCGTCGTCGGCTCAACGGGCGCTCCTCGGACAGCGACGAGGTGATCAGCCGGCGGATTAACGCCGCTGCCGGCGAGATCCGGGAATCCCGCTGGTACGACTACATTATCGTCAACGATCAATTCAGCCGGGCGGTTGAAGAGCTCAAATCGGTCATCATTGCCGAGCAGTGCCGTACAGCCAGGGTGCTGGATGCGGTTTCTGAGATTTTCTCCATGGATTAAATGACCCCCTTGCGGGTCGAATTTTACACACGTTACCGTCACCGCCGTCAACGGCTGCCGGTTGCACGAAAGGAGTAATAATGGCACGAGTAACCGTAGAGGATTGCCTGGACAAGGTGGATAACCGGTTCCTGCTCGTCATGCTTGCGTCCAAACGCGTCAAGCAGCTGTACAAGGGGGCACGTCCGCTCATCGATAACCGGGGCGCCAACAAGAATGTGGTGATCTCCCTGCGCGAAATCGCCACCGGCAAGGTCGGATACGAACTGACCAGTCGTCGTTCCCGCTAATCACAGGACCTCCCAAGGGCAGAAGCACCAGGCTTCCGCCCTTTTTTTGTCTTTTCCCCATGATACGGCTCAATGATATCCTCGATAAGGTCGTCAGCTACAATCCCGTGGCCGACCTGGACCTGATCCGCAAGGCCTATGTCTACTGTGCCAAGGTCCACCAGGGACAGACGCGTCTTTCGGGAGAGCCCTACCTCGTTCACCCCATGGAGGTGGCGGGGGTACTGGCTGACCTGAAGCTCGACGTGCCGACAGTGGTGACCGGGCTGCTTCACGATACTATCGAGGATACCCTCACCACCCGGGAGGAGTTGGAGGTGATGTTCGGCGTCGAGGTGGCAAACCTGGTCGACGGCGTCACCAAAATCGGCAAGATCCACTTCAAGACCAAAGAGGAAAGCCAGGCCGAGAACTTCCGCAAGATGCTGCTGGCCATGGCCAATGACATCAGGGTCATTCTCGTCAAACTCGCCGACCGCCTCCACAACATGCGGACGCTCCAGTACCAGCCCGAGCCGAAGCAGCGCTCCATTTCCCGCGAGACCCTCGACATCTACGCTCCCCTTGCGAACCGCCTCGGCATTTCATGGATCAAGAGCGAGTTGGAAGACCTTTCCTTCCGTTACCTGGAACCACAGATCTACTACGACCTGGCCTCAAAGGTTGCCAAGAAGAAGAAGGAGCGGGAAAGCTATGTGGAGGAGGTGCGGCAGATCATCGTCTCCAAGCTTGCCGAACACGACCTCAAGGGTGACGTATTCGGCCGGAGCAAGCACCTTTACTCCATCTGGCGCAAAATGCAGGCCCGCAATGTGGATATCGACCAGATCTACGACCTGGTGGCGATCCGGGTCATGGTGAACGATATCCGGGAGTGCTATGAGGTCCTTGGGATCATCCATTCGACCTGGAAGCCGATCCCCGGACGCTTCAAGGACTATATCGCCATGCCCAAGGGGAATATGTACCAGTCGCTCCATACGACGGTCATTGGTCTGCACGGGGAGCGCATGGAGGTCCAGATCCGCACGTCCGACATGCACCGGGTGGCGGAGGCCGGCATCGCGGCTCACTGGAAGTATAAGGAAGGGAAGGGGTACGACGAGAAAGAGGTCAAGCGGTTCGCCTGGCTGAGGCAGTTGCTGGAGTGGCAGCAGGAGCTCCAGGATTCCCACGAGTTCATGAATACGGTCAAGGTGGAACTTTTCCCCGAGGAGGTCTACGTCTTTACTCCCAGGGGGGATGTGAAGAGCTTCCCCAAGGGATCGACCCCCATTGATCTGGCCTACACCATCCACACCGACATCGGGCATCGCTGTGTGGGCGCCAAGGTGAACGGCAAGCTGGTTCCCCTCAAGTATGAGCTGAAGAACGGCGATATCGTGGAGGTGATCACCTCTCCGCACCACACTCCGAGCAAGGACTGGCTGAAGATCGTCAAGAGTTCCCGTGCCCGCAACAAGATCCGGGCATGGATCAAGACAGAGGAGCGGGTTCGGAGTATCTCTCTCGGCAAGGAGATTCTTGAGAAGGAGTTCCGGCGTTATTCTCTCAATCTGGCCAAGCTGCAGAAGGCTGGGGAGATTAAGCGAGTGGCCTCGGAGTTCGGCCTCTCCACCGATGATGATGTCATGGCCGCCGTTGGTTATGGCAAACTCTCGGCAAATCAGGTGATCGGCAAGCTGCTTCCCGAGGAAAAGCTTCAGGAACGCCAGGAACAGAAGGAATCCCGCATCGGGAAGATGATCGGCAAACTCACCGGCTCGTCTCCCAGCGCCATCCAGATCGGCGGGGTCGACGATGTTCTCGTGCGTTTCGGCAAGTGCTGCAACCCGGTTCCCGGAGACGATATCATCGGCTTCATCACCCGGGGAAGAGGGGTCACGATCCATACCGCCGACTGTCCCGTGGCCCTGGAAAACGACCCGGAGCGCCGTATCGCCGTCACCTGGAACCGTGAGCGCAAGGCTGCCCTGCCGGTGAAAATTCGAGTTTCCTGTCACGACCAGAAGGGGATTCTCGCCAACATCACCCAGGCCATCACCGATTGCGAAGCAAACATCTCCAGCGCGTCGATCCAAAGCACGGTCGACAAGCGCGGGGTCAATATCTTTGAAGTGGATGTCACTGATCTGGATCATCTGAAGCGGGTAATGAACAACATCATGAAGCTGAGCGGTGTTATCTCGGTCGAGCGAATGAAGAATTGAAGGGGGGAGCATGAAAGAGATTATTGCGACAGAACAGGCACCCAAGGCGATCGGTCCCTATTCCCAAGCGGTGAGGGCAGGGGGATTCCTGTTCCTGTCGGGTCAGATACCCCTTGATCCCGCCACCGGCGAAATGGTCGACGGGGACATCACGGTTCAGACGATGCGCGTAATGGACAACATGGCCGCAGTGCTGGCCGAGGCGGGGCTCGGGTTTGACGCCATCGTGAAGACGACGATCTTTCTTGCGGATCTCGCCGATTTTGCCGCCGTGAACGGGGTCTACGGCAGCCGCTTTGCTGCGGCGCCTCCGGCGCGTTCCACCGTGGAGGTGAAAGGGCTTCCCCGGGGAGCTCTCGTGGAGATCGAGGCGATCGCGCTCTGTCGGTAAGGGACGGATGGTGGTTGCCTGTGGCCTGCCGGTGTTGGAACGACAAAAAGCCGCACGCGCTTACGCGCTGCGGCTCAGTCATTTCGTGCCGTGGTGAAAGAAGGGGCTAGACGGCCTTGGTTACGTGGCCGGATCGGATGCAGCGGGTGCAGACCTTGATGGTCTTGACGCTGCCGTTGCGGACGGCCTTCACCTTCTGGAGGTTCGGATGCCACGTGGTACGGGTCTTGTTGTTGGCGTGGCTGACATTGTTACCAAAACTGGGGCCTTTGCCGCAGATTTCGCAAACTTTGGACATGATTCTACTCCCTTCGGGTGGCTTTCGAAGCTCCCTTTTATAGCAGACGGAAAGTGCGAATGCAAGTGAAATATTCCGTCAAGGATGTGTGATGGCTCTCTTTTTCCGGGGGATCATATCCCTTCTCATCGTAGTGCTGATCATAGTGGCCGTGCTGTTTGTGGACTTTGCCTACAAAACCTTCTCCCTGCGCCAGAGGGATGTGGCCACCGATGCCATCGTGGTTCTGGCCGGGGGACGGGGGAGGGTTGAGGAGGGAGTCCGCCTCTTCCGGGAACGCAAAGGCACGTATCTCTATCTCATCGGCGTCGATCCCGTGGTAAAGAAGCGGGATCTGTTTCGGGACCGGGAGGGAGAGCGGCTCGCAGATCGTGTTTTCCTGGAAAACCTGTCCCGCAACACCCTTGAAAATGCACTCTACGGCCGGGAGATAATCATGCGGAAAGAGGTACGTTCAATCCGGCTGATCACCTCCCGCTACCACATGAAACGGGCCACTCTTCTCTTCAGGCAGGTACTGCCGCGCGACATCGCCATCTATCCCCACCCGGTAGATACCACCAATCTCAAAGAGCGGTGGTGGGACGACAAGGGGAGCTTCCGGCTTCTCTTCAGTGAGTTCTACAAGTACTGCCTGTTCAGGTTCTTCTTCCTCTTCGCGTCGGCAGAGCTGAGGATTCCGGCCAGATAGGGACCTATTTTTCTTCCTTCTCCTCGATGCGTGGGAAGAGCGCTTCCGCCTTGACGATCAGCGTCCCGGGCGCCAGCCTGCCCCAGGCGAGGTCTTCTTCGCGGCAGGGCTCCGTCCATCCCAGGTAGCCGAGGGCCTTGGCGGAGGTGCGCGGCATGAAGGCCGAGAGGACCAGGTGCACGATGCGCTGGGCTTCCAGCAGCGTGTACATGACCGTGCCGAGGTATTCCCGTTTGGCCGGGTCCTTGGCCAGTGCCCAAGGTGCCGTCTCGTCGATGTACTTGTTTCCCGCAGAGATAACTTCCCAAATAGCCTGAAGTCCCTTGCTGAAGGCCAGTTCGTCCATGCAGGCATCCAGTTGGCGCACCATGGCTTCGGTCTTTTCCCTAAAGGCAGTGTCCAGCTCGGTCTGGGGGCCGGGGGCGGGGAGAACGCCGTCGAAGTACTTGTTGACCATGGCGGTGGAGCGGTTGAGCAGGTTGCCCAGATCGTTCGCCAGGTCGGAGTTGATCCGGTGGACAAGGGCCGCGTGGGAGAAGTCGCCGTCGAGTCCGAAGGGGACTTCCCGCAGCAGGAAATAACGGACCGCGTCGATGCCGTACCGGTCCACCAGCATGTTGGGCTCCACCACGTTCTGGAGGCTCTTGCTCATCTTCTGGCCTTCCACGGTCCACCATCCGTGGGCAAAGACCTTTTTGGGTACCGGCAGGCCTGCGGCCATGAGGAATGTGGGCCAGTAGACCGCATGGAAGCGGAGGATATCCTTGCCGATCAGGTGGACGTCAACCGGCCAGAACGTCTTGAACGCGCTCTGTTCGTCCGGGTAGCCCAGGGCCGTGATGTAGTTGGTCAGGGCATCGAACCAGACGTAGATGACATGTTTCTCGTTTCCGGGAACCGGAATGCCCCAGTTGAAGGAGGTCCGGGAGACGGAGAGGTCGCGCAGGCCTTCTTTTACGAAGGAAATGATCTCGTTGCGCCTGCTCTTGGGTTGAATGAAATCGGGATTTGCCTCGATGTGGGCCAGGAGTTGTTCCTGATATTTGCTCATCCGGAAGAAGTAGGATTCTTCCTTGAGTTTGTCCACCGGGCGGTTGCAGTCGGGGCATTTGCCGTCGATGAGCTGGGTTTCGGTCCAGAAGGTTTCGCAGGGGGTGCAGTACCAGTCTTCATATTCACCCAGGTAGATGTCACCTTGGGCCATGATTTTGGTAAAGATGTGCGAGACCCCTTTTTTATGCCGTTCCTGGGTCGTGCGGATGAAGTCGGTATACTGGATGTCCAGTTTTTCCCAGAGGCCCTGGAAGCGCTTGACCACCCGGTCGGCCAGCTCCAGGGGCGTTTCGCCGGCGGTGTTGGCCGCCTTTTCGACCTTCTGGCCATGTTCGTCGGTGCCGGTGAGGAAGAAGACCTCGTACCCCTTGAGCTTTTTGTAGCGGGCGAGAACGTCTGCTGCAAGGGTGGTGTAGGCGTGGCCGATGTGCGGTACGTCGTTTACGTAGTAGATGGGTGTCGTGACATAGAACGTTCGGCTCATTTCTTCTCCTTTTTATCCCGGTCTCTTCCCTTGCCGCCCCGGCGCTCCCGGTTGTTCCCCTCCTCGCGGGGGGGAGCCTGCTCCCGCTCTTGACGTTCGCGCCGTTCGCCGCCTGAGCCTTCTTTGCGTTCCTTGTCGCGGTCCCGGGGACGTTCGCGACGTTCTCCGTCCTGGGGCGATTTCTGGTCTTTCTCCCGTCCTCCCTCTTTGCGCGGGGCCTTGGGGCGATCGAAGATGTTCTCGGGCTTGATCTCCTCGCCCTTGACGACCATCTCGCGATCTTCCTCGGTCCGGATGGTGACGGTCCCTTCCAGGATGTTCTGCTTGACGACTTCGCCCTCCGCGGTGCCGCACTTCACAATCTTACCGCATTTGGGCAGGCACTTCTTGAGAGAGCAGTACGTTTCAAATTCGTAGCCGAGGCAGCAGAGGAGCCGGCCGCACTGGCCCGAGATCTTGGTGGGGTTGAGGGCCAGGTTTTGCTCCTTGGCCATTTTGACCGAGACGGGCTCGAAATCGCGCAGAAAGGACGAGCAGCAGAGCTCCCGGCCGCAGATGCCGATGCCGCCGATCATCTTGGACTCGTCCCGTACCCCGATCTGGCGCATCTCGATGCGGGTATGGAACTGGTGGGCCAGATCCTTGACCAGCTCCCGGAAATCGACCCGCCCGTCGGCGGTGAAGTAGAAAATGGCCTTGCTCCCGTCAAAGAGATACTCCACCTTGACGAGCTTCATGTCCATGCCCCGCTCCTTGATCTTGCGGAGGCAGAAATGGTAGGCGTCCTGCTCTTTGGCCGCGTTGCGGGCCGCCGAAGCCAGGTCGGACGGTTCGGCGAGGCGGACGATGTTCTTGAGCCCCTCCGGGACATGGGTGTCTTCGTATTCCCGCGGCGGGGTGACGACCATGGCAATGCTCCGGCCCCGCTCGGTTTCGACGATGACCCGGTCACCCTGTTTCAGGTCGAGGTCGCCGGACCCGAAGTCGTAGAGTTTTCCGGCGGTATGAAACTGGACCTTGACGATTTTGACCACACTATCCTCCCGGGGAGTTCCCCGTTGTTTGTTTGAATGCCCGTTGTGTAACGAAGCGCGTTACGGTGTCGTCCGGTCCGCCAGGCGCATGAGGAGCACGTCCATGGTGAGCCGGGGATTTGCATTGCGCTGAAGCGCCTGGCGCGCCTCCATGACGTGGCCGAGGCGGTTGAGGGTCCGCTCCGGCGCCACCCGGCACGCCTCTTCTTCGAGAAGGGGGACGAGATCCCGGTTGACTACCTCGTTGCCTCCCCCCTGGATGAGGAGAATATCTCGCAGCAGGGAGGTGAGGGTGCCAAGGGCCTCCACGGCGCGTTCCCGGTCCGCGGCCAGTTCCTCGGCGGCCGCGAAGAGGGGGGTGATCTCTTCCAGAGTGAGGGTCCGAAGTCGTTCGAACAGTCCCTGCCGGGCCGTTCCGGCGCTCCCTTCATCCATCTCCAGTGCCCGGGAGAGGCTGCCGCCGGCCAGGGACGCGGCCAGGCGGGCTTCGGTCGGTTCGCGTCCAGCGTCCGTCAGGTATTCTTCGATCACCCGCTCGGGGAGCGGCGAAAACCTCAGGAGCTGACAGCGGGAACGGACCGTGGGGAGAATCCCCGCCGGATTCGTGGTGAGCAGGATCAGAAGGGCGTTGCCCGGCGGTTCTTCCAGCGTCTTGAGCAGCGCGTTGGCCGCTGCCGGGTTGAGCCGGTCGGCATCGTCGATGATGCATGCCTTCATCGGTGCCTCAACCGGACGCAGGGAAAGCTCCCGCTGCAGTTCCCTGACCTGGTCGATCTTGATGAATGCACCCTCGGGAGCCAGACGGTGCAGGTCCGGATGCTGGAGTCCGGCCATTTTCCGGCAGGAGGGGCACGAACCGCAGCCGTCATCCCGCCGGCAGAAGGCTGCCTCGATGAAGGCGAGGGCGGTGGTCATCTTGCCGCACCCTTCGATTCCCTCGAAAAGGTAGGCGTGGGCCGTTTTGCCCGAACGGAGCGCGCGTCGCAAGACATTAACGGCGGTTTCCTGGCCGAGGACGCGGGAAAAAGGCATCGTCCTACCTCCGGGGCACGCGGCTCAGGAGCGCATCCGCCACGGCCGTTGCCGTCGCTTCTACCCCTTCATTTCCGTCGATCACGGCGAACCGGTGGGGTTCCCCGCCGGCCAGGGAGAGGAATCCCTCCCGCACCCGCTCGTGAAAGAGGAGCGATTCCCGCTCGAAACGTTCCTCCCGGTTGGTCTGCCGGGAGCTGATCCGCGCCGTGGCCCGGGCAAGCCCCACCGTCACGGGGCAGTCGAGGAGGATGGTGAGGTCCGGCCGGATCTGCCCCGCAGCCAGGGTGTTGAGCCGGGTAATGAGATCCCGGTCCAGGTTGCGGCCGAAGCCCTGGTAGACGAGAGTGGAATCGGTAAAGCGATCGCAGAGGACCACTGCACCCTCCGCCAGGGCGGGCGCGATGACCTCGGCCACGTGCTGGGCCCGCGCCGCCGCGTAGAGGAGGAGCTCCGTCATGGGAACCATGGCGC
This sequence comes from Geobacter sp. 60473, assembly GCF_036323535.1. Lineage (GTDB taxonomy): Bacteria > Desulfobacterota > Desulfuromonadia > Geobacterales > Geobacteraceae > Geobacter > Geobacter sulfurreducens. Next base: position 816,946 of record NZ_AP028967.1, read on the forward strand.
TGTTGCCGGCGTCCAGCAGGATAGCCCGGATGTCGTCGGCAATGGGGCAACCGCCCGGTTCGCGCGTAACGACCACCCGGTGGCCCGCCTCCCTGAGGGACTGCGCCGCCCGCTGGATCTGGGTCGTTTTGCCGCATCCCTCGATGCCTTCGAATGTAATGAAATAGCCCATACGGCCCGGACGTACCCTCTCGATTCGTAAAGGCTGAATTATAGGCGAGAGGTTATGCATTATCAAGCGCAAAATGGCTGCCGGTCCGCATATCTATTGATAAAGACGATGGAATCGGGTTATACTTCCCAGCTATGCGTGAAACGGATGAACAAGCAGTCGCCGGCGGCGCGGCATCGACGGAGGGGCTGGAGGCCTCGATCGGCTATCGCTTCATCGACCGCAGTTTCCTGGATGAGGCCCTGACTCACCGTTCCTGGCTGAACGAGGTCCGCTCCCCGACGGTTCCCGATAATGAGCGGCTCGAATTTTTCGGCGATGCCATCCTTGGTTTCTGCATCGGCAAGATGCTCCTGCGACACTACCCCGAAAGCCGGGAGGGAGCGTTGGCACGGATGAAATCGGCCCTGGTGGGCGAAGAGACTCTCGCCGACCTGGCCGCGGCCGTGGAGCTCGGCAGCTACCTGCGCCTCGGGCGCGGCGAGGAGCGCTCCGGAGGCCGCCACCGCAGATCGCTGCTCGCCAATGCTCTGGAAGCCCTTCTTGCGGCCATGTATCTCGATGGAGGTATGGCTCCGGTGGAGCGTCTCGTGGAAACGTGGTTCGGCCCACGCCTGGCCGGTGTTGCTGCCGGGGTAAAGGGGCGGGATTTCAAGACTGATTTCCAGGAACTGGCCCAAGCCCTGTATGGTGGCTTGCCCCGATATGTCCTGGTCGATACCAGTGGTCCCGCCCATGATCTGCGCTTCACCGTGGCGGCGTACGCGGGTGAGCGCCTCCTCGGCCAGGGGACGGGCAGGAGCAAGAAGGAGGCGGAGCAGGCTGCAGCGCGGCAATGCCTGGAACGCCTCGAAGCGGGGCGGCGCAGCGCTGTCCCATGACGCGGTCCGTTATCGTCCCGTTTTTTATTTCCCATCAGGGATGCCCCCACCGCTGCGTCTTCTGCGACCAGGAACGCATTGCGGGCCGGGCCGGCCGGCTTCCGACCGTCGCAGAGATCCATTCCGCAGTGAAGACCTTCGGCAGGGGCCGGCCCGTTGAAGCGGCTTTTTACGGCGGCACATTCACGAGCCTTCCCCGCAACGATCAGGAGAGGCTCCTGACGGCGCTGCAGCCTCTTCGGCGCGATGGTTCCGTCAGGAGCGTGCGGCTTTCCACCCGGCCTGACGCCCTCGATGCCGAAACAGCCGGCTTTTTGAGGTCCATGGGGGTAGCCAGCGTGGAACTGGGCGTCCAATCCATGGACGACCGGGTCCTGGCAGCATCCGGCAGAGGACACTCGGCCGCTGATACGGTGCGGGCATTCGAGGTCCTGCGGCGCGAGGGGATCGCAGCGGGGGCGCAACTGATGCCCGGACTGCCCGGCGACAGCCGGGAGCGCTCACTGGATTCCCTCACCCGGATACTCGATCTGAAACCCGTCTCCCTCCGCATCTACCCGACCCTGGTAGTGGCGGGGACCAGGCTTGCCGGACTCTGGGCCGAAGGGAGCTACACCCCCTTGACCCTTGCCGATGCCGTACCTCTCTGTGCCGACATGCTGCTGGCCTGCAAGCGGGCCGGGGTCCCGGTCATCCGGCTGGGCCTTCAGCCGACGGATATCCTGGAACGTTCGGTGCTGGCGGGTCCCTGGCACCCGGCCCTGCGCCAGCTCGTGGAGGGCGAGCTCTGGTACCGGCTGCTGGAACGGCTTACCGCCGGCCTTGCCGCGGGAACCGAGGTGTCGGTGGCCTGTGCCCCCGCACGGATTTCCGATGTGGTGGGACAGCGGCGCGCCAACCTGTCCCGCCTGCTGGAACGGCGGGGGATCGTCATCACCGGGGTTGCCGGCTGTCCCACCGCGGCACCCGATACCCTTACCCTGACCCACGCCGGCGGCACCGTTGCCGGCGGTCTGACCGACTGAACAGCCGCCCTAGCGGCGGCCACACTCACAAGGAGTACTATGTTGTCGAAAACGCCATTCCGCTCGGGCTTTGTCTCGATCATCGGCCGCCCCAACGTGGGGAAGTCGACGCTTCTCAACCGGATTCTCGGGGAAAAGATCGTCATCACCTCGGACAAACCCCAGACGACCCGCAACCGCATCCAGGGAATCCACAATCTGCCCGGCGCCCAGATCGTGTTCATCGACACGCCGGGAATCCACCACGCCCGTTCGCGGCTCAACAAATTCATGGTGGAAGAGGCCCTTTCCTCCATCCGCGAGGTGGACCTGGTCATGCTGCTGGTGGAGGCCAACCGGGCTCCGGGCGACCAGGAGCGGGAGATCGCGGGGCTTCTGCCCGGCGTGAATGTACCGGTCTTCCTGGTTGTCAACAAGATCGACCTCATCGATCCTGATATCCTGGCCGAGAGGCTCACCGCCTATGCCGAGCTGTTTCCCTTCCGCGAAGTGGTGCCGGTTTCCGCTGAAACCGGCGAGAATGTGGAGCGGCTGGTAGAGGTGGTGCGCGATACCCTGCCCGAGGGGCCGGTCTACTTTCCGGACGACATCCTCACGGATCTGCCCGAGCGGTTCATTGTGGCCGAGATCGTGCGGGAAAAGGTCTTTCGCCTCACCCGTGACGAGATTCCCTACTCCACCGCCGTGGAGGTGGACAGCTTCCGGGAGCGGGAGGACGGAGGCCTCGTCTCCATTTCAGCCACCATCACGGTGGAGCGCGACTCCCAGAAGGGGATCATCATCGGCCGCAAGGGGGCCATGCTCAAGCAGATCGGCAGCGAGGCCCGGCTGGAGATCGAGCGGCTGCTCGACACGAAGGTGTTTTTGGAGCTCTTCGTGCGGGTCCGCAGGGACTGGAGCGAAAACCCGAATATACTCAAGGAGCTCGGATACCGATGATACTGCCGATCGTTGCCATAGTAGGTCGCCCCAATGTGGGCAAGTCGACCCTTTTCAACCGCCTCGTGGGGCGCCGCAAGGCGATAGTTGACGATATGCCCGGCGTAACCCGGGACCGCAATTACGAGACGGTCACCCGTTTCGACGTCCCCTTCATCCTGATCGACACCGGCGGGTTCGAGCCCGAGAGTTCCGACCGGCTCCTCCAGCAGATGCGCGAGCAGTCCCGGCTCGCCATGGAAGAGGCCGACGTGATCCTCTTCCTCATGGACGGCCGTGCCGGGCTCAACCCCGCCGATGTGGAGGTGGTGGAGATGCTCCGGCGGGTGGACAAGCCGGTCTTCTTCGTGGTCAACAAGGTGGATGGCGAAACCCTTGAGGTGGCGGCATCCGAGTTCTACTCCCTGGGAGTCGACAATCTGCTTACCATTTCAGCGGAGCACAACCGCGGCGTGCGCGACCTGATGGACGAGGTGGTGGCGGCCCTGCCCCAGCGGACCACCAGCCCCGAGGAGCGCAATGCGACCAAGATTGCCGTCGTGGGCCGCCCCAATGTGGGCAAGTCCTCCCTGGTCAACCGGCTGCTGGGATACGAGCGGGTGGTGGCCAATCCGACTCCCGGCACCACCCGGGATTCCGTGGACACTTGGTTCACCTGCAACAAGAAGCGCTACCTCCTCATCGATACCGCGGGCATCCGGCGCAAGGGGAAGACCACCCAGAAGATCGAAAAATACAGCGTGGTGGACTCCCTGCGCAGCATCGAGCGGGCCGACGTGGTCCTCATCGTGCTCAATGCCGAGGAGGGGGTGACCGAGCAGGACGAACGGATTGCCGGCTATGCCTTCGAGGCGGGCAAGGCCTGCATCTTCGTGGTCAACAAGTGGGACGCCATTGAGAAGGACAACAGCTCAGTGGGGCGCTTCGTGGATAAGATCAGGACTGAATTCAAGTATCTCGCCTTTGTGCCGATAGTATTTGTGTCGGCAAAAACAGGCCAGCGGCTCAACCGGATCATGGAAGAGGTGGACAAGGTCATGGCCCAGTACGTGAAACGGGTCACCACCTCGGAGCTCAACCGGATCTTTTCGGCAGCGGTGGAGAGTCATCACCATCCGCTCGTCATGGGGCGGCGGGTCAAGTTCTACTTCGCCACCCAAGTGGGGACCAGGCCCCCCACCTTTGTCATTTTCACCAATCGGCCGGATGGGATGCACTTTTCCTATGAACGGTACCTTGTCAATAAATTCCGCGAGGCGTTCGATTTTACCGGAACGCCTTTGCGCCTCCTGTTCAGGGGGCGGGAGCGCTAGCCCTCCGAACGAGCGTAAATGGCGGCTGGACGGCCTCTCGCGAGGAGCCGTAACCACTTTACTTGCATGGGTCGATGGTTTATGATGGGCGCCGCTTCCAGCACCAATTCGCGGCTTGTTGACAGGATTCGAGTATGAGTCTCGTCGGCAACCTGGAAGATCTGGGCCTGGGGGAAATTCTCCAGATTGTGAGCCTTTCCCGTAAATCGGGAGTCTTGCGGCTCAACAGCAGGGGACGACTGGGCGAGATCGCTTTCCGCCAGGGCAAGGTGATCCGGGCGTCGTCGAGCAGTTTCCAGGAAAGCCTCGGCGAGTTGCTGATCCGCAAGGGGCTCATCGACCTGGCGACCCTCCGCGGCGCCCTTGCCCTTCAGGAACGGGAAGGATTCCAGGAGCGGCTCGGCTTGATCCTGATCCGCCAGTACGGGGTCGCGGCGGCAGCCATCGACGAGGTGGTCCGGGAGCAGTTCGAAAAAGTTGTCTACTCGCTGTTCGCCTGGGTCGAGGGGACCTTCGACTTCGAGCTCCAGGAGAACGTGGAAGCGGTCGACAACATCCGGATGGACCCGATGCAGTTCATGCTCGACCAGGGGCTGAATCCCCAGTTCCTGGCCATGGAAGGCGCGCGGCTCATCGACGAGCAGCGGCATCGCGGAGTCCTCCCGCCAGCTGTTGCGCCGCATGCCGCCGTCCCGCCCCTGGCCGGCATGGAGGATCCCCCAGATTCCGGTCAGACCCGTTCGCAGCCTGACGCGGCGGCGAAGGCCGAAGAGCCGGTATCGCTTGTCCTTGTCGACGACGATGACTTGACCCGTGAGACGCTTGCGGCGGCGCTGGAGCAGGGAGGCTACCGGGTTTATCAGCAGGAGCGAAGCGAGGACGCGCTGATCCGGATCGACTCCCTCTATCGCAAGGGAAAGCGGCCGGTGGTCCTTGCGGATCTCATCATGCCGCGCATGGACGGCACGGGTATTCTGGGGGGGCTTGAACTCGTGGAGCTCGTGCGGAATAATTTTCCCGACCTCCGGCTACTGGTCATGTCCGACTACCATAACAGCGACGCCGAACGCCGGATCGGGGCGCTGGGGTATCCCCACATCATCAAGCCGCGGCGAGCCCGGATGGGGGACTTCCGGGAAGCCGACCGTTTTTGCCGTGATCTGCTGGATGTGCTTTGGAGGCTCCGGGCCGGCGAGCTCGCCGTTGCCACGGGCGACATGGTGAATCTGGGGCATGAATTGCGCCTGGAGTTGGGTGACGACCTGAACGGCGAGGTCGAGGCCGTGGAGCCGAGCACCGGCATCACGCTGCTGCGGGGGATGCTCGAAGAACTGTCCAATCCCGCCCTCGGCGGAGGCGTTACCTTGATGGTCCTCCGTTTTGCCGCCGAGTTCATGAATCGGGCGATCATTTTCATGGTGAGGCGCGACGAGATCGTCGGGCTTGGCCAGTTCGGCATCGAGGAGACCGGGGGAGTCGCCGACGCGCGAGTGAGAAGGCTGCGAATTCCGCGAAACGGAGAATCTCCCTTCAGTGCGATCATTGAAGCCAAGCATCCAGCCGTGGTGAGGCCCGAGCCGGCCGCCTGGAACCGATACCTGTTCGAGCACCTGGGGCAGGAGATCCCCGACGAGGTTTTTGTCGGCCCCATTGTGAGCGAGGGGCGGGTCGTCGCCATCCTCTACGGCGACAACCTGCCCGACAAAAAGCCGATCGGCGGCACCGAAGCCCTGGAGATTTTTCTCTCCCAGGCCGGTGTTGCCATGGAAAAGGCGCTTCTGGAGCGCAAGCTTCTCGAAAGTGTCCAGGGGGGAACGTGAAGAGGATTCTGATTGCCGAAGACTCTGCCACCATGCGATCGATGCTGGTGGCCACCATCCAGTCGCTGGATGGGTTCGAGGTCGTCGAGGCCTCCAGCGGATTCGAGGCGTTGCGCCTGCTTCCCCGGGAGCGGCTCGACCTGATCATCACCGATATCAACATGCCCGACATCAACGGGCTTGAGTTGGTGAGCTTTGTCCGCACCAGCGACAATTACAAGCACATCCCGCTCTTCATCATTTCAACCGAAGGGAGTGAGCGGGACCGGGAAAAGGGGCTGTCGCTCGGGGCGAACGAGTATCTCGTCAAACCGTTCGACCCGGCCCGTCTCCAGGATCTGATCGTCAAGTACACCTCCTGAGCAGAGGTAGAGGGTTCCATGACCAACACGCACGACGCATCAGGCAGGGCCGTTGATGATTTTCTGGCCGAGGCCGAAGAGATTGTCGAAAAGCTCAATACCGACCTGGTCACTCTCAGCGACTGTGCCGACAGCGGAGAATGCGACCCTGATCTCCTGAACGCCATTTTCCGCGGCTCCCACTCACTCAAGGGCCTGGCGGGAATGTTCGGCTTTACGGAAATCCAGTCCCTGTCCCACAATCTGGAGAACCTGCTCGACTCCCTGCGGCTCGGCAAGATCCCCCTCACCCCCGAAACCATGAACGTGCTGTTCGATTCCATGGAACTGCTGAGCGGGATTATCCGTGGCATCGGCAGCGGCGAGGATCACAGCGCGGCAATCGAGGATGCCGTATCACGGCTCAATGCCTGTGCCTCGGCCCGGGAAGCCCTGGAAGTTTCACCCCTCAGGGAACTGGGCATGCCTGAAAAGGTCCTGAGCTCCCTGACGGAGTACGAAGAACACCGCCTGTTGGAAAATGTGAAAAAGCGTCGGAATATCTTTTCAATCCATGCATCGTTCAGTCTCATGTCTTTTGACCAGGACCTGGGAGAAATCTCCGACACGCTCAAAAAAGAGGGCGAGGTCGTCAGTACCCTGCCGAGCGCCAGCACTTCCCCCGAATCCTTCATAGATTTCGACATCCTCTTCGGCACCGACTTGGACGAAGAAGGTCTGACCGCACTGCTCGACCGGGACGGGCTCACCATTATCCACTACGGCTCTGCCGCCCAGCCGGAAGAGCGCTCTGCCCCGCCCGTCGCAGCCCCGGCGTCCCCGCCGCCGTCCTCCCCGTTGCCGTCCGTTCCGGCGCCGGCAACGCCTGCCACAGTGCCGGCCGGTATTGATGACCAACTGACAGCCAAGAGCATGAGCCGCACGGTCCGGGTCGACATCGGGAAGCTTGACGAACTCATGAACATCGTAGGGGAACTGGTCCTTTCCCACTCCACCATTGCCGATATCACCACCCGCATGAGGCTGGCGGGGTTCTCATCCCTTGCCATCGAGCTGGGCAAGGCCGCCAAGGGGCTTGACCGCAAGCTGACCGAGCTCCAGAAGGGGGTCATGGAAATCCGGATGATCCCGGTGGGACAGCTGTTCGAAAAAATGGCCCGCATTGTTCGGAAGGTGTCCCGGGAGCAGGGTAAAAAGGTCGATCTCAAGCTGTTCGGCGCAGACACCGAGCTGGACAAGCTGATCATTGAGGATATTTCGGACCCGATGGTCCACATCATCCGCAATGCCATCGATCACGGGCTGGAAACTCCCGAGGAACGGATTGCCGCCGGCAAGCCCGAGCGGGGAACGATCAGGCTTTCTTCCTACCAGAAAGGCAACCACGTCGTCATCGAGGTGGCCGACGACGGCCGGGGCTTCAACATCGAGAAAGTCAAGCAGAAGGCCCTGGAGAAGGGGCTCATCAAGACCCTGGAGGGGGTGAGCGACCGGGACGCCCTCGACTTCATCTTCCTCCCCGGCTTTTCCACGGCGGACAAGGTGAGTGAACTCTCGGGCCGGGGCGTCGGCATGGACGTGGTGAAGAGCAATATCGCCGCCGTGTCGGGCATGGTCGACATCGAAAGCGAATTCGGCAAGGGGAGCCGGATCATCATAACCCTGCCGATCACCCTCGCCATCATCAAGGCGCTGTTGGTCCTCACCGCGGACCGGACGTACGCAATCCCGATCACGTCGGTGCTGGAAACAATCATTGTGGAGGAGCGGGAAATCCTTACCGTGGAACGGAAAGAGGTGTACCAGCTCCGGGAGACCACTCTGCCGCTGGTGCGGCTGGAGCGTTTTTTCAAGGTCAAGCGCGAGACTCCACCGCCCGGCAGCTTCTATGTGGTAGTGGTCGGTGTGGCCGAAAAACGGCTGGGCATCATCGTGGACGATCTGGTGGGGCAGCAGGACATTGTCATCAAGTCATTGGGCGACATGTTCAAGGGGTACAAGGGGATATCGGGCGCCGCCGACCTGGGCGACCAGAGGACGATCCTCGTCATGGATGTGGGGGGGATCATCGGCGAAGCCCTGCGGAGCGGGGGGTAAATGTACCGGGAATTCTATGGATTGCGGGAAAAGCCGTTTTCCAAGACCCCCGATCCGCGTTACCTCTTCCTGTCGCGGGGGCACCGGGAGGCCCTTGCGCGGCTCCAGTATGCCGTGGAGGAGCGGGAGCTGGCCCTGTTGACCGGCGATATCGGCTGCGGCAAGACCACCATTTCCCGGGCGCTCATGGATGCCATGGGCGAGGCGTGCCGCTTCTGCTTCATTTTCAACCCCCGCCTCTCGCCGCTGGAGTTTCTGCGGGTCATCGCCCGGAGCCTCGGGGTCGACAATCCCGCGGGGGCCAAGGACGAGTTGCTGAAACAACTCACCGAAACGCTCTATCTGATGCATGCCGAGGGGCGCTGCCCGGTGATCGTGGTGGACGAGGCCCAGCTTATTCCGGACCGTGACGTGTTCGATGAGATCAGGCTTCTCACCAACTACCAGCTGGACGACCAGAACCTCATGAGCGTCGTCCTCATGGGACAGCCCGAGCTGCGTCAGATCCTGGCCGACCCGGTCCATGAGCCCCTGCGGCAGCGGATTGCACTTCATTACCACCTTCAGCCCCTCAGCCTCGACGAGACTCTGGAGTATATCGATTTCAGGCTCGAAGTGGCCGGGGGGACGCCGGGGCTTTTTTCCCCTGACGCGGTGCAGCGGATTCATGAACTTTCGGGCGGCGTGCCGCGCAAGATCAACATCCTGGCAACCAATGCCCTGCTGGTCGGCTACGGCAGGGATGCGGCGTGGATCGACGCCTCTCTGGTGGAGGAGTTGCGGGATGAGGCGAACCTGTACTGACAGCTCACAGCTTCCGTGGGGAGCCGTCGTAACTTGCATGGCGAGGGAAAACGGATATGATGGATATCGCCGAGATACGTAGAAAGGCCCAGCGTGACCGCCAGCAGGGGGGGGCCGCGCCGACGGGCGACATGCGGCGGGAGCCCCGACCGGAACCGTCCCGGCCCGCTGCCGACGCACCTTCAGCGCCGGTGGTCCCGGAGTTCCAGGAGCTTTCCGACGATGTGTTCGCTCCCGATGATGCTGCCCTTCCGGTACCGGCTTCCGTGCCGGCGGCCGCTCCGCCCGTTCTCGACCCTCTGGCGCTCATCCTCCAGGGGCGCCGGGCAGCCCTCGTGGAAGACCTTGTCTCCGATACAGAGGCAGAACCCGCCAGGGAGACGGAAAACTATCTGGAAGTCCTGTGCTTCCGGGTGGCCGACGAAACCTACGGCATCGATATCATGGAATTGAAGGAGATCATCAAACCCCGGGAGACCACCGATGTGCCCCATTCACCGCCGTTTGTCGCCGGGGTTCTGTCGTTGCGCGGCATCATCATTCCCGTGTTCATCCTGCGTGAGCGTCTCGGCCTGGCCGATGCCGTGGCCCGCGGGAAGGAGCGGATTGTCGTCGTCAAGCACGGAGAGGGATTGTGCGGACTTCTGGTGGACGAGGTTACCCAGGTAGTCAAGATACCGGTTGCAACCATCGAGCATCCGCCTGCCGTACTCGATGGCATGGATCGTGAATTTGTCAACGGCATAGGCCGCCATGACGGCGGAATAATAATACTTCTTCAGCTGGAAAAGGTGCTCGATTCAGCATTGATGTAATACCCAGGAGGGTATGCCGATGGAAAAGAAAAGGATTCTGATCGTCGAAGATGAAGAGAGTCTGCTCAAACTTGAAAGCATTCTGCTGTCTTCCCGCGGCTACGCGGTGGCAGGGGTTACCGACGGCAAGGCCGCCCTTGACTATATTGCAGCTACTCCTCCCGACCTGATTATTCTCGATATCATGTTGCCGGGAATGGATGGCTTCGAGGTCTGCCAGATGATCAAGGCCGACCCGTCAACGCGCCACATCCCGGTGGTCATGCTCACTGCCAAGAAAAGCACCCAGGACCGTGACAAGGGGTTGGAGGCCGGTGCTTCCGCTTATGTGACCAAGCCGTTCAAGTCGGCCCGGATCATCGAGATCATTCAGGGACTTCTGGCTGCCTGACGCTGCCGGCCGCCCTTCGCATACGTATCAGACCCACGCTCCCGAAGGATACGCATGGAAACCGACATCCAGGAAATACAGCTCGCCTGCTTCCGCCTCGGCGACGCCACCTTTGCCGCCGATATCATGCGGATCAAGGAGATCATCCGTCCCCAGAAGCTGACGAAGATCCCCAAGGCCCCGGCCTTTGTGGAAGGAGTCATCAATCTCAGGGGCATGGTGATTCCGGTGATCGATCTGCGCAAGCGGTTCGAATTGCCCGAGCGGGTGGCGCTTGAAGAGGCCCGTCTTCTCGTGGTTGGGGTGAGCCGGCAGTTGGTGGGGCTCGTGGTTGATGACGTGACCGAGGTGGTCACGGTGCAGGTGGGCGACATCAAGCCACCCCCCCATTCCATCGACGGGGTCAGTGCCGAGTACCTGATTGGTGTCTGCCTGGTGCGGGATACCCTGGTCATGCTCGTCAATCTCGATCGCATCCTGACGAGCCGCGAAGCGTCGGCCATTGCCGGCCTTGCCGGGACGGGGCGTTGATGGCGGATGTGATCGTCGCAGGGTGTCCTGTCTGCCGGGCGCGGTACCGGCTTGACGGAGCCCGGATCCCGGACGGTGGAGTAACGCTGCGGTGCAGTTCGTGCCGCACCGTCTTCAAGGTGCGGGGAAAAGCCTCCCCGCGCATCACGCACCAGCCGTCCACCACGGAAACAGTGACGCGGGTTCTCGTGGCCCATGAAAATCCGGTTTTCCGTAATACTGTCCGGCAGGCTCTGGCCGGTGAACCATTCGAGGTTCTTGAGGCCGCCGAGGGTGCCGGTGCTTATGGGATAATCCTTGAGCAGCATCCCCGGGTGGCTATTCTCGATGCGGCGCTCTCCGGGATGTTCGCTTTCGAGATATGTGAAGCGGTAAAGGGTTCGCCGGCCACGGCGGACATCAAGATCATTCTCGTCGCCTCCATTTATGACAAGGCGAAGTACAAGCGTGCTCCCGAGTCGCTCCACGGAGCGGACGACTATCTGGAGAAGCACCATATTCCGGACGGATTGCCCGCCCGCGTTCGCCGGCTCCTGGCGGACGCGGCACCTGAAATGTCGCCGCTCCGCGGAGGAACCCCTTCCCGGGAAGATGGCCCGGCAATGGCTCCCGGAGAACAGCCCTCTCCCGGCGGGGACTCGGGGGCGCAGCACTGCGGAGACGCCCGCAACGACGAATATGGCGGGGGCGAACCGGCACTCGCAGATGAGCATCTTAAGGCCCGCCGGCTTGCCCGGCTCATTGTTTCGGATATCGCCCTCTATAATCGCGACCTCGTGCGGGAAGGGGTCCGCAACGGCACCTTCTTCGAGCTGCTTGCCGAGGACGTGGCCGAAGGGCGCTCCCTCTACGAGAACAGGGTGCCCGGCGATGTCCGCGCCGGAACGTCGTACCTGGATGATGCGTTCGCCGAGTTCATCGGCACGATCAGGAAAGAACTCGGCCTGTAACTTATAATCAACGCAAGGAGCACGTGCGTGGCTGTTCTGGAAACCGTAAATGCCGACCTCCAATCGACCGACGAAGAGACAAGGCGTCGGGCCGTGCTCGACCTGGCGGCCGTTCCTCTTGCCGATGCCCGCGAGCCGCTTTTCGTCGCCATGGGTGACGTCAGCTGGCGGGTACGCAAAGAGGCCGTGTCTCTCCTGCTCGGCATGTGCCCGGATGAGGGAGCCATTGAGGGGATCATCGGGCTGCTCTCGTCGGTGGACAATGCCGGTCTGCGCAATTCGGCCGTCGAGGTGCTCGAAGGGCTGGAGGCGAGGGCCGTGCCTGCACTGCTCACTCACCTCAAGGATGACGACCGCGACGTCCGCAAGTTTGTGGTCGACATCCTCGGCACCATCGGCGACCGGTCAAGTATCCCCGCCCTGATCGACGCTCTTGACGACCCGGATCCCAACGTTTCGGCCGCTGCCGCGGAAAACCTCGGCAAGATCGGCGATCTGCGCGCTGTTGCGCCCCTTTTGGCCGCCCTCGGCAAGAACGATGTCTGGTTCAGCTACTCCATCCTCGGCGCCCTGGCCCGCATCGGCGAACCGGTGCCGGTGAATATCCTTACCCCCCACGCGTCGGATGGCATTCTGAAGCGGCCGGTAATCGAGTGCCTCGGTGCCGTGGGCGATGCCGAAGCGGTACCGCTCCTGGTGGAAGGGCTCGGCGACCGTGTCCGTGCCGTGCGGGAGGCGGCGGTCTGCGCCATTATCCGTCTGCGGGGCCGTCTTGCCGGCGCCGCGGCGGCCAGGTGCGTGGACGATGCCCTGGCGCGGCTTGCAGGCTCTGCCGTGGTCGAGGGGTTGCTCGGTTCCCTGGATACCACGGATCAGGGGGTGCGTGACGCACTGATCCGGGTTCTCGGTTACATCGGCGATGCCCGCGCCGCCTTGCCCCTTCTGCAGGGATGTCGGGACGAACGGCTCAGAAGGCTCTGTCTCCAGGGATTGCGCACGATGGGCGAGCGGGGGATGGAGGCCCTGGCGGCCGCCTATCCTGCGGCGGACGACGAGGAAAAGTCGATCATCATCCAGGTTTGGGGTGAGCTTGGCTTCACCGGGTGCGCCGATCTCCTCGGCTCGGCCATGGAGAGCACCCGGCCCATGATGCGCAAGGCTGCTGCCGTGGCGGTGGGCAAGATCGGCCTCCTCTCCCTGATGGGGGCCATCGCGGCCCTGCTTGACGACCGGGAGCACGATGTGCGCGAAGGGGCCATTAATGGCCTCATCCGCCTTGCCCCGGCCGAGCCGGCCGGAGTGAGGGCCATTGCCCGTAAACTCGCCGATTCGCCAATCACCGGTTCGCGGCACGACGCGGTTCGGCTTTACGCATCCCTGGGCGATGCAGACCGTCTGGCGCTCCTGATGAAGGATGAGGACCCCCTGGTGCGGCGCAGCGCCGTGTCGGCCCTGGCGGAACAGCATCTCCCCGAAAGCGTTTCCAATCTGGTGATGGCACTGGTGGACGAAGACCCGGACGTGAGGATCGCGGCAGCCTCGGGCCTCGGCGAGATCGGCGGAGTTGAGGCGGTGGACCCCCTGATCCTTTCCCTGGATGATGAGGATCCGTGGGTGCGGTGCGCCTCCCTGAGGAGCCTCGGCCGGATCGGCGGAGAGCGGTCACTGGACGCTATCGAGCGGCTGATCGACTCCGCCGATGGGGTGGTTATGATCACGGCCCTGGAGACGCTCTCCGAGATCGAGGGCGATCGGGCGGTGCGTCTGGTGAAGCGAGGGCTTGATAGCGGCGACGAAGAGGTGGTTAAAGTGGCGATCGATCTGCTGGCGAACGACGGCAGCGATTGGGTGAATGCCTACCGGGATCGCCTCCTGAGCCATTCCCACTGGGATGTCCGGATCAGTTTCGCCAGGGCTATGACCCGTCTTCTGGGCCGCGAGGCGATGCCGCACCTGACTGCCGCCCTCCAGCGAGAGCAGGATGAACTGGTGCGCGACGAACTCCAAACCCTGCTCGGCGGTCTGCGCTAATGTTTACCTTCGAGCCCGAAATACCCATGTCCGACGAGGAGTTCCGCCTCATCCGGGACCTTATTTACAGCCACTGCGGTCTCTTCTTCGACAACGATTCGGCCTATCTTCTGGAAAAGCGCCTGTCCAAGAGGGTGCAACTGCACCAGCTGTCGGGGTTCCGGGACTACTACCATTTCCTCCGCTACAACCGGAAGAAGGACCAGGAACTCTCGGACATCATGGATGTCCTCACCACCAACGAGACCTATTTCTTCCGCGAGGCGTTTCAGCTCAAAGCCTTCACCCAGGAGATCATCCCTGAAATCCGCGACGCCAAGGTCAAGGCCGGCGACCGGACGCTCCGCATCTGGAGCGCCGGCTGCTCCAGCGGCGAGGAGCCGTACACCATTGCCATGCTTCTGCTGGAAATGGGCGGCTTTGCCGGCTGGCACGTGGAAATCATCGGAACCGACATCAGCCAGCGGGTGATTCAGCAGGCCCGCAAGGGGGTCTACGGCAAGTCATCGTTCCGGGTCACCGACGAGGGATATGTCCGCCGCTACTTCACCGAACAGGACGGCATGTTCCGGGTCAACGACGGGGTCCGCGAACTGGTCACCATCAGTCACCTCAACCTCCTCGACACCAACCGCATCGCGCTGCTGGGCCGCATGGACGTTATCTTCTGCCGCAACGTCATCATCTACTTCGACCAGGCCGCCCGCAAGACGGTGATTGAATCCTTCCACCGCGCCTTGCGGGACGGAGGCTACCTGCTGCTCGGCCATTCCGAATCGCTGATGAATATATCCACGGCGTTTGCCCTCAAGCACCTGAAGAACGACATGGTCTACCAGAAGCCTCTCCCTCCGGGAGGTCGGCCATGAGAAAGATCAGGGTTCTGGTCGTCGACGATTCGGCCTACAGCCGCCGCGCCATCACCAAGATGCTGGAGAGCATGCTCGAGGTGGATGTGATCGGGTATGCCGCCGACGGCGAGGAGGGGATCCGCAAGATCATCGACCTGAAACCGGACCTGGTGACTCTTGATCTCGAAATGCCCAGGATGGACGGGTTCACCCTTCTGCGAATCGTGATGGAATACTCACCCACCGCCGTCATCGTTATCAGTTCCAGGAGCGAGCTGCTGTCGCGGCAGGCCGCAGGACCTCCGGCACCGCACCGTATCTGTCCGCAGCTGCACGGACCGAGAGCGCCGCTCCACGTCCCGCCGGACGACTGGAGGTGGTGGCCATCGGCGCTTCCACGGGAGGGCCGCCGGCCCTTCAGCGGATCCTCTGCTCCCTGCCGGGGGCGTTTCCCCAGGCGGTCGTGGTGTCCCAACACATGCCGGCGGGGTTCACGCGGACATTTGCGGAACGCCTGAACCGGCTGTCGCCTCTTGAAATATGCGAGGCGGCGGACGGCGACGAGGTGCGGGCCGGGCGGGTGCTCATCGCTCCCGGCGGGCACAATATGGTCTTTGAGCGTCAGGGAAGCGAGATTCTGGCACGGATCGTGATGCCGGGCACGGAAGATCGCTACGTGCCGTCCGTGGATGCCATGCTCCTTTCCTGCGCCGAGGTCTATGGTCCGCGTACGCTGGGCGTGGTGCTCACCGGTATGGGGAATGACGGCAGCAAAGGGGTCGCGGCCATCAATCGGGTGGGGGGGCAGACCCTGGCCGAGGCCGAAGAGACGGCCGTGGTCTTCGGCATGCCCAAGGAGGCCATTGCCACCGGGGTGGTTGACAAGATAGTGCCATTGGACCGCATGTCCCGCGAGATCATGCAGCGGTGCGGTCTTCTCAGCGACGTTGATTGACCGATCCCCCTCAGCCTGAGTGCTGAAGGGGCATAGGAGCGAGACATGTCAGTGGAAGAGGAAAAGGGGCTGCTGGCGCGGGCCGACGAGTTTCTTCAGGCATTCAAGAAGGGGGCGGAGTTTACCCAGGAGCTGCTCCGGGAAAATGAGCGTCTCCGGTTTCGGATCCTCCAGATGGAGGCCGACCAGAAGGGCGAGGGGGTAGCGGCGGCCCTGGCCGTCGAGAACCGCAAGCTTGCCGCCCGGGTAGATGAGCTTGAGCGGGAAATAGAGGAAATAATCGGCCAGATCCGGCAGATCGAGGCGGAAAATAATGATTTCGCCGCTCGCTACGTGGAGATCGAGGAGGAGAACAACAATCTGGCCAATCTCTACATTGCCAGCTATCAGCTCCACTCCACCCTCGATTTTAGTGAAGTGCTCCAGATCATCACCGAGATCATCATCAACCTGATCGGTGCCGAAGAGTTCGCCGTGATGCTCGTCGATGAGAAGACCGGCAGCCTGGACGCCGTCGCCGCCGAAGGGATCGCGCTGGATGAACTTCCCCGGGTGCGCCTGGGCGAGGGAGTCATCGGTACCGCTGCCGGCACCGGCGAGAACTACTTCGCCGAGGGGCCGGAGACCTGCGAGCGGGACCTGCAGCGGCCCATGGTCTGCATCCCGCTGAAGATCAAGGAGCACGTCATCGGCGTCATCGCCATCTACAAGCTTCTGATCCAGAAAAAGAGCTTCGCCGGCGTCGACTACGAGTTGTTCACGCTCCTGGCGGGACACGCGGCCACGGCCATTTTCAGCTCCCGCATCTATTCGGACTCCGAGCGCAAGCTCTCCACCATGCAGGGCTTCATCAATCTGCTGACCACATAGCCGTTGTGTTCTGAGGAGACGTTCATCATGGCGGAAAAAACCGTACTGATCGTGGAAGATTCACCGACCATGCGACAACTGATCGCTTTTGCCCTGAAACGGATTCCGGGGATTTCCATTGTGGAGGCGTCCGATGGGGTGGATGGTCTCAAGAAGCTCTCCGCCCATGCCATCGATCTCATCCTCACCGACATCAATATGCCGGTCATGGACGGTCTCAAGCTGGTGAGCCTCGTGCGCAGCGACCCCTCCCATCACCATCTGCCCATTGCCATCATCACCACCGAAGGGGCTGCCGAGGACCGGGAGCGGGCACTCGCCCTGGGCGCAAACGCCTACATTACCAAACCGATCCAGGCCGGCAAGGTCCTGTCGGTGGCAAGAGAATTGCTGGGGATATCCCCGAATTCATGACCTACGGGAGTCCGCGCACAGCAATCCGGGAACATGATGAATTGTCGATGGATTGTCAGCGCGTTCACTCCTCACGTGCCCGGGAGTTCCCGTGAAACGCCTACGCCTTCTTGTTTCTGCCATAGTGCTTTTGTTTCTTCCCATCATTCTCTTTGCCCGTGACTACAAGATCGTCACTTTCGCCACTGAGACCGCGGGCACGGTTGCCTTCAGCCACCCCGTTCACCTCAAGTCCCTGGGCAACAACTGCACCCTTTGCCACAACACGCTCTTCAAGATCGGCGACAAGGCTGCGCCGGTCACCATGAAAGCCATGGAACAGGGTGCTTCGTGCGGCGCCTGCCACAACGGCAAGCGCGCCTTCGGCCTGCCGGCGTGCACCCGCTGTCATGTGACCAAAGAGGTCCCCATCGACATCCCCGCCTTCGGCGCCGTGGTCTTCAGCCATGCCTTCCATCTGGGGCTCGGGACCTACGGATGCGCCGACTGCCACAATGCCGTCTTCAGGGCGGCAACCGACAACCCCAATGTATCCATGAAGGCCATGGAGCAGGGGAAGTCGTGCGGCGCCTGCCATGACGGCAGCACTGCCTTTTCGGTCAAGGGGGACTGCACCAAGTGCCATGTGGTCCGTGACATCACCTTTGCGGCATCTGCTACGTTCAGCCACACGCTCCATCTGGCAGCCGGCTACGGCTGCGGCGAGTGCCATGGGAGGCTTTTCACGGCCGGCCCTGACAGCCGGCGCTATACCATGCAGGAGATGGAGACTCAAAAATCATGCGGGGGGTGCCACAACGGCAATACCGCCTTCTCGGTCAAGGGGGATTGCGACCGGTGCCACTCCAATGTGAGGGAGGTGTCCTTCGCCGCTCACGACGCCATGTTCAGCCACAAGCTCCACACGAAGCTCCTCAACTGCGACAGCTGCCACAGCGGCATCTTCATCGGCGGGGCCGCCAGCAGGCGTTACACCATGAAGGATATGGAGCAGGGGCGTTCCTGCGGTGTCTGCCACGAGGATAAGACCGTTTTCGGTGTGACCGGCAACTGTGACCGCTGTCACCCGAAGACCCGTGATGTCAGCTTCAGGACGGCCGTGGCGGGGAATGTGGTCTTCAGTCACGACGCGCACCGGCAGATGTATGGCTGCGGCGACTGCCACAACGGCATTTTCACCACCGGTGCGGCCCGTGTGGGCGCCACCATGGCCGACATGGGCAAGGGCTTGTCGTGCGGCGCCTGTCACGACGGTAAAAGCGCCTTCCCGGCAACGGCCGCGGACAGCTGCAGCAGATGCCACCCCCTGCGCGACGTGAACATGGCGGCCAATTCGTATTTTCCCCATGTGAAACATCTGGAGGCCAACACCTGCGGCGACTGTCACAACGATCTGTTCAAGGCCGGCCCCGGCAACCGCCGGTGGACCATGCCCCAGATGGAACAGGGGAATTCCTGCGGCGCCTGCCATGACGGCACATCCGCCTTCTCGGTCCGCGGGAAGTGCGGCGCGTGCCACCGGGAGACCGTAGAGGTGGCCATCCCCGTAAAACAGACCGGCATAACCCGATTCAGCCACAGCTCCCATACGGCCCTCTATTCCTGCGGGGACTGTCACAATGCCGTCGTCGGCGCCGGAGTCACGGCCCGGCGTGTCACTATGGCCGCCATGGAGAAGGGCGAGTCCTGCGGCGCCTGCCACGACGGCACGGCCGCCTTCACCGTCAGGGAGAACTGCACCAGATGCCACCCGGTGAAAGACATCCCCTTTACGCCGTCCGGCGCCCGCTTCAGCCATGACGTCCATCTCAAGGTCCATGGCTGCGGTGACTGTCACGATGCCCTCTACCGGCCCGGTCCCGACAACCGGCGCGTTACCATGGCGGAGATGGAGAGGGGCACCTCCTGCGGCGCCTGTCACGACGGATCGGCTGCGTTTCCCGTCACCGCCGGCTGCGACAGGTGCCATCCCGCCACCAAGGGGATCAAGTACGATCTCCCCGCCGACGTGGGGAGCGTTCTGTTCAGCCACCGCAACCACACCGCCAAGGGATACGCCTGCAGCGACTGCCACGGCACGATCGTCACCGCCGGGGCCGGCCGGAAATCCTCCACCATGAAGGAGATGGAGCAGGGCAAATCCTGCGGTGCCTGCCACGGCTTCAGCATGGCCTTCACCGTTAGCGATCCGGTCAACTGCGTCAGGTGCCACCAGCGGCTCTACTGAGCCGCAGCCCGCAACTGCCGATCAGACCCGCGCCGGCCGGCAAACCTCTCTGTTTGCATGGCCGGCTTTTTTGTGCTAATAACAAACCTTTCGAACTATCGTCAGAATCAGGTGGAGGTGCCGGCGTGCAAGAGCGTTACATCCCCAAAAACGTTGAGGGGAAGTGGCAGGAAATCTGGGAAGAGAACAAAACCTTCACGGTCACCGAAGATCCGTCGAAGCCGAAATATTACCTGCTCGAGATGTTTCCCTATCCCTCGGGCCGCATTCACATGGGGCATGTGCGCAACTACTCCATCGGCGACGTGGTGGGCCGGTTCAAGAGGATGCGCGGCTTCAACGTCCTGCACCCCATGGGATGGGATGCCTTCGGCATGCCGGCCGAAAACGCCGCCATCAAGCACGGCAGCCATCCGGCCAAGTGGACCTACGAGAACATCGACTACATGCGGAGCCAGCTCAAGAAGATGGGCCTTTCCTATGACTGGGGCCGCGAACTTGCCACCTGCGATGTTGACTACTACAAGTGGGAACAGAAAATGTTCCTGGAGATGTACGAGAAGGGGCTCGTCTACAAGAAGAGCTCTTTCGTGAACTGGTGCCCCGCCTGCGAGACGGTGCTCGCCAACGAGCAGGTGGAGGACGGCTGCTGCTGGCGTTGTGACAGCGATGTGACCCAGAAAGAGCTCGACCAGTGGTTCTTCCGCATCACCCGCTACGCCGAGGAACTGCTTGAGGATACCTGGAACCTTCCCGGCTGGCCCGAGCGGGTTCTGGTGATGCAGCGGAACTGGATCGGCAAGAGCTTCGGCTGCGAGATCGATTTCCCGGTCGAGGGGAAAGTCGAGAAGGTCAAGGTGTTCACCACCCGTCAGGACACCCTCTACGGCGCCACCTTCATGTCCCTGGCGCCCGAGCACCCGCAGGCCCTGGAGTTGACCACGCCGGAGCGCCGCGCCGAGGTGGAGGCGTTCATCGACAAGGTCAAGAAGACCGACAAGATCAAGCGGACCGCCGATGACTTCGAGAAGGAAGGGGTCTTTACCGGCGCCTACTGCATCAATCCGGTGACCAATCTGCGGATGCCGGTCTATCTCGCCAATTTCGTCCTGCTCGACTACGGCACCGGAGCGGTCATGGCGGTGCCCACCCATGATCAGCGCGATTTCGAGTTTGCCCGCACGTACGACCTGCCGTTCCAGGTGGTGATCCAGCCCGAGGGCGAAAGCCTGGATCCGGCCGCCATGACCGCCGCCTATACCGAGGTGGGGGTCATGGTGAACTCCGGCCCCTTCGACGGCATGAGAAGCGATGCGGCCAAGGAGAAGATCGCCGATTACCTGGAAAAGGAAGGGATCGGCACCAAGACCGTCAACTACCGGCTGCGCGACTGGGGCATCTCCCGCCAGCGCTACTGGGGGAACCCGATACCCGTCATCAACTGCGATATCTGCGGCGTGGTGCCGGTGCCGGACAAGGACCTGCCGGTGATCCTCCCCATGGACGCCGAATTCACGGGCGAGGGGGGAAATCCCCTTGCCAGGGTCGAATCGTTCGTCAACGTCACCTGTCCCCAGTGCGGTGCCGAGGCCCGGCGCGAGACCGACACCATGGACACCTTTGTCCAGTCCTCCTGGTATTTTCTCCGCTACTGCTGCCCCGATTTCGCCTGCGGCCCCATCGACCGAGCCAAGGCAGAGTACTGGATGCCCGTGGACCAGTACATTGGCGGCATCGAGCACGCCGTGCTCCACCTTCTCTACTCGCGTTTCTTCACCAAGGCCCTGCGCGACCTGGGGTACGTGACCGTGGCCGAACCGTTCAAGAACCTCCTCACCCAGGGGATGGTCATCAAGGACGGGGCCAAGATGAGCAAGTCCAAGGGGAACGTGGTGGACCCCGATGCCCTGATCGAGCGCTACGGTGCCGACACGGCCCGGCTGTTCACCCTGTTCGCCGCGCCTCCCGAGAAGGATCTGGACTGGAGCGACCAGGGGGTCGAGGGAAGCTTCCGTTTCCTCAACCGTGTCTGGCGCCTGGTCTTCGAGGTTCTGCCCTTCATCGGCTCCGCGGGCAAGCCCGACCCGGCCGCCCTGGGCGATGGAGCGCGCGACCTGCGCCGGACCGTGCACAAGACCATCCGTAAGGTGACCGATGACCTGGACGAGCGGTTCCACTTCAATACGGCCATCTCGGCAGTCATGGAGCTGGTGAACGCCATCCAGTCCTTCGAGCCGAAGAACGCTCCTGAAAACGCCCCGGTTCTCCGGGAGGCGGTGGAAAGCGTCGTGCAACTGCTCGCACCCTTTGTTCCCCATGTGGCCGAGGAACTCTGGGAGTCCCTGGGACACCAGGGGGGAGTGGAGACGTCCGGCTGGCCCTCGTACGATCCCGAGGCGACTGTTGAGGAGGAACTCCTCATTGTCGTGCAGGTGAACGGCAAATTGCGCGGCAAGGTGACGGTTGCCGTGGATGCCGGCGAGGAGCAGGTAAAGGCCGCGGCTTTTGCCGATGACAAGGTAAAGCCGTGGCTTGACGGGAAGCAGATCCGCAAGGCTATCTATGTCCCCGGCAAGCTTCTCAATATCGTGGTGGGGTGACCGGTGGCCCGTTCCCTGATGACACGGCTCCTGACCGCAGGGCTCGCGGCCCTCGTGCTCGCCACAGGGGGCGGGTGCGGCTATCGCGCGGCCAGGATCGGGGGGGAAGGGTCGGCGCTGGCGGACAAGACCGTCCACGTTGACATCTTTACCAACAAGAGCTACCGGCCCAACGTGGAGGCGGTGCTGACGAACTCCCTCATCGACGAGTTCGTGCGTCGCGAGGGGAGCCGCGCCGTGGAGGCCGGCGGAGATCTGACACTGTCCGGTGCCGTTGTCTCCTACAGCACTGCCGCAGTCTCGTACACCGCCACCGATACGGTGAAGGAGTACCGGGCCACGGTCACGGTGGAGGCTACGCTCCGGCGCACCGATTCGGGGCAGATTCTCTGGAAGGGGAGTCTTTCCGTCTACCAGGACTTCCCAGCCAATGACGACCTGGTACTTCAGCAGAACAGCGAAGAGCAGGCCATAGCCGTCATCTGCCGCCGCCTGGCGCGCGAGCTGACCCTCAGGATGTCCGAGAACTTTTGAGCCATGAAATCCGACGAACTGGATAAAGCCATTGAAAGGGGGGAGATTGCCCCCCTTTACTATTTTTACGGAGACGAGCCCTATCTGATGGAGCGGGCCGTCAAGCGTCTCACGGAACGGGTCGTGTCGGCGGATTTCCGCGATTTCAACCTGGACGTTTTCTACGGCAGCGAGAGCAAGGGGGACGATATCGCCACTGCCGCCCAGACCCTGCCCATGTTCGCCGACCGCCGCATGGTGCTCGTCAAGCGGGCCGGCGATCTATCTGCCACCGCTCTCGAAATCCTTGCCGCCTGCGTTGCCGATCCCGCTCCCCAGACCTGTCTCCTCTTTGTGGGCGACAAGATCGACAAGCGGAAGAAGTTTTTTCTGGATCTGGCAAAGAAGGGGGAACTGGTCGAGTTCAAGCGTCCCTACGAGAACCAGCTCGGCGGATTCATCCGTGACGAGGCCAGGAATCTCGGCAAGCGAATCGACGGCGCTGCCGTTGAAATGCTCGTCTATCTCGTGGGGAACAATCTGGGGGAACTGGCGACCCAGCTGGAAAAGGTGGCAACCTTTGTGGGCACGAGGGAGACGCTCACGGTCGACGATGTGCGGGAAGTGGTATCCGATACCAAGGTGGAAAGCGTTTTCGACCTGGCCAACGCCCTGGGTGAGCGTGATCTGGGCAAGTCTCTGCGGAGCCTGGCCACTATTTTGCGGGACGGCGAGGCCCCGCTCATGCTTCTGGCCATGATAGCGCGGCATTTCCGCCAGCTCTGGCGGGTGCGCGAACTCGTGGCCGCCAAGGTCCAGCAACAGGAGATTGCCCGCAGAACCGGCATCAATCCCTACTTTCTCAAAGGGGTCATGGACCAGGCCCGCAACTTCACCGTGTCAGACCTGCGCAGGGTCTTCGAAGGGCTCTACGCAGCCGATCTTGCCCTCAAGGGAGTCGGTGGCGGCGGAAAGCCTTCGCTGGTCATGGAGCGGCTGGTGATGGATGTGTGCGGGGTGGGACGGCGGAAGAGGTAGCGCAACGCGTAACAGCAACAAAAAGGGGGCTCCCGGCGGAGCCCCCTTTTTGTGTAACTGTGCTGTGGCGGTACGTCTAGCCGAGGGTGTTGACGAGCTTGGTCAGACGGGAGACGTTCCGGGACGCATTGGAGGCGTGAATGACCCCTTTGGAGGCAGCCTTGTCGATGACCGGGATAGCGGCCAGCAGGGCTTGCCGGGCCTGATCCGCATTCTTGGCCTCAACAGCCTCGCGCACGCGCTTTATGAAGGTCCGCAGAGTAGAGCGGATGTGCTTGTTTCTCAGGTACTTCTTCTTGGTCTGCTTGATTCTCTTCAGGGCCGATTTGTGGTGAGCCAAACTGCACCTCCATGTAATTCTATTGAGTATCGTTCGAGGAGTGATTTCTTCGTTTTCGAAAGGTATTTAAATAGCACCGAGCAGACGATACTGTCAAGCTCAAAATACCTTTTCGCCAGTGTCTCGCTCTTCGGCGACGGACAAAAAAGGGCGGACCATTCGGTCCGCCCGATGGCATTCCAGGAAGGAGGCCCCTGAAGGGCACGCCGATCTAGAACTTATAACCGATTCCGACCGACCCGGTGTAGGCGATGCCGTCCTGGTCCCCGTAGACATAGGGGGCATCGTCCATGAACTGCTGGAATCCGGCCTGGGCGGTCATGAAAAGATTGGGGGTGAACTGGTACGTTCCCCCGGCGCTCAGGTCGATCTGCCGGTAGCGGAGGTCGGAATACTCCTGGATGCGCGGCAGGTTCTCCAGACCGTAGAATGCGGAGGTGAGGACCGGGTCCGTGTAGCCGAGTTCCGCGAACGAGGGGAAATAGAGGCCGTTCATGCGGGCTTCGGCGTCGTTGTACATGGCATTGGCGAACAGCTTGAGCTTCTCGGTTGCGTCATAGTTTGTGGTGAGCGATACCGTGTGGACGTCGGTGTCGTACTGGTATTCGTCACAGGTCGAGCCAAACTGGCCCGATACGATGATGCCCGCTCAGCCGTCGTATAGCCCCTGGCACATTGAATTCTCGGTCGTCTGCTTGAGATAGGTGTATGCCAGGGTCATGCTCACCTTGTCCGAGGGGGCGTACCAGAGCGATACGCCCGGCACGTAAGTCTCCTGTTTCCAGGTGGTTTTGTTCAGATCATTACTTTCATTCTTCACCCGCACGAAGGCCGTGGCGGAGAAGCGCGGCGAGGGGGACCAGGTGGTGGAGAGACTTCCCTCGTGGACCGTGTCGGGGCGATTGGTCAGGTCGGCAGTTCTGCGGTCGTAGAACTCAACGCCGTAGGTGGGGCCGTTGCCCACCAGGTAGCCGTAGCCGTAGCCGCTGGCCGACTGGGTGAAGGGGACCAGCCCGGCGGTCGGGTTCTGGAAGGGATTTTCGATGGCCTTGAAGGTGTAGCTCGCCCGAGCCGAAAGGGTGTTGGTGGGCCTGGCGTTGAGGGCTGCCTTGACGGTGTGCGTCTTGGTTGTGCCGAAGAAGGCGTCGTCGCGATCCTCGTTTTTGAACTCGTAGGAGAGGCGGAGGGTGGTTCGCTTCGCCAGGCGGTAGACCGAGTCGAGCCCCAGGGTCGCCACGTCGCGCGATGCGCTGGAGTGGCGGTTGATGGTTTGCAGCATCAGGATGTCCGAAGCCGTGGCGCCGGGGAAGCCGAAGATGTCATTGGCGGCATTGCCGTCGTTGTAGGCGATGGGCGTGTAGGTTATTGCCACGTCGTCATCCTGGAGTTTTTCCAGCTTGCCCCGAAGGGTGAGGGTCAGTCGTTTCCAGAGAGTGGTGCTGACCTTGCCGCTCCAGGCGTCGTACTCGGATTCTAGGGTCTTCTTGTCCAGGGTGAAGTAGCCGGGATCGTCCGTTTTGTCGCTGTCCACCGTTGCTTTCACGTAGCTGGCAAAGACCGTGGTGTCACGGGGAAGATCAACCTTGGCTTTGACAACGTGGCTGTCCTTGTTGGAGTCCGGGGTCACGTCGTAGGGCAGGTAGCCGTCCCGGTAATCGTAGAGCATCCGGTTGTCGAAGGTGGGGGGGGAGTTTGCCCCGGTATAGTAGTTTGCGGGCAGCGCTGCTCCTGGCGAGAGGGCCGGGTCGTAGCGGCGGACCGGATCGGCGCCGTTTTCGCGGAACTGGCGGTTCAGATAGGTGTAGTTCATGGTCAGGAGGCCGAATTTGCCGGTCACCCCCGCGGTCAGATCGCGGGTGCTTTCGCTGATCTGCTTGCTTTGGCCGGTAATGTGGCACGAGGTGCACTTGCTCATGCCGATGGATTGCTCCCACCCTTCACGGGTCTCCTCCCGGAAACCGAAGTGAAAGGTGAGATTGGGCAGTTGGGGGATGGTGAAGTCGGAATTGCTCTTCCACTCCCGCCGCACGATGGAAAAGTCCTGGTTCGGAACCATATCCTCGCCGTACAGTGATGCCCGGCCGAGTTGCTGAACGGCATAGGTTGCCGTGTCGGACGGCGCCACGTTGGTTACGAAGCGAGCCCCGTCGGATCTGCGCGTAACGAGGAAGTTGGGCGCGAAGTTCGGTCCGATCGGGTTGGCGGTGTACGCGTAAAGATTTGTGGTGCCGGTAGCGGTGGGCACGCCGAGGATGGCTCCGGTGGTATCGAACGCGCCCGCCACCGGTGCAGCCGGGATCGAGGCATCCAGATACTGGAGTTTGTCATGGTCGAGCCAGTGCTGGAAGGCATCGTAGCTGAAACTGCTCTTGAAGAACCGCTTTACGTCAATCCGCGCGCCGTGGGCCTGGTCGCGGGAATCCAGGTAGCGGCTGTTGAGGTCCAGTTCGACCCCGCCCTTGTCGACGCGGATGTCGAGCTTGCCGTAGGGGTTGATGCCGGGCTCGGTCCTGATGGAGGAATATTCGTTCACCCGGCTGATGTCGTCGGAGACCGCAAGTCCCGCTCCACCCGTTTCCATGGTGGCCGAGAAGGGCTTGTGGCCTTCCTCGGCAAGGAGAGCGGGCGGGGCGCAGAGGATCAGTACGGGCAACGGCATGAGCCATTTACCGATATGTCGCATAGAAGCTCCTTTCTCTGGAAATTGTTAGCGGGTCAATCCCTTGCCGCCGGACGGCCATCCCCTGGTGCCGGTGCTGTTCACCGTGGGTGCGGTCTGGGAAGGAAGGTCACTGCCGTGCACCTGGGTGTGGCATACGCTGCACTTGGTGCCGAAGGCCATCCGCCAGCTTTCGGCGCCGAGATTGTTCGGCATGGTTACGCTGTTGGATGAGTTGATCGTCTGGCCGGCAGGGTAAGTGGTGCCCCCGTCCTTGTTGGCGTCAAGGGCGACGTTACCCGCCGGGATCGTGGCTCCTTCGCGGGTGATGTGGAAGTGGCTCTCGTGGCACTGGAGGCAGAGGAAGGGCTCGTTCTGGCGAAGCAGGTTGTTGGCTACGGTGCCGTGTGCGTCATGACAGATGGTACAGTCTTCCTGGACCGGCGCATGCTCGAAGACAAAGGGCCCCTGGTAGCGGCTGTGACAGTTGAGGCAGAGGTCGTTCACCCGCTCCTCGGTCTTCAGGTTCTTCTGGCCGGAACCGTGGGCTTCGTGACAGCTCGTGCAGGTCATTTTCCCCTCACGGATGGGATGGTGGGAAGGGAAGTTGGCCTTTGCCCGATACTCCTGATGGCAGGAATAGCAGAGTTCGGGCTGTGCCATTTTCAGGCTGTGCGGGGCAACCGTCTTGTCCTGGTGGATTTTATGGCAATCGGTGCAGGCCACATCGTTGAGGGCATGTTCATTGCCGGCCCACTCCATGTGGGTGCCGGCCGAGTGGCATTTGAGGCAGACGGCAGAGGCCTGGTCCGACGACAGGCTTGCGAACGAGAGAATCTTGGCGGAATCTCCTTCCGTGGTGTGAAGGCCGGCGGCCCCGTGGCATGACTCGCATCCTCTGGTTCCTCCCATCACTTCGAAGTCGGCGATCCGGCCGTGAATGCTCCGGGCGAAGGGTGCCGCGATCTTGTCATGGCACTGGGCACAGTCCGCGTCGCCGACGTACGAAGCGCCTTCGATGGTCGGCAAGGTCAGAACCCGTTCCCTGATCTTACCGGTGGCGCAGGCTCCGACAAGCAGCGAAATCGCGACCATTCCGGCCATTTTTAGCGCTTTCACGCCATGCAGCTTGTTTTGCATGGTTGCTCCTTTCGTTGGTGTGGTGTTCTCTTAAGTTCTAACTATTCAAAATATCGAATTGTATTAGGTCACCTATTTCCTCCTTCCATGGGTTGGTTGTCGTGGCAAGGTTATTGCGTCTTCATGTATGCAAGTTTTATTTCTGAAAGCACACATTAGATCCCGCATTTTCTTGGCGAACGTATAAGTAAAACTTATAGTTACGAAAAAACATGCAGTTCTGGCGAGAGTTGAGCGGCAGCGTCGATAATTTTCTTTATGGTTGGTCTTTGCCTGAGGGGCGTGGGAGAAGCTTCTCCCGGGAAGGTTTAGTATGGAGACGTTGTATCTTAAAACGCTCATTGTGACGGCTGAGAAAGGAAGTTTTTCCAAGGCCGCCGCAGAGTTGTGCATTACCCAGTCTGCGGTGTCGCAACGGGTCAAGTTCCTCGAGGAACGTTACGGCTGCGAGTTGCTGGACCGCTCGGGTCCTGTCATGATGCTCACCGCTGCGGGTGAGGCCGTGGTACGGAAGGCCCAGGCCATCCTCGACATCGAGAAGACACTGCAGGACGAACTCAAGAAATTTACCGGAAGGCAGCGCCTTTCCATCTGCTGCACACCATCGTTCGGCATCGCCCACATGCCCAAGGTTCTCAACCGGTTCATGCTGCGCAATGCCGACATCGTCGATCTCAAGTTCATGTTCTACAGCCCGGAGCAGGCGGTAAAGGGGTTGGCCGAACGGGAGTTCGACATCGGCATCATCGAGCACTGCGAAGACCTGGACCTGGCCGATTTCCATACTGCGACCCTGCCGCGGGACGAACTGGTCTTCGTGAGCGCGCCGTCTCTCGGCATTCCCACTCCACTCGTGACGATCGAGCGGCTCTTCGAGGAACGCCTCATCACGCGCAAGGACGGCTGCAGTTCCAAGAAACTGCTCAGGCTCAATCTTGCCTCCATCGGCAAGGAGCTGGAGGGGTTCCGGAGCACCGTGGTTTATGACGATCTGCATCTCACGGTCGATACGGTCCTTGACGGGGGAGGGGTGGCGTTCGTTTCCTCCTGTCTGGTGAATAAATACCTGGAAAGCGGCCGGCTGAAGCAGCACAGGGTCGAGGGGTTCTGCCACAGCCGCCAGCGAACGGTCGCCCTGAGCAGGAGCAAGGTGCAGGATCGGCTGGTCAGCGACTTCCTGGCGTGCCTGGATACGTTGTTTACCGACCAGTGCCACCGGAGTTCCTGCCCCACCTGAAAGAAGTGTGCGTGCATGACGGAGCGGAGCCCGTTGCCTCTGCGGCAGCGGGCTTTTTTGTACCCTGACGGCGGGCACAAAAAAAGGAGGTGGACCGGGTCCACCTCCCATTGTATCGGGAACGTTGAAGATTACGTCGCGATTACCACTCTTCCCGCATCTTCTCTGCGATCTTCTCGAAGTAGAGTTCGGGGCTCGTGAGTTTTTTGATCTCGTCGGCCGAATAGCCGAGCTCGCGGAAGTTCAGAATGCCGTTGGGAGCGTGGCAATTATAGCAGGTAAGGGCCTTCTCCTTGGGCGCCACCTGGTGGTTGCTGCCGAAGTAGATGGTCTGCCAGCCGGGGACCGGTTCGTAATCCTTGATCCCCAGGATGTTGGCAGCTGATGCCACGCCGGCGAGGGTGTCGCCCGTTGCCATGGGCGGAGCGAAGTCCATGGACAGGAGCTGGCCGTCCTTCTTGTTAAAGTAAGCCTTGCCCTGGAAGATCTTGAAGGGGTAAATCTTGCTCTTGCCGTCCTTGCGGTCACCCTTGGGCCCGATGAAGTCAGGGCGGTTGGCCACGGTCAGGTTGTACCATGCGTAAACGGGAGCCGTTTCATTGGCTTCCTTTTTGAGCGTGGTCGGCTCGTAGAACTTGTTGGAGAGCTGTTCCCACTTCGTGAAATCCTTGGCAAAGGCGCCGCCGGTCCGGGGGATATGGCAGGTCTGACAGGCGATGCGCGCCGTATGACGGTTGTAGTCCTCGTCCTTGTGGGGCTTTGCCGTGTGGCAGTCGGTGCAGGAGAGGCGTACGCCGTCGTGGGCCCAGTTGTTGGGATCGTAGCCCGTGGGGATCTTGTGGTTCTTCGTCTTGTGGCAGTCGACGCAGACCATCCCCTTGGCCGCATGGACATCATGCTCCTTGTTGAAGGCGAACCCGCGCTTCACCAGCACGCCGCCACCTGCAGCCTCGTGGCAGGTCATGCAGTTCTTGACCGTCGGGGTAGCAATGGAAAGAGCCGCCTCGGTGCTGCGATCCTGGCCGAGCACCACGTTCCCCTTCTCGTCTTTGAAGGGCTTGCGCTTGCTGTGATCATAGGTGGAGGAGTGGCAGACAAGGCAGTCCACTGCGGCTTCCGCTTCGAGTCCGGTGCTGCCCACGTCCTGGATGTGATTTCCGGGGTGGCAGGAGTTGCAGCCCGAGTACTTGGTCTTGCCCGTCTCGGGGCTGGGCGGAATCTCCTTCAGGTTGTTGACGATGTCGTTCCCGTTGCACATGGTGTAGATACGGTTTTTCATGCCGTATTCCTGGTTCGGGTCAATGTTCTCAACGTTGTCGACCTTCGAGGCGTGCTTCCAGTGCACGGAGTTCAGGAACTCCTTTGCCGCGCCGGGATGGCAGACCTCGCAGGTTGCCGGCCCCTGGTAGCCGTTTTTCTGGATATATTCCTTGCCCGGATGATCCTTGGCCTGTACCAGGGCCGCCACTGCCACGCCCGCCATGAGGGTGGCGATGAACGTCGTATTCTTCATTGGATACCTCGTGCGTAAGTTGTTCGTTTTATTTGGCTATGTATATAGATGATATATCTAAATAAAACGATTGATAAACGGAAGAAAATTGCAGCCGAGGCGCCCGGGCTGCAACGGTTCCGCAGAGGGCTCCAGCGCCCCCGGAGCATCAGCAGCCGGCGGTCTTTCTGAAGAGCTTGGACTCACCCGTTGCATCGTCATACTTCAGGCGAATTTCGTCGCCCTCAACGATCCGCTTGTCCTTGAACTTGTCGAGAGTAAGCTCGTCCTTGACCGTAACGGTTACGGTCTTGTCGCTCTT
Organism: Geobacter sp. 60473; assembly: GCF_036323535.1. Lineage (GTDB taxonomy): Bacteria > Desulfobacterota > Desulfuromonadia > Geobacterales > Geobacteraceae > Geobacter > Geobacter sulfurreducens. Next base: position 847,735 of record NZ_AP028967.1, read on the forward strand.
GGTGTCCTTCAGGGTAACCGTTGCCGCGGTGCCCTTCATCTCAATCTTTTTGATGGTGGCGATCATCTTCACTTCGGCGGCGCTGGCCGTGCCGCTAAAGGTAACGAGGCTCATGGTGAGGAGCGCGAGTGCCATAACGATCGATACTGCTTTTTTCATTGTTCCGTCTCCTTTGTGCTGTTGTTGGCGGAGCAGGCCGCCTGTGGCATGGTGCCCCGTAGGGCTGGGGGAGGGGGGCTGGCGCCCTCCCTCCCGGTGTTCATCTGCTGTGGCCTAGAAGTGTACCTCGAAGGTTGCATAGAGGTTCTGGGCATTTTTGAGCGGGGTCAGCATCTGGGCGTTCATCACGGATGAAGCCAGTTCGGAAATCTTGACCGGCGCGCCGACCCAGTTGTTGCTGCCGGTGTAGTCGAAGTCATAGTACTGGTAGCCGAGTTTGAAGAAGGTCTTGCTCAGGTAGCTGGAGATCGGCTTGAGCTTGAGTTCCTGGATCAGGTAGCCTTCATACACGTTGCCGCGGGCTCCGACCTTGCTGGTCCACATGTCGTCGGCAGCCGGAGCAAAGGTGATCCAGTCTTTGGAGCCGTGGTTATATTCGAGGCCGAGCTTGGTTCCGGTGGCTTCGATGTCGTAGCGGCCGCCGACGTAGACGGCCCAGCCGGTTTTGCCTTCCTTCTGTCCGGTCCAGAGAAGGCCCGATTGCGTATCAAAGTTGCCATTGGCATCCGTGACACCCGGGATAACGCTGCCCAGATTGAGCTTCACGGTGTCATTGGTGGGGTTGGTGTGGCTCACGGCTCCCGAGGCGAACCAGTGGAGGTTGCCGAAGCCCACGTTCTTGACGCGGCCGAGGAAGTTGAGGCCGTACCAGTCGATATCGCCCAGGTTCGCATTCGGGACGCCGTTCGGGCTGCCCGCAAAGCCGCCGGTGAGCATGACCGGGCTGTTGAAGATGTTAATGCCCCGGTTGTACTGGAACTCGGCCTTGAAGTTGTCGGTGTCGTAGGGCACGATGTTGAGGCCGACCATATCGGTGTCGTGGATGCTGTTGCCCTGGGAGTCGGTGATGCCGTTTTCGAAGCCGCGGCCGTAGCAGAGTTTCATGTAGGCGCCGGGGAGGGATTCGAAATCGGGGGCGTAGCCGAGGGTCACGCCGTCAAAGGCGTAGTCGACCAGCAGCTGGGGTACGCCGGAGTTGCCCGGTTTTTCCTTGTTCTGCTTCAGGTGGCTCGGAATGCCGCCGGTGGAGGGGCGCCGGCCGATGGAGAACCAGATGGGCTGGTCGGCAATATTCTTCCAGGTGGCATAGACCTGATCCACGGCCAGGGTACCGTCGCCGGGGACATGGCCGATGGTGCCGTCGAAGAGTCCTGCTCGGTCGGAGAAGTAGGTCTGGCCGTTTTCGCCGCGGATTGCCGAGTCGTCGCGGGCACCACTGATCTTGTACATGAGGAGGCGGGCGTGAACGGTCACGTCCTGAGTCGCTTTCGCGTCGATATTGAGCCCGAAGCGGTTGGTGTAGAGCGCGTCGTTCTTGACGGTCTTATCCCCGGCGTAGAGGGTGGGGGGTACGGTCATGCCAGACGCAAGGAATCCGATGAAGTTGTCAAAGGTGTAATGGTCCGCGATCTTGCCGTGCAGGTAATCATACCTGAACCGGTAATCCCCGCTGATGTTCAGCCAGCGACCCAGGGACTTCTGCTCAACCTTATCGACCTTCTTGTCGGTGTCCTGCATCTGCTGCTTCAGGGCCTCAAGTTCTTTCTCGAGGCTTTCCATCTTCTTCTGCAGGTCGGTATCGGCCGCCATAACCGAGAACGGTTGGCTGAGACCGAGCAGAAGGGCAGCTGCCAGAACCTTTTTGGACATACGCTTCATGTGCTCTCCTTTCCCATAAAACAATAAAAGTGAACTACCGTGCCGCGAACCGCTTTGATACTTCGGCGGGGGGATGCGTTTGAGTCCGCCGTATTGATGCTGTGTCTTCACCTCCTTCGTGTCGGGAGCGGTGGCCTGACATAAAATTTTGTTAATTTTAAAGCGACCCCCGTGTTTTGCCAATCGCATTCACATAATCGTGATACTTAAACATTCCAGCTATGCAATATAAAGACCAATTAAGATATAAAATGCAAATATCTGTATTTCTGTATGTTGGTTGCAAAACCTGTGTTTCGGTTCCGTCACATGGCGAAATCGCCTCGGTCAATTGGCAGAATCACGTAACGCGGCCATGACGGATGCCCGGTGGCGATAGCGGTTGACGTCCGAGCCCCCGATTGCTTACTATAGGCGGGAGTTACCTGGAAAGAGGCACTACGTGACGGAAAACAAGTATCTGTATGTAGAAACATTCGGATGTCAGATGAATGTCAACGACTCCGAAAAAATCGCGACGCTCCTAAAAGATGAGGGGTATCTCCCCACCGACGATCCGGAACGGGCCGACTTGGTCATTCTTAACACGTGCAGCGTGAGGGCCAAGGCCGAGCAGAAAGTATACGGGCACCTTGGCCGGTTCAAGGGCGCCCGGAGCAGGAAGAAGGGATTCCTGCTCGGCGTGGGGGGGTGTGTGGCCCAGCAGGAGGGAGAGCGCCTGCTGCAGAAGGTTCCCTGGCTCGATCTGGTCTTCGGCACCCACAATCTCCACCTGTTGCCGGAGATTGTGCGGGCGGCCGAGCGGGGCGAGCGCCGGGCCGAGGTGGGGTTCATCGACAACGAAACCCGGCTCGACCTGTTCCCCGAGACAGGCGGAGAGGGTGGTGTCACCCGCTTTGTGACGGTGATGCAGGGGTGTGACAATTTTTGTTCCTACTGCATTGTCCCCTATGTGAGGGGACGCGAGATAAGCCGCCGTTCATCCGACATAATTGACGAGGTGCGAAAGTCCGTTGCGGAGGGTGTCAAGGAAGTGACTCTTCTGGGGCAGAATGTCAACTCTTATGGTCTCAAGACCGAGGGAGAGTTGACGTTCGCCGGACTCATCCGTCGCATTGCCGAGGTGGAAGGGCTTGAACGGATACGTTTCACCACGTCACACCCGAAGGATATCTCGCCCGAGCTCATCGCCTGCTTCGCCGAGGTACCCAAGCTGTGCGGCCACATTCATCTGCCGGCCCAGTCGGGGAGCGATGCGGTCCTTGCGCGCATGAACCGGGGATACACCCGGGCCGGGTACCTCGAAAAGGTGGAGGCCCTCAAGGCAGCCCGGCCGGGTATCCAGTTCACGGGAGACATGATCGTGGGCTTCCCGGGTGAGACGGAAGAGGACTTCCAGGCAACCATCTCGCTCATGGAGGAAGTGCGCTACGCCGATCTCTTTTCCTTCATCTACTCGCCGCGCCCTGAAACGGCCGCGGCCGGTATCCGGGATACGGTGAGCCGGAAGGAGAAGCAGTCGCGCCTCGACCGGCTCCAGACACTCCAGCAGCAGATGAAGCGCGAGCGCAACATCAGCTTTGTCGGCACCCGCCAGCTTGTCCTGGTGGAGGGGGTGAGTAAGCGGGGCGATCAGCTCTACGGTCGCATCGACGGCAACCGGATCGTCAACTTCGCGGCCGACCAGTCGCTCATCGGAACCATGGCAGAGGTAACCATCACTCAGGACTATCAGAATTCGCTGCTGGGCGAAATCGTCACCGATAAAGGGGACGCACGGTAATGTACATCGTTATGACCATCCACGGCTTTGCCCTTGACTCCATCGCCCAGATGCCGGTGGTGCTCCTGAAGGATGAGCGCGGCGAAGTAACGCTGCCCATCTGGATCAACGGCACCGACACCCTCTATATCGTGGCAGAGCTGATCAGGCGGGACGCCTCCTCCTCGGGGGAGCGCAAGGACCTGCTCACGGCATTGCTCGGCCATCTGGGGGCCGAGGTGCTCGATATCTCTATTGACGGCGGCAAGGACGGCAAGTTTATCTGCTCTGTCCGGCTCATGGTGGGGGAAGAGGAACTGCGCCTGCCGGTCCGCATATCGGAAGCTATTGTCCTCGCCCTCAAGAATGCCCTGCCGGTCATGGTTCCCCGCCATCTGGTGGAGGAGACGACCGCCCCGGCCGGCGCCATGGGCGACCACTTCACGGAGGCCGACGAGCGCCGTTTCGTCGATTTTCTCGAAGGTCTCGATCCCGCCGATCTCGGCAAGTATCCCATGTGAGATCCGGGCAACGGCCGGCAGGCCGTGGCCCGTGCCCCTGACCCGCTATCGTGGAGGATTCTTTCATGCGTCCGGAATCTCTGGAATTTTTCAAAAAACTTGTGGAGGCCCCCAGCCCTTCCGGCTACGAGCAGCCGGCCCAACGGGTGTTTCGCGACTACATAGCGCCTTTCGCGGAGGTGAGGACCGATGTCATGGGCAACGTGATCGGTCTCATTCGCGGCGGGGGGGAGAACCTGCCGCGGGTGATGGTGGTCGGCCACTCGGATGAGATAGGCTTTCAGGTCAAGTACATTGACGACAACGGCTTCATCTATTTTGCGCCGATCGGCGGGGTGGACGCCCACCTGACGCCGGGGAAGCGGGTTCGCATCCACACGGCCAAGGGCGAGGTGGCAGGCGTCATCGGCAAGAAGCCGATCCATTTGATGGACGAGGAAGACCGGCGGAAGGTGGTTCGCCTCGACGCCCAGTACATCGACATCGGCGCTGCCGACAAGAAGGAGGCACTGGATTATGTGCGCGTGGGTGACCCGGTCACCTTTGCCGCCGGCTTCGAACGCCTGCTGGGCGACCGGGTCGCCTGCCGGGCGTTCGACGACAAGGCCGGCAGCTTCGTGGTGGCCGAGGTGCTCCGGACCGTGGCCGGATCGGGGGTGAAACTGCCGGTTGATCTGTACGGCGTCTCGTCGGTACAGGAAGAGATCGGGCTGCGCGGCGGCGCCACCAGCGCCTACAGCGTCAATCCCCACGTGGGTATCTGCGTCGAGGTGGACTTCGCCACTGATCAGCCCGACGTGGAGAAGAAGCACAACGGCGAGGTCAAGCTCGGCAAGGGGCCGATCCTGCCCCGCGGGGCCAATATCAATCCGCCTCTCTTTGATCTGCTTTCCTCAACGGCGGAGCGTGAGGAGATCGCTGTCCAGTATACGGGTATCCCCCGTGCCTCCGGTACCGATGCCAACGTCATGCAGATCTCCCGCGGCGGCGTCGCCACCGCCCTGGTCAAGCTGCCGCTCCGCTACATGCATACGCCGGTGGAGGTGATTTCCCTTTCCGATCTTGCTCAGGCAGTCAGGCTGATCGTGGCGGCCTTGCCGGGGATGGCGGGCGACTTCACCCCCCGCTGACCGCGCACCATGGACCGGGGCCGGGGAACGTATACTCTCCGGCCCCGGTTTTTACCCTTGACTCATCCTTGTCCCTCCACTATTCTTTTCGGTTAATACTTTGAGACCCACCACTAAAAGGAGTCCGCGATGTTAGATGAATTGATTCCGGAAGGTCTGACGTTCGACGACGTTCTGCTCGTTCCCGCCCACTCTCAGGTCCTTCCCCGCGATGTCTCCCTCAACACCCGTCTGACCAGGAACGTTTCCCTCAACATTCCCCTCGTTTCGGCAGCCATGGACACGGTCACCGAGGCGCGGACCGCCATCTGCATGGCCCGCGAGGGGGGACTCGGCATTATCCACAAGAACCTCACCATCGAAGAGCAGGCAATGGAGGTGGACAAGGTCAAGAAGAGCGAGTCCGGCATGATCGTGGACCCCATCACCATGCGGCCCAATCAGAAAATCCACGAGGCCCTGGCCATCATGGAGAAATACCGGATTTCCGGCGTACCCGTCACCAACTCCAAGGGCAAGTTGGTCGGCATCCTCACCAACCGCGACCTCCGTTTCGAAACCAACCTGGACCTTCCCATTTCCGCCCGCATGACCAAACGCCGGCTCGTGACCGTAGCGGTCGGCACCACCCTTGAAGAAGCCAAGGAACACCTCAAACATACCCGGGTCGAGAAGCTGCTGGTGGTGGATGAGGAGAAGAACCTGAAGGGACTTATCACCATCAAGGATATCGAGAAGGTCAGAAAATACCCCAATGCCTGCAAGGATGCCCTGGGTCGCCTGCGGGTCGGCGCCGCCGTCGGCCCCTCCGGCGACATGGAGGCCCGGGTGGACGCCCTGGTCAAGGCCGGGGTCGACGTTATCGTGGTGGACACGGCCCATGGTCACTCTCAGGGGGTCCTCGACGCCATCCGGACCGTCAAGGCGAACTTTCCCGGGGTCGAGCTCATCGCCGGCAATATCGCCACTGCCGAGGCTGCCGAAGCGCTCATCAAGGCCGGGGTTGATGCCATCAAAGTGGGCATCGGACCGGGTTCCATCTGCACCACCCGCGTGGTGGCCGGCGTCGGAGTGCCCCAGATCAGCGCCATCGCCCAGTGCGCCAAGGTTGCCCGCAAGTATGACGTCCCCCTCATCGCGGATGGCGGCGTCAAGTACTCCGGCGACGTGACCAAGGCAGTGGCCGCCGGTGCCGATGTCATCATGATCGGCTCCCTCTTTGCCGGCACCGAGGAGTCGCCCGGCGACACCATCCTCTACCAGGGCCGGGCCTACAAGAGCTACCGCGGCATGGGCTCCATCGGCGCCATGAAGCAGGGGAGCAAGGACCGCTACTTCCAGAGCGACGTGGAAAGCGAAGTGAAGCTCGTTCCCGAGGGGATCGAGGGGATGGTGCCGCTGCGGGGTCCGCTCTCCGCCAACGTCCATCAGCTCATGGGCGGACTGCGGGCCGGCATGGGGTACACCGGCTGCCGCACCGTACGGGAGCTCCAGGAAAAGGGACACTTCGTCCGGATCACCGGCGCGGGCCTCAAGGAATCCCACGTCCATGACGTCATGATCACCAAGGAGGCCCCGAACTACCGGGTCGAGAACGTCCGATGAGCACCGATATCCATGCTGAAAAAATCCTGATCCTGGACTTCGGCTCCCAGTACACCCAGCTTATTGCCCGGCGGGTGCGCGAGGCTCACGTCTACTGCGAGCTTCACCCCTTTGATATGGGGCTGGAAGCCATCCGCGCCTTCGCGCCCAAGGGAATCATCCTCTCGGGGGGGCCCAAGTCGGTCTACGAAGAGGGGGCGCCGGCTGTGGAAGAGGCGCTGTTTGATCTGGGTGTGCCGGTGCTCGGCATCTGCTACGGCATGCAGCTCATGAGCCGCCACTTCGGCGGCGAGGTGGTACCCGCGGGCAAGCGCGAGTTCGGCCACGCAGACCTCCTGGCCGCAGGGACTCCCGGCCCTCTTTTCGAAGGGTTCTTCGTAGAAGGGAAAAGCCCGGTCTGGATGAGCCACGGCGACCATGTCTCCCGGATGCCCCAAGGGTTCCAGGTGGTGGCGGAGACGGCCAACGCGCCGGTCTGTGCCATCCAGGACAGGGCGCGCAACCTTTACGGTGTCCAGTTCCACCCGGAGGTAAATCACACGCCCCGGGGCGAGATCCTCATCGATACCTTTGTCCGCAAGATCTGCGGCTGCACCGGCCAGTGGACCCCCGGGCACATCATCGAGGACGCCGTGAACCGTATCCGGGCCCAGGTGGGTCGGGAGCGGGTCATCCTCGGGCTTTCGGGCGGCGTCGATTCATCGGTGGCGGCGGCCCTCATCCATCGGGCCATCGGCGACCAGCTCACCTGCGTCTTCGTGGACAACGGCCTGCTGCGCCTCGCCGAGGGTGACCAGGTGATGGCCACCTTTGCCGAGAACCTAGGCGTCAAGGTGATCCGGGTCGATGCCGAGCAGCGGTTCCTGACCGCCCTGGCCGGTGAGGCAGACCCGGAGAAAAAGCGCAAGATCATCGGCAATCTTTTCGTGGAGATCTTCGAAGAGGAGTCGAGCCGCATTGAGGGTGCCACCTGGCTGGCCCAGGGAACCATCTACCCGGATGTCATCGAGAGCGCCGGGGCCAAAACCGGCAAGGCCCACAACATCAAGAGCCATCACAACGTGGGCGGGCTTCCCGAGTACATGAAGCTCAAGCTCCTCGAACCCCTGCGGGAGCTGTTCAAGGACGAGGTGCGGGCCATCGGCGAGGAGCTGGGGCTGCCCCGCCAGATGGTCTGGCGCCATCCCTTCCCGGGTCCGGGGCTGGGGGTCAGGATTCTGGGCGAGGTGAAGAAAGAGTACGCCGACATCCTGCGCCGGGCCGACGCCATCTATATCGAGGAGCTCTACGCCGCAGGCCACTATGACAAGATCAGCCAGGCCTTTGCCGTCTTCCTCCCCGTCAAGAGCGTGGGGGTAATGGGGGACGGCCGGACCTACGAGTACGTGATCGCTCTGCGGGCCGTGGAGACCAAGGACTTCATGACCGCGGGCTGGTACCCCTTGCCCTATGAGGACATGGCCCGCATCTCGGGCCGGATCATAAACGAGGTCAAGGGGATCAACCGGGTCGTGTACGACATCTCCAGTAAGCCTCCCGCCACCATCGAGTGGGAATAGATGCACCGCAAAGGGCGCCGGCAACGGCGCCCTTTGCATATGCCGGCCCATCTTTCCCGTTCGGCCCCCGTGAAAAAAACGGAGTAATCTGGTATCCTTTCAATAGGGGTACCAATAGTCACTCCAAGGAAAGGGGGCTTGAATATGAATCTCATCGACTGCGCTCTCAGGATGGAAGAAGAGGCAGCCGCCCATTACAGCCAACTGGCGGCTGCCGCGCCGGTGGAAGAATTGAGGAGTATCTTCGGGCTGCTGGCCGCGGCTGAAAAGGAGCACTACGACAAACTCGTCGCCATGCTTGGCGATGCCGATGTCGCCGCGACCGAGTTTACTACTCTGGATGATGCCTCGTGCGTGTTCAAGCCGCTGCTCGGCAAACGTGATCTGGTGGCGGAACTGCGGCGCGACCCGGACGGTTACCGGCATGTGGTGAAGGAGGAAGAAGAAAGCATCAAGTTTTACGAGGACCTGGCCGCCAAGGCGGAGCGGGAGGATATGCGCGCCATTCTGCTCAAGCTCGCCGACGAGGAGCGGAGGCACCTGAGCATTGTTGAAAATATCTACTCGTTCATTCAAGAACCCAAGACCTATCTGGCCTGGGGCGAATTCAGCAACCTCAAGGAGTACTGACGGAGAGTGCGCGTGGCGTTGCGAAGCCCGTCCGGCTACGGACGGGCTTTTCTGTTGCGGTGGGGTACTGAAACCAATTATAGTCAGGTGTTGAACTGATATCACAGGACGGAGTCCGGCCGTGCCCCCTTCAATCGATCTTATCATCTTCGATCTTGACGGAACCCTCATCGATTCTCTCGACGATCTCACCGATGCCGTGAACCATATGCTCTCCGCCCTGGGACGGGAACGTCTTACCCGCGATGCCGTTCGCACCATGGTTGGGCAGGGGGCGCGGCGGCTGGTGGAACGCGCCATGCACGGCGCAACCGCGACTGAGATTGAGCGGGGGCTGGAGTTGTTTCTCGACTACAACCGGGAACACATCGCGGTGCGCACGGCCTTCTATCCGGGTGCTCTGGAGGCGCTGGCCCGGTTTCGCGCGCAGGGAAAACGGATGGCGGTCATCTCCAACAAGAACGTCGATCTCTGCCGCAGCGTGCTTGTTGCCCTGGGGGCCGAGCAGTGGTTCGAGGAAATCATGGGGGCGGACTCGCTTCCCGCGCGCAAGCCTTCGCCGGAGCCTGTACTGAAGCTGTTGGCGGACTTCGGCGTGCCTCGGGAACGGGCCGTCATCATCGGCGACAGTATCAATGACGTGGCCGCCGGCAAAGGGGCGGGCGTGACCACCGTGGGGTGTACCTGGGGATATGGCGAACTGAGCGAGATTGCCGACGCCGACTATCTGGTCGACACCTATGGCGCCCTGGTGACTCTGCCGCTCTTTGTCTGAGCGTAGGAGCCAGATGATGCATCTGACTAAGATTATTAAATCTTTGACGCTGTAATAAGTGGGTAAGTATATGTTTGGCTGGGCCGGCACGATACTGAATATTGATCTGGCGTCCCGCGCAGCATGGCGCGAGGATCTGTCGACTGAACTCCTGCATGCCTATCTGGGAGGGAGAGGGCTCGGGGTCCGTCTCATGCGCGGTTTCCATACCCTTGACCCCTTTGACCCGGACATGCCGCTCATCTTCGCCGTGGGACCCCTGTGCGGTACCCCTGCGCCCACGGCGGCCCGGCTCACGGTGGTGTCCCGCTCCCCCCTGACCGGCACCATTTACGATTGTTCCGCCGGCGGCCGGTTCGCCTGGCGCCTCAAAGGCGCCGGTGTGGATGCTCTGCGTCTGTCCGGCCGGAGCGAGACGCCGGTGGCCTTGGTCGTGACGGCAGATGGGGTCGAGTTTGTGGACGTGCCCGAGCTTTGGGGCAGGACGGTGCCTGAAACCGTTGCGGCCCTGTCGGGTCGGGGCAGTGTGGCCGCCATCGGACCTGCCGGCGAGAACGGGGTTCTTTTTGCCAATATCATGATGGGCGAAGGCAATTCGGTAGGGCGGGGAGGGCTTGGCGCGGTCATGGGGGCCAAGGGGCTCAAGGCGGTCGTGGTGAACGGCGATATTCCCGTGGCGGTTGCGGATCGGGAGCGGTTCGACCGGGCGCGGCAGGACGTGATGCGCCTGTTCCGGGCCTCGCCCGTCATCTTTGGCGAACTGGGCATTGCCGAGTACGGCACCCCGGCCCTGGTGGACCTCATGCGCCAGCGGCGCATGGCCCCAACGGAAAACTTCCGCCATACGGTCTTCGAGGGATCGGCAAACTACTCGGGCCCGGCCATCCGGAGCGCCTATCAGGCGAAAAAGGACGGCTGTTACGGCTGTCCCATCCAGTGCAAGAAGAGTACGCCCCGGGGCGAGCATCTCCCTGAATACGAGACGGTTTCCCATTTTGGGGCGTTGAACGGCATCGCGAGCCTCGACGCCATCGTCAAGTCCAATACCCTGTGCAACGAGCTGGGCATGGACACCATTTCCGCAGCTGCAACGCTTTCGGCCTGGGGCGAGGTCCGGGGCCGCTTCCCCGGCGGGGAGGAGGTGCAGCGGCTGCTGGTCGACACGGCATTGCGCCGGGGTGATGGGGAGCTGCTTTCCCTGGGGTCGCGGCGCGCGGCCCGGGCACTGGGCCGCCCCGATCTGTCCATGGAGGTCAAGGGGCTGGAGTTACCGGCATATGACCCCCGCGGCGCCTACGGCATGGCCCTTGCCTACTGTACGAGCAATCGCGGGGGGTGTCACCTGAGGGCCTATCCCATCTCCCACGAGATTCTGCGCAAGCCCGTGGCCACCGACCGTTTCTCGTTTTCGGGCAAGGCGCGGATCATTGCCATTGCCGAAGACACCAATGCCGCCATCGACTCCCTGGTGGCCTGCAAGTTCTCCTTTTTCGGCGCAACGCTGGAAGAATATGCCGAACTGCTCTCCGCCGCAACCGGCATCGAGTACACGCCCCAGTCCCTCAAGGAGATCGGGCGGCGGATCTGTCTCACTGAACGGTTCTATAACTGTGCGAACGGATTTGATGTGAAGGATGATTGTCTGCCCGCGAGGTTTTTTGCGGAGCCCGGCTCCAGTGGCGAAGGGGTCGACATTCCCCCCATCGACCGTGCCCGGTTCGGCGAGGAGCTTCAGAAGTACTACCGGATTCGGGGGCTCACGCCGGCAGGGACCTTTGCTGATCCGGACTTTCTGCTTACGCAACCCTGATTGCCTTGGCGACCTGAGTCGATACGTGAACAATGCTTATCTATCTGGTTGTTGAATAGCAATTTTTTGCTGGCCGACATAGGTTGTCGGCCAGCAATGGAATAAGTGGGTAAGTATATGCGCGACCAGGTATCTGTCTACACGAACAAACTCATTGCCGACCGCTCGGCCCTTGCCCAAGGCATAGCCATCGCAGCCCAGGACGACGTCCTCATTGCCGAGGGTGCCCCTGACCTGGCCCGGCTTGCCGGAGACGTCCTGTCCCGGCTCACCTGCCTCGGCATGGTGGTGGCCCGCCCGTCGCTCCCCTTTGCCGATTTCCTGGTGGCCCGCGCCCGGGCCGGGGAGTCGTGCATCGTGCCCCGCGACACGGAAACCCGGACCTTTCTGCACGATATCCCCTTTTTGCGCCGCAGCGACCTTGGCGCCGATCCCGCCCCCGTTATCGCCCGCCTCCTCGGCAGCCGCAAGGGAGTGGTCGTGGAAGGGGTGGGGATCGTGGCCAGCGGTGCCCTTACCGTGGAGCAGGCCTATATCAACTACTCCTCGGTATTTCACTCGACCTTCGTGAAGTATCTCCAGGATGTGCTTCACCACGGCTTCATCCTGCCGGGGGAGGCGGAGGCCTTTGCCGCGTTCCGCAGCCAGTGGCTCCGGCCGCTTACGCATGAAGGGCTCACGTTCCGGCCCGGTCCCTTGGCGGAGCGGGACGAGATCCTCGACGAAATCGCCACGGTGGGGCGCTATACGGTTGAACGGGGGCTGGTGGATTCCTTCTTCGGCAACATCTCATGCCGTGCCGGCGAGGTGATCTATATCTCCCAGACCGCGGCAAGCCTGGATTCCCTGGCCGGCTGCATCGACCCGGTCCCCACGGACAATTCATCCACCTTCGGCATTACCGCCTCCAGCGAACTTCTGGCCCACCGGCGGATTTACGAGGCTACCGGCGCTGCGACCATTCTTCACGGCCACCCCAAGTTCGCGGTGATCATGAGCATGGAGTGCGCGGAAGAAGGGTGCGCCATTACCGACTGCTGGAAGGAGTGCGACCGGGTGCGGTTCCTCGGCGATACGCCGGTGGTGGCGGGCGAGATCGGCGCCGGCGGGCTTGCCAGGAGGGTGCCGCCGGCGATCGCGGGCCCGCGCAAGGCGGTGGTCTATGGCCACGGGGTCTTTACGGTGGGAGAGACGGACTTTGCCGACGCGTTCCGGGCCATGGTGGCCGTGGAGAACTGGTGCCGCGGAGAATATTTCCGCCGGCTGGAAGAGCGGCTCGGGTAAGCGGGCTCAGGATATCTGTCTGGGGAAGCTGGCGGTAAAGGTGGTGCCTTCGTGCTCGGTGCTCGTGAAGGTGATGGTGCCCTTCAGGTAGCGTTCGCCGAAGAGGCGGACGCTGTAAGTGCCGATACCGCGGCCGGTGCCCTCCTTGGTGCTGAAAGAGCGCTGGAAGATCTGCAACTGGACCTCCGGCGGAATCAGGCCCGGATTGTGAACGGTGAAACTGACCCCGTCCCCTTCCTGGTGCGCGGCAATGGTCACGGTTCCTCCCTTGGGTGTCGCTTCAAGGGCGTTTTTTACCAGATTGCCGAGAATGCGCCGCAGGATCTGGAGATCGCTCACGATGGTCAGTTCCGCCAGCGGACCGAGCACGAGTCTGCGTCCCTGAGTGATGTCGTGGTTCACGTACAAGGCCTGAACCTCGCGCGCCAGTTGCTGCACGTCCACCATGCCCAAGTCGGGCCGGAATTCTCCCTTCTCGGCGGCAAGCAGCTTGCGGTGGTGGTTGATCTCGTCGATGAGACGGTTCGACAGGTGCACCATCCATTCTTTGTACTCGGCTTCCTTCTCCGGCGAGATCCCTTTCCCTTCGGCCAGTAGCGCGGCGATGCCGTGCAACCCCCCCACCGTATTGATGACGTCGTGAAAAAATACCCGCTCCAGGATGCTGCGCCGCTTGCGGTCGCTGATGTCGCGGATGATGCAGACCGTCACGGGGATGCCGTCCACCTGGGCAGGATTGGAGAGTACTTCCAGGTCAAGGCAAAGCCCACCCGAGCGGTTGAGGGTAATGCGGCATTCATGGCAGCTGGGGGCATTGTTCTCCTGGCATTCCAGGATCGACCGGACTGCTCCGCAGACCGAGCAGTGGTGATCGGTGCCGCACCCGCCGGGGCCGTCCGAGGCGAAGATGCAGCCGAAGGCTTCGCCGGGGCGTTTGCCCAGAATTGCGCCCATGTCCGTGAGGCCGAAGGCCTCCAGGAGCCGCTGGTTGGCTGCCACGACCTGGCGCTCGCGGTTCAGGACGAGGATGTAGTCGGGCAACGCCTCGATCAGCGCACCGAGTACGCGGTCCACGAGAATCCGCCCGCTCATCTCCGCCACTTGGCGGTCAGAGGCACGTTCGGCCGGCGCGAAATGGCTGGCTGGCGTAGTCTCGGGCTGGGTATGTTTCTTGTCGTCGGCCATCGGTAGCATCGCTCCACTCTAGCGGTTCTGCATGATTGCGTCAACGGGTGAGTTGATATTGATATACAATAATTGAGCCGTTTACACCCTGTGCTATTATCTTCGAAACTACCTGCACCCGGAGCGTTTTTCATGGGCCATCTTGTTCTGCTTGACCACATCCACAAGAGCTTTCGGGAGGGCGACCGGGAGCGGATGGTCCTGCGCGGAGCCGAGCTCGGGATTGCGCGCGGGGAGTGGCTGGCGCTCCTGGGGCGCAGCGGCTCGGGCAAGTCCACGCTCCTGAACCTCATGGCCGGCATCGACCTGCCCGACCGGGGCGAGGTAAGGGTGGACGGCCTTCCGCTCAACCGGATGACCGAGCGGGAGCGGACTCTGTTCCGCCGGAACCGGATCGGCTTTGTATTCCAGTTTTACAACCTGATTCCCACCCTGACGGTGCTGGAGAACCTGCTGCTCCCCCTGGAACTGGCAGGCGCTGACGACCGGGCGGGACGGGCACGGGCGGCGGAACTGCTGGATGCCGTGGGGCTCGGCGACCGGGCCGCAGGCTATCCGGACCGGTTGTCCGGTGGCGAACAGCAGCGGGTGGCCGTGGCCAGGGCGCTCGTCCATCAGCCGTCACTGGTGCTGGCCGATGAGCCGACCGGCAACCTGGATGCCGAGAGCGGGGCGCAGGTTCTGGCGCTCTTCGAGGAACTGGTCCGGCGCTGGGGCACAACGCTCGTGATGGTGACCCACAGCGACGAGGTGGCGCGCCTCGCCGACCGGGTGGTCTGTATCCGCGACGGCCTGCTGGAGGAGAGAATGGCCGGGGGGGCGCCGCCATGATTCTATGGCGCGCCGGCGCACGACACCTGCTGCGCCACCCGCTGCTCGCCTTCCTGTCGGTCATCGGCGTGGCCCTGGGGGTGGCGGTGGTCACTGCCGTGGACGTGGCCAACGAGAGTGCGCACCGGGCCTTTCAGTTGGCCGCCGAGGCCGCGGCGGGGAAGGCCAGCCATCAGATCGTGGGCGGGCCCCGGGGGCTCGACGAGGATCTTTACCGCATTATCCGTGTCGAGCGCGGGGTCCGGCCGGCAGCTCCGGTGGTGGAGGGAGTGGTCTCGGTCACGGGCCGTCCCGGCACCACTCTTCACCTGATCGGCATCGATCCCCTCGCCGAGGCGCCCTTTCGCTCCCATACCGCCCCGGTCGGGGGCAGCGTCGACCTGAGGGCCCTCATGGGAACGCCGGCAACGGGCCTGATCCTGCGGGAGACGGCGGAACGTGTCGGCGCGGCAGTGGGCAAGCCTCTCCGGCTCGACGTGGGT
The DNA here is from genome assembly GCF_036323535.1 of Geobacter sp. 60473. Lineage (GTDB taxonomy): Bacteria > Desulfobacterota > Desulfuromonadia > Geobacterales > Geobacteraceae > Geobacter > Geobacter sulfurreducens. Next base: position 863,187 of record NZ_AP028967.1, read on the forward strand.
GGCGTTTCCCGTTCCGTGGTGCTGGCCGGCTATCTGGAGGCCGGCGATGAGCTGGCCCGCCAGGGGCTGGCATCGGTGCTGGTGACCGACATTGCCACGGCCCAGGAACTCCTGGGCATGGCGGGGCGGCTCTCCCGCATCGACCTGATCCTGGCCGACGGGAAAGGGGTGGGCGCCCTGCCTCCGGGGGCCACGCTCATCCCGGCCGGTGCCCGGGCCGGGGCCATGGACCGGATGACCCGGGCGTTCCGCCTCAACCTCACCGCCCTCAGTTTCCTGGCCCTGCTGGTGGGGATGTTCCTCATCTACAACGCCACCACTTTTGCCGTGGTCCGCCGGCGGCGCCTGATTGGGCTCATGCGGGCCATGGGGGTCACCCGCAGGGAAATCTTCGGCCAGGTCTGCGTCGAAGCCCTGCTGACCGGCCTCATCGGCACGGCCGCGGGGATAGCCCTCGGCCTCGCCCTGGGAGAGGTGCTCACCCGCCTCGTCACCCGCACCATCAATGACCTCTACTTTGTACTGGAGGTGCAGCAGGTCGCGCTTTCGGCGGCAACCCTGGCCAAGGGGTGTCTCCTGGGCATCGCGGCCACTGTGGCGGCAGCGGTTCCGCCCGCCCTGGAGGCGACTGCTGCGCCGCCGCGCGCCGTCCTGTCCCGCTCATTCATCGAGGCCCGTACCCGTCGGCACGTACCGCGTGCGGCCCTTGCCGGGCTGGTGGCCATGCTCGGGGGCGCACTGCTCCTGGCAACGGGATTCGGCGGGCTCGCGGCGGGGTTCACGGGGCTTTTCGCGCTCATCCTCGGCTATGCCCTGACGGTTCCTTTCGGCACGGTCCTGGTGTCCCGCGCCATGAAACCGCCCATGGGGCTGCTCTTCGGCAACCTGGGCCGCATGGCCGCCCGGGGCGTCGTTGTTTCTCTCTCCCGCACCGGCGTGGCAACGGCTGCCCTGGTGGTGGCGGTGTCGGCCACTATTGGCGTGGGGATCATGGTGGACAGCTTCCGCCACACCGTGCAGCAATGGCTGGCTGGGAGGCTCAAGGCCGACATCTACGTGACCACCGCCGGCACCGGCACGGGGCGCGGTAAACCGCCGCTGGATCCGGCCCTGGTGGAGCGGCTCCGTTTGGTTCCTGGCGCAGCCGCGGTCAGTACCACCCGGAGGATCACCATCCAGTCGGCCGGAGGGGAGACCGATCTGCTGGTGCTCGGCATCCCCCGGCGTACCTTTGACGGTTTTCGCCTCAAGCAGGGAACGCCGGACCGGGCCTGGCAGTCCTTCAGCAGCGGCGATGGGATCATCGTGTCCGAACCCTTTGCCTTCCGTCACCGTCTCGGACTCGGCGATGCCGTGCGGCTGCGGACCGACCGGGGCGAGCGGGACTTCACCGTGGCCGGCGTGTTCTACGATTACGGCTCGGACAGCGGTTTCGTGGCCATGGACCGGGGCGCCTTCAACCGCTACTGGGACGACCGGAGCGTGGACGGCATGGGGTTGTATGCGACGCCGGGCGTCTCCGCAGCGCAGCTGACCGAGGCGGCCCGCGCCTGCAGCGGCAGCGCCCGGGTCAGCATTATTTCCAGCCGCGAGTTGTATGAGGCATCCGTGGCGGTGTTCGACCGGACCTTCGTCATCACCGGCGTTCTGCGTCTGCTGACCGTGGTGGTGGCCGTGGTCGGCATCCTTTCGGCCCTCATGGCCATGCAGGTGGAGCGGGCGCGTGAACTGGCCGTGCTGCGGGCCATGGGACTCACCCCGGCCGAACTCTGGGGGGTGGTCTGCGGGGAAACCGGGCTCGTGGGGCTCACGGCGGGGCTTCTGTCGCTGCCGCTCGGCATCCTTCAGGCCGCTGTCCTCATCTTTGCCGTTAACCGCCGGTCCTTCGGCTGGACAATGGAATTCTCCCTGTCCCCGTCGATCTTCTGGCAGGCCATCGTGCTGGCGGTCGGCGCCGCGATCGTGGCGGGGATCGTGCCCGCCCTCATCACCGCCCGCATCCCCCCGGCCCTTGCCTTCAAGGAGGATGAGTAGCATGGGCGCTCCCGCCAGGTTTCTGGTTGCAGGTATCGTCTTGATCGTCCTGGCGGTCGGGCTGACGCAGGTTCTCCGGCAGCAGCGGCCCGAACCGGCGCCGGCCCGGCTCTCCGTGGCGCGGGCTCTGGGCGGCGCTTCTCCCGACGGCTTTCTCCGGGCCCTGGAGCCCCGCCGCTTCAGTTTTCCGGCCGATCACGGCCCCCATGACGGTTTTCGCAACGAGTGGTGGTACTTCACCGGCAATCTGGCCGATGCCGCGGGCCGATCGTTCGGGTACCAGCTCACCTTTTTCCGGGTGGCGCTCCGGCCCCGGCCCGTGGCGCGGGACTCGCGCTGGGGTGCCGGAGAGGTCTGGATGGCCCACCTCGCCCTCACCGACGTGGCGGGCAGGCGTTTCCGGCATGCCGAGCGCCTGAGCCGTGAAGCACTGGGGCTCGCCGGTGCCGGCGGCCGCCCCCTGCGCGTATGGCTCGAAGACTGGCAGGCCGTGGAAGTGGCGGCCCGCCCCTGGGCCGTGCGGCTCACGGGCAACGGGGGAGACTGGGGGATCGACCTGACCCTGCGGGCCGTGAAGCCGGAGGTCCTCAACGGGGCAGGGGGGCTCAGCCGCAAAGGGGGGGAGCCGGGCAACGCCTCCTATTACTATTCGCTGCCCCGCATGGAGACATCCGGCACCATTCGTGCCGGCGGCATGACCTTCACCGTCTCGGGTCTTTCCTGGCTCGACCGGGAGTGGAGTACCAGCGTCCTCGCCCCGGACCAGGCCGGCTGGGACTGGTTCGCCCTCCACCTGAGCGACGGCCGCGATCTCATGTACTATCGACTCCGGCGCCGGGACGGGACCACCGACCCGGCCAGCGCCGGCACCATTGTGGCCGCCGACGGCTCCTACCGGCACCTGGCGGCCGCTGCCGCAACACTCGAAACCCTGTCCTGGTGGTCCAGTCCTGCAGGTGGAGCCCGTTACCCCTCGCGCTGGCGTCTTTGCGTCCCTGCCGAGGGGATTGATCTGGATATTGTGCCGCGCCTGACGGATCAGGAGCTATTCACCACCGTCCGCTACTGGGAAGGTGCCGTGGAGGTGCGAAGCAACACCGGTAAAGGGATTGCCGGGTCAGGTTATGTTGAGCTCACCGGCTACGGGGATCAAGATGTGTCGGCGAATTGACGCAAAAATGGCATTTTCGGGAAAAAATTTTTTGGGCCGTGTCATTTTTTTCTAAAGATTTTTTGGAGGCATGCCGATATAGTAATCAAAAGCATGAATGGAGGCGAGGGAGGTATGTGCGCCATGAAAATTGATACCAATCCCCCTGTAACGACCGTTAACCAAGTCAAGGGCGAGACGTCCCAGGCAGCTTCGGGTGCCGATGCGCGCAAAACGGGCGCCGCCGGCGGTCAGGCGACCGATACGGTCGACCTTTCCCGTAATGCGGAACGGCTCGTCAAGGCCAATGCTACCCTGCGTACCATGCCCGACGTCAGGGTCGAAAAGGTGGAAGAACTTAAAAAGCAGATCGCAGCGGGCGAGTACAATGTCAGCGCCCGGGATGTGGCGGAAAAGATGCTCATCAGCATGCGCAACGGGGTCACCGCCTGACGGACTCCGCACATTCGCTACGTGAAAGCCCGCCTTGCGCGGGCTTTTTTGTTGCCTCCGCCCCGGTCGGGCGGTAAGCTCGAATCATGGACCACCGCCTCCTTTCGTTCATTTCCGCGCCATTGCCCTCCCTTATTGCATCCCTTGCCCGTCACGGAGGCTTCGGTGCGTGGTTTGTGGGTGGGTGCGTCCGCGATGCCCTGCTGGCGAGGCCATCAAATGACATCGACATCGTGGTCGGCCCCGGCGGGGAAGACCTGCCCCGGGCCGTTGCCGCCCGGATCGGCGGCAGCTTCTTCCCGCTCGACGAAGAGCGGGGCCATGCCCGCGTTGTACTGAAAGGGGAGGGCGCCAGCTGCGACTTCGCTCCCCTCCAGGGCGGAACCATCGCTGCCGACCTTGCCCTGCGCGACTTCACCATCAACGCCCTTGCCGTGTCCTGTGGTTCGGGCGACCTGCTGGACCCGCTGGGCGGAGCCGCCGACTTGGCGCAGCGCGTCATCCGTGCCTGCTCTGCCGGAGCCTTTGCCGCCGATCCGCTCAGGATCGTGCGTGCCTACCGTTTTGCCGCCCATCTCGACTTCGAGATCCACGCCGCAACCCTGGCGCTTATCCCCGATCATGCACCGCTCCTGGCCACCGTGGCCGGAGAGCGGATTAGGGACGAACTCTTCCGGATGCTCGATCTGCCGCACGCAGTTCCCTATGTCCTTAAGATGTCCTGTGCCGGCGTGACGGGCGCCATCTTCGGGGCCGACGACCTTCCTGCCGATACCGCCGCCGGCGCCCTTGACCGGGTCGAGTCCCTCTGCCGCGATCTCTCGGCCTTCGGCACCGAGGCGGAGCCGGTTCGGGCACGGCTACGGCAGGAGGTCCAGCCCGGCATCACCATCCGCGCCCTGGCGAAACTCGCCGCATTCCTGAACGGCGCGGGCATACCTGCAGGCATCGCATCGCAACGGCTCATGCTCGGCAAGGCCGCCACCCGGCTTCTGGAACTCCTCTGCTCCTCGGTCCGCCTTACCTGGCCTGCCCCTGCCGCCGCGCCGGACTCGCACGCCCTCTTCACGCTCTTCCGCCACCGCGAGCCGGCCGGCTGCGAACAGCTCATCCTCCCCCTGGCGGAAGGCATTCTGCCGGAGGACAGATGCCGCCACCTTGCCGCCTACCTGACACGCCATCACATCCCCCGCGGCGGACGGCTCCTCCTCACTGGCGACGACATCATGACCCTTCTCGGCTTGCCTCCGGGCAGACAGGTGGGGGAGGCCATTGAACTGCTCCGCGCAGCCCAGAGCACCGGCGAAGTACGCACCCGCGCCGAGGCACAGCGCTATCTGGCCAAAAAACAGTTGACAACTCCCGAGCCCCTGCGCTAAATACATACCTCTCTATTGAGCGGGAATAACTCAGTGGTAGAGTGTCAGCTTCCCAAGCTGAAGGTCGCGGGTTCGAATCCCGTTTCCCGCTCCATCTAACAATAAGGAATCCTTCGGGATTCCTTTTTTGTTGCCCCGACTTTCACCAAAACTTTCACTAAGAGAGTTTTAACTGAAGGCCGGGGCTTTGCTTTTCGTGCTCAAGCTGGTGGTAAGAGCCGGGAACCATCGGGTAAATAGTACCGGGGTGATCCAGGAGGTAAGGCGGCCGCTTTGCCCTGGTTTCCACGGAGTCCCGGCCAAAGTACTCCAGAATCTTCCAGAAGTCCTCCTCCAGCCCGTCGATGTAATCCCCGTAGACCTCATAGACCATCTTCTTTGATCCATGTTCTGCACGCTAAAGTTCATCTGACTCCGCTGTCTTGAATTTTGCCCGATCAGGGGCCGTTCATCACGACACCGCTATTTATTTTTAGATGAGGTGAGAAAGACATCGTGCGGTGGTGCGGTTGCAATTATGCAACTAGCTGGTATCTATTAAGTATAGCGACATACTTCACCTGGGCACGGCGACTTCTAAGTCAGGTGAAAGGAGACAAACCCAGGTCTTTCCGCAGGTCGATATTCCAGTCGTACACCTCCCTATCGATGAAACACAACCTCCTGTACCCGATCATGTCCGGCGGAAAGAGCACGATGTCTTACCTCTCATGGAGGCGGGCCGAGTCCAGCGTATAGCCAGGCATCGGCGGCAGCGAAGGATTCGAGCGCGAGAACAAGAAGCGTGCATTTGGCGCGTGAGGCCGCCGCCGACCCTGTAACGTAGATTCACTGGTGTTGCGAGGACGACAGGTATGAACACGACGACAGCAACTGCCTCGGAGCCGGTCCTGAAGAATCTCGATCGGCTGATCCCCCACCTTGAAGCCCTGTACAAGGACGTGCATGCCCACCCCGAGTTGTCGATGCAAGAGACGCGAACCGCCGCGTTAGTCGCGGACTGGCTTCGTATAGCCGGTTACGAGGTGACGACCGGCGTTGGAAAGACGGGGGTGGTAGGTCTGCTCCGTAACGGGGAAGGGCCGACGGTCATGCTGCGCGCCGACATGGATGCGTTACCCATTGAAGAGGCAACCGGTCTTTCCTATGCGAGCCAAGTGACCACGACGGATGTCGAAGGAAAGACCGTGCCGGTCGGACATATGTGTGGCCATGACATGCATGTGACCTGGCTCGCCGGCGCCGCCGCTTTGTTCGCTCAGGCACGGGATCCCTGGCGAGGCACCTTGATGGTGGTCTTCCAGCCCGGCGAGGAGACGGCGCAGGGCGCCCAGGCCATGATCGACGACAACCTCCTCGATCGTTTTCCCCGACCGGTGGTCATACTTGGGCAGCACGTCATGCTCGGAGCGGCCGGCGACATCGCTGGAAGTGCCGGCCCCATCACCGCGGCGGCGGACAGCCTTCAAATTAGGCTGTTCGGTCGTGGTGCGCACGGATCGATGCCGCAAGCCAGCGTTGATCCCGTTGTCATGGCCGCGGCGACGGTCCTGCGGCTTCAGACAGTCGTTTCCCGCGAGGTGGCCGCGACCGAGGCAGCGGTCGTCACGATCGGCGTCCTGCAAGCCGGCACGAAAGAGAACATCATCCCTGACGAGGCGATCATAAAGCTGAACGTTCGGACATTCGATGCCGGCGTCCGCAATCGCGTGCTGGCGGCGATCGAGCGGATCGTCAACGCCGAGGCCGAAGCGTCGCGTGCTCCTCGGAGACCAGAGATCACGCCATTAGACCGGTATCCGCTCAATCTGAATGACGAGGCAGCGAGCCAACGGATCGCCGAAGCATTCCGCGCCCATTTCTCCCCGGCGCGCGTGCATCACACCGGGCCGGCTCCGGCGAGCGAGGACTTCGGCTGTTTCGGCACGGCTTGGCATGTTCCGTCGGTCTACTGGTTTGTCGGCGGCACCGATACGGAAACCTATGCAAAGGCCAAAGCTGCTGGAACCCTCAATGAACTGCCGGTCAACCATAGCCCCCAGTTTGCCCCGGTAATTCATCCGACGCTGGAAACCGGTGTCGAGGCCTTGGTCGTTGCGGCGCTCGCTTGGCTGGCGTCATAGGGCGAGCGAAGCCGGTGATCGGAGAGGTGAGAGATTGCGGGGTGTCGGACCGCCGAGTTTGCAATGAGTGAGCACGGGATGGGAACGCTTCTCCTGGTACTTGACCTCAGTGGTACTTTTGTTTTTGCGCTGAGCGGTGCAACGGCAGGGGTCAAGAACCGTCTCGATCTGTTTGGCGTCTTGGTCTTATCGTTTGCGGCGGGGAATGCCGGAGGCATTGCCCGTGACGTGCTGATCGGCGCGGCGCCGCCGGCAGCGATCAGTAACTGGCGCTATCTGGCGGTTTCGCTGCTCGCCGGAATCCTTACCTTCTGGCGACCCTCCATCATCGACCGGCTGCGCAGCCCGGTGCTTCTGTTCGACGCCGCGGGACTGGGGCTTTTCGCGGTTGCCGGCACGCAAAAGGCGCTCGTTTTCGGGCTCAACCCGGTCATGGCGGCTGCCCTCGGCATGCTGACCGGGATCGGCGGCGGCATGACCCGCGATGTGCTCCTGACCAAGGTTCCCATCGTATTGCGCACCGATATTTACGCCATCGCCGCCCTGGCTGGTGCCGCTGTGGTTGTGATCGGCTCCGCATTGCGGCTCCCGGCGACCGTGGTGACACCCGCCGGCGCAATCCTCTGCTTCGGGCTCCGGTTTATGGCTATTCGTCGAGGCTGGCATCTGCCGATCGCCGGCGAACCCGGGCAACCGGCCGATCGTAAGGATGACGGCGCAAGGGGGCTCTGAGATGAGTATGCTCGTCTCGTATGCGGAAGAGTGTTCAACAGTGTCTCCGATTCCTTGACTGGGCCGGTGTTAACCGGCGTGGAACTTTAACCCCCTTTGGGGAGGAATCGGCGTCCAGGCGCGACCCATCATTCAGCAAGTTATTCTGCTGATATTTCGTTGAAATTTAGACAGCAACCCAGGCCAACCCTGGACGTCGATGGTGGGGCATTTTTACATGCCGATTGACATCACGGCGATGCCCCGCCAGCAGCATCAGCGCAGAACTGGGTTAACTCCTCATCCCTGCCGCCGAGTCCTTCTCCCGCGGCGTGTCCTGCCTCACCGTCTACGGCCGGCGTCATCCCTTTATTTCGCGTAGTATCTAAAGTTCAGTGGATAGTACGACAATAGAAACATAAAAGTTTATTGCACAGATCATAAAATAATATCTTGACCTGCAATTTGGGAATGTGTATTTATTGTCTATTGAGATTGTAGACTGATGATATCGAAAAAGACCAAATACGCGCTCAAGGCGATGCTCTACCTGGCCCGGGAGCAGGACAAGGGCCCCATCCTCATTGCCGACCTGGCGCGGGACGAGCGGATTCCCAAGAAGTTCCTGGAGCTGATCCTGCTGGCTCTCAAGAACGCTGGGGTGCTCCAGAGCAAGAAGGGGAAGGGGGGCGGCTACTATCTCGCCCAGCCCCCGCGGGAGATCAGCATGGGCCGGATCATCCGCATCCTGGAGGGCCCCCTGGCCCCGGTCCAGTGCGTGAGCGAGACCTCCTACGCCCGGTGCGAGGAGTGCGACGACGAGTGGAGCTGCGGCATTCGGCTCGTCATGAAGGATGTGCGCGACGCCATGGCCACAATCCTCGACGGGGCCACCCTGGCCGATGTGCTGGAGCGGGTGGAGCGGGAAAAGCAGAAGAAGGACGGAGTGCTTTTTTACACGATCTGAACGGGGCGTTTTTTTATACTTTATTAGACTACTAAGTCGATAGACTAAAAACCAAAAGGAGCCGACCATGAAACCGATCAAGACCATCGCAGCCGCAGCCGCAGCATTCCTCGCCCTTGCCGCACCCCTGGGGGCCCGCGCCGAGGTGAGCCTCCTCAACGTCTCCTACGACCCGACCCGGGAGCTGTACCAGGACTACAACGCCGCCTTTGCCGCTCACTGGAAGGGGAAGGGGGGCGGACCGGTCACGGTGAAACAATCCCACGGCGGGTCCGGCAAACAGGCCCGGGCGGTCATCGACGGCCTGGACGCCGACGTGGTGACCCTGGCCCTGGCCTACGACATCGACGAGATCGCGGCCCGGGCGAAGCTGATCCCGGCCAACTGGCAGAAACGGCTGCCCCATAACAGTTCCCCCTACACCTCCACCATCGTCTTCCTGGTCCGCAGGGGGAACCCCAAGAACATCCGCGACTGGAACGACCTGGTCCGCCCCGACGTCAAGGTGATCACCCCCAATCCCAAAACCTCCGGCGGGGCCCGCTGGAACTATCTGGCCGCCTGGGGCTACGCCCTGAAGCAGAAGGGGGGGAGCGAGGCAACGGCCCGCGACTTCGTGACCAGGCTCTACAAGAACGTGCCGGTGCTCGATTCCGGTGCCCGGGGCGCCACCACCACCTTTGTCCAGCGCGGCCAGGGCGACGTGCTCCTGGCGTGGGAGAACGAGGCCTTCCTGGCCGTGAACGAGCTGGGCAAGGACAGGTTCCAGATCGTGGTGCCGTCGGTCAGCATCCTGGCCGAGCCGCCGGTGACGGTGGTGGACAAGGTGGTCGACCGGAAAGGGACCCGCGCGGTGGCCGAAGCGTACCTGAAGTACCTCTACACCCCGGCCGGCCAGGAGATCGCGGCCAAGCACTACTACCGCCCCATCGACAAGAAGATTGCGGCCAAATATGCCGCCTTCTTCCCGAAGGTGAAGCTCTTCACCATCGACGACACCTTCGGCGGCTGGCAGGCGGCCCAGAAGAAGCACTTTGCCGACGGCGGGGTCTTCGACCAGATCTACGGGCCCGGGAAATAACGTGATGCAGGGGCTGCGAGATGGCGTGAAATCCGCAGCCCTGCATTGGGATTATGCAAAGGACCAACCACCATGGCGACAAGACCAATCACGCGAAACACCGTCATCCCCGGCTTCGGCCCGGCCCTGGGCTACACGGTCTTCTACCTCTCCCTGGTCGTGCTCCTGCCGCTCTCGGCCCTGGCGGTGAAAACGGCCAGCCTCACCTGGGGGGAATTCCTCGCCACCGTGGCAGCCCCCCGGGTGCTGGCCTCCTACAGGGTCACCTTCGGCGCTGCCCTGGCCGCCGCCGCGGTCAACGCGGTCTTCGGTCTCTTGGTGGCCTGGGTGCTCGTGCGCTACCGCCTGCCGGGCAAGCGCTTCATCGATGCCCTGGTGGATCTCCCCTTCGCGCTCCCCACGGCCGTGGCCGGCATCACCCTGTCGTCGGTCTACGCGGCCAACGGCTGGCTCGGCCAGTTCCTGGAGCCTCGGGGGATCACTGTCGCCTTCACCCCGGTGGGGATCTTCGTGGCCATGACCTTCATCGGTCTCCCCTTTGTGGTGCGGACGGTGCAGCCGGTTCTGGAAGAGCTGGAAGAGGAGATCGAGGAGGCCGCCGCCTGCCTCGGCGCCACCCGCTGGCAGACCTTCCGGCGGGTGCTGTTCCCTGAGCTCCTGCCGGCGGTCCTGACCGGCTTTGCCCTGGCCTTTGCCAGAGGCGTGGGCGAGTACGGCTCCATCATCTTCATCGCCGGCAACATGCCGATGGTGTCCGAGATCACCCCGCTCCTGATCATCACCAAGCTGGAGCAGTACGACTATGCCGGCGCCACCGCCATCGCCATGGTGATGCTCTTCTTCTCGTTCCTGATGCTCCTGGCCGTGAACCTGCTCCAGAAGTGGAGCCGGCGCCACGCAGCCTGACCCGGAGGACCCGACCATGCCAGCATCAATCCGCACCCGCACCGAGCCGGCCCCGGTCCGCTGGGCGCTCATCGCCGGCGCGCTCCTGTTCCTCGGCCTCTTTCTCTTCGTGCCCCTGGCCGCGGTCTTTGCCCAGGCCCTGGAAAAGGGGTGGGGCGCCTACCTGGCCGCCATCCGCGAGCCCGACGCCCTGGCAGCGGTGAAGCTGACCTTCATCACCGCGGCCATCAGCGTGCCCCTGAACCTGGTCTTCGGCGTGGTCGCGGCCTGGGCCATCGCCAAGTTCCAGTTCCGGGGCAAGCAGCTCCTGATCACCCTGATCGACCTGCCGTTCTCGGTGTCGCCGGTCATCTCGGGCCTGATCTACATCCTTCTGTTCGGGCTCCAGGGGTGGCTCGGCCCCTGGCTCCAGGACCATGACGCAAAGATCATCTTCGCCGTGCCCGGCATCGTCCTGGCCACGGTCTTCGTCACCTTCCCCTTCGTGGCCCGCGAACTGATCCCGCTCATGGAGGCCCAGGGCACGGACGAAGAAGAGGCGGCCATCACCCTGGGGGCGAACGGGTTCCAGACCTTTTGGCGGGTGACCCTGCCCAACATCAAGTGGGGGCTCATCTACGGGGTCATCCTGTGCAACGCCCGGGCAATGGGCGAGTTCGGGGCGGTCTCGGTGGTCTCCGGCCATATCCGGGGCGAGACCAACACCATCCCCCTCCACGTGGAGATCCTCTACAACGAGTACAACTACGCCGCCGCCTTTGCCGTGGCCTCGCTCCTGGCCCTGCTGGCCCTGGTCACCCTGGTCCTGAAGAGCGTGGTCGAGTGGCGGATGCGCGCCGACGCCTGACCCGGACGCCGCAGCGAAATAAAGGAACCAAGACATGAGCATCGAGATCGCCAACGTCACCAAGCAGTTCGGCAGCTTCACCGCCCTGGACAACGTGAACCTGGCCGTCCCCTCCGGGGAGCTGACCGCCCTCCTGGGCCCCTCGGGCTCGGGCAAGACCACCCTGTTGCGGATCATCGCCGGCCTGGAGACGCCGGACGCCGGCTCGATCCGCTTCGACGGCGAGGAAACCACCGACCGCCACGTGCGGGAGCGTCAGGTCGGCTTCGTGTTCCAGCACTACGCCCTGTTCCGGCACATGACCGTGGAGGAGAACGTGGCCTTCGGCCTCACCGTGAAGCCGCGCCGGGAGAGGCGGCCGAAACAGGAGATCAGGGAGCGGGTTCACGAGCTCCTGCGCCTGGTGCAGCTTGAGGGGCTTGCCGCCCGCTTCCCGTCCCAGCTCTCCGGCGGCCAGCGCCAGCGGGTGGCCCTGGCCCGGGCCCTGGCCGTGGAACCCAAGGTGCTGCTCCTGGACGAGCCCTTCGGCGCTCTGGACGCCAAGGTGCGGGTGGAGCTGCGGCGCTGGCTGCGCCGACTCCACGACGAGATCCACGTCACCAGCGTCTTCGTCACCCACGACCAGGAAGAGGCCCTGGAAGTGGCCGACCGGATCGTGGTCATGAACAGGGGCCGGATCGAACAGGTGGGGACCCCGGCGGAGGTCTACGACCAGCCGGCCAATCCCTTTGTCTTCGACTTCCTGGGCAGCGTCAACCTCTTCCACTGCCGGGCCGAGCAGGGACAGGCGCGGGCCGCGTCCCCGGATCTGCCGGTGGGTTATGTGCGCTCCCACGACATCGAAGTGGAGCGGAGCCAGACCGCCGACGCCGTGGAGGCCGAGGTACGCCACATCCAGGCAGTGGGCCCGGCTGTTCGGGTGGAGCTCCTGGTGCGCGGCACCGGCAAGACCGTCGAGGCGGAACTCTCCCGCACCGGCGCCGAGCGCCTCGCCCTCAGCCCCGGCGAAACGGTCTATGCCCGGCCGCGCAGGATTCAGACCTTTGTGGAGGATTATCAGATCTAGCCGGAATCAGAACACTGCACGAGCCGGTGATGGTGAGGGGACCAGATGAGTATCTGGTCCCTTTTTTTGTGTCGAGGTGGCGGGGGAGGTGCGCTGGATGGCGGATTTATCAGGATTTCCCTGGATTGACCTTTGGTTGGGAATGGTTTATGAGCAGGGGGGGCGTAAACGTGTAATCCGTTGGGAATTTTTAGGTCGATGCTGTCCGCATACTGATTGTCCGTAGTTGGCGGAGTGAGCGGCTGCTGAGAATGCCGGATGGAAGTGAATGAGGTGTTTGGGGGAGGCGGAACCTCATGTTGTGGGGCTGAGTGAGGGATTTGTGTTGGCTTGAATTAAGTATGGTGTCCCTAGAATCACCGCGACCGGAAACTCCGCCTGATGATCGTGCATGAAGCGGAAGATCATTTCTGGTCTTTGGAAAAGATGGCCATGGCTTTTTTTAAAATGTCACGCTCCATCTTCAGCCGCTCATTCTCACGCTTGAGCTGGCGGATCGTCTCGGCTTCGGAGCTCAGGTGCCCGGTACCGGGAAACGCGTCATCCGGCTTGTCGGAATACTGCCGAATCCATTTGTAAAGCGTGTTGGGGTGAATTCCCAGGTCAGTGGCAATCTGGGCGACACTGCTGTCGCCATCGACGGTCAACTTGACCGTTTCAACTTTGAACTCGCGGGTAAAACGTTTTCTCCTTGATACCATGACAGTCCTCCGTGCTCTGTTGTAGCAGCTTTTCGGACTGTCCACAATTCCGGGGGAGGAAGTGAATGAGGTGTTTGGGGGAGGCGGAACCTCATGTTGTGGGGCTGAGAGAGGGGGGGGCTGCCTTGAATTAAGTATGGTGTCCCTAGAATTCCCCAGCAGAACCTTATTCATCACCAAGAGCGGGGCTATACGGTACTGCTCTTTGCTCGTGAGCAGAAGAAGCGGAACAATGTGACAGTGCCGTTCACCTACCTGGGGCCGGTGGATATGTTGAGCTACGAGAGCGAGCGGCCGATCAAGATGGTGTGGCGGCTCAGGTATGCCATGCCGGTGGAGATGTTTGAGGATAATCGGAGGGGTGGGTAATAATTAATGGCAAAATCCTGGACCGATAAAAGCGAATTCAAAAAGCTCTCCGGTGAGCTTGCGGTTGCGGAAGATCTGCATTACGAACGTATGGTGGTGCCGCTCTTGCGGGTCATATGGCCGGGATTGATCAAGGCACCGGCGCGTCGTTCCTTCGATAGAAAGGGGATTGATCATCTCGTCTGGGAAGATGGGGTTGTGCTGCCGCTGGTGGTGCAGTGCAAAGGCTTTCAGGTTCAGGAGCACGAATTAGGTGATAGCCAGGTTAAGCAGTGCCTTGATTCTATCGACACTTTCAGTCGAAGCAGTTGTACAGCCCAAGTCTACCTGCTCATCCATAATCGAACCGGCCAGAACGAACAGTTACGAAACTCCGTCACTGCGGCCCTCGATAGTTTGGTAAAGGAAAAGAAGGCTCTACGAGCAGAATTGTGGGACCGGAAGCTTTTGCTCCGGGAAGTCTTTAACGCCATGCTCACTAAGGTTGAGAAATTTCTGTTATCTGGTGGAAAGAGATATTCCCGCGACTTTTTCGAAACGCTGCCGTACGAACCGATCCGTGACATCCCGCTCCAAATCAGTATCTTATCGGTCGATCAGTACCGGATGACCAAGGCAAGCCAACCGCTTAAAGGCCTGAAAGACCCCGCACATGAATTATTCGATTTTAACTCCTCCAACATTTCGCTGATGATCGGAGAAGCTGGCTACGGCAAGACCACTTCGGTATTGCGCAGCTTCAAGAAAAGCAGAAAAAAAGTCTTCTATCTGGCAGCGGCTGCCGTAAGGCCCGACCGGATGGGCAGCAAGCAACTACTCGCCTCATGCGTAAACCTGGATGAATTGCTCGTCGATATAGCTGAAGAGGATATTCCGACCCAACTCACCATAGCCCGCCCTGTCATCGAGCTTCTACTGAAAAATGGCGATCTTCCTGTTGTATTGGTCTTGGATGGTCTTGACGAGTCGATCTACTTTTCCATGCGCGGAGGTGTCCAGACGCTGTTCAATCAATTACGTGATGTCAAAGTGCCGGTGGTATTGACAGCACGGTCCGAGTTTTGGTTCAGTCGTCTGGCGGATTTTCAGATGTCGTTCGGCGAAATTGCTCGTAATACCGCAATTGTAAGAAGGAACCAGATTAAGCTGATCGAACTGCTTCCCTGGACGGACCATGAAATCCAGGAACTCGCCGTTCGCTTCCGAGATACTCTTCCTGATCCGGTAAGCAGGGACAGGATCAACGTCTTTATCGATCTGGTACGAAGTGGGAAGTATCAGGAAATTTTCGGCGACATTCCGCGCCGCCCACTGTTCCTACGTTTAATTCTTGAAACCGCTACAGAGCGTGAAATCGGGAAAACCAGTATTGCCGGACTTTTCTACCAGTGGGCGCAGATGAAAATTCGTCGGGACATATACGAGCCGATGCGGTGGAAATCGGTCGGCAGGGCGCCGATTTTGACGGAGAATGAACCAGCGGATCAAACGATTCTACTCTCCTTCACCGCCATGATGAAGGCAGCGATGCAGATGACAGAGGTTAAAGATGAGGAACTGGTGTTGCTGCCGGACTGCATCATTGATGATGTGGTTCGTGGCGAGGAAAGGCTGAGAGGACTACCCGATCCAACCGGGTTGTTTCTCAATAGTCTGCTTGTACCCCTTCCTCAACCTGCACACAAGCCGTTGAAGATACGGTTTGGCCACCGGGCATATCAGGAGTTTTTCCTGGCACTGTATATCAATGAGAATTCAACTGTGTTTGAGAGAGTTAAGTTGCCGGAACCAGTAGAAACATTTCTTGAGAGTATACGGAGCGAGGGGCTTACACATATCTTTATTGGAGGATAACGCAATGGCACACAACCCATCACGAGTAGCACATGAGTTGCGCGAACACCTAGCGTCTGACAAAAGAAAACTTGGATTCTTTATGGGGGCAGGGACCTCTATGGCGATAGGATTACCTGGAATTGAAAAATTGACCGAATTAGTTGAAGAGGCATTACCGACAGATGAGTTAAAATCAAATTTTGCGAAAATTAAAGAAGAGATAACTGTTACATCTAAAAATGTTGAGGTAATACTTAATCGCATACGACTTATTAGAGAACTCCTCGATGATAAAGAAGAAAATGCACATAATGGCATCACAGGGCTTTCAATTAAAAACATGGATCATGAGGTCTGCAAGGCGATACATAAAGCTGTTGATACGTCAGAAGTTGTAAATAAAGATTCTCATATAACTTTTTCTAAGTGGTTGTATTCATCATATGCTAGACGGAGTAATCCAGTTGAAATTTTTACAACAAATTATGATTTGATGTTTGAGGAGGCGATGGAAGAAAGTTCTGTCCCATATTTTGATGGTTTTATTGGAACGATAAATCCTTTTTTTTCGCCTGAATCTGTTGAAGCCGACAATGCAAAAAATCATCAGGAAATCAAACCACCAAGTTCTTGGACACGATTGTGGAAACTTCATGGTTCAGTAAATTGGTTTTTAAAGCCTGATGCAACTGGTAGCAAAAAGAAGGTGATTAGAGGTTGTGGAAGTTTAGATAGCACAGGAAAAGAGTTAATGATTTTCCCGTCAAGAGAAAAATATCTCGATTCAAGAAAGCTTCCATTCATAACTTTCCAGGATAGATTGAGAAAATTTTTGTCAAACGGTGAGGTCGTCTTGTTCATTACTGGGTACAGCTTTCTTGACGAGCATTTGAATGAAATCATTTTCCAAGCATTAAGAAGCAATAGTCGCCTGGCGGTTAATGCATTAGTGTTTGGTGAAAAAGAAGGAGATTCATTCAAGCTACCTGAGAAAATTGCCTCACTTGGAATGGAATATCGAAATTTAAGTGTCTATGGGCCAGATAAAGCAGTTATTGGTGGGATATTAGGAGAATGGGAAAAATCAACTAGTGGGCCTAATGTTGATTCCTACTGGGAAAATGACATGCTGACTTTAGTGGATTTTAAGTCCTTTAGCCAGTACCTTGAACGGTTCGTTGGATTTGGAAGTAAGGCTTTCAATCTTTCTTCTGTCGTATCTAACTTGACAGGAGGTGAATAGTGACTATGGATGCCACTTACCTAGGTGCTGTTCGTAAGGTGACAGGGTCTAAGGTTCTTGTAGAAATTTCTACTGATGTTCCATCGTCAAATCCGATAATTGATGGTCGTGTACATAGATTAGGGCAGATTGGGTCATTCGTAAGGATTCCTGTCGGATATCTTAATCTCTACGGTATCGTTTCCATGGTTGGTGCATCGGAAGCAAAAGAAAATGATGATGAGTATTTACCCTCTTCGATCGGCCAAAGATGGCTGGAGATTCAATTGGTTGGAGAAGCATATGGTAATGAGGAGTTCCAACGTGGAGTAAGCATTTTCCCTACGTTGGATGACGAAGTGCATATCGTTACAGAAGACGATTTATCAATAATTTATGCGCCATCTGGCGAATCTACAATTAACATTGGGACTCTTGCAGCATCAGAGAGTTTAAAGGCGTACATCAACATCAATAAGCTTGTTACTCGTCATAGTACGATTGTCGGTTCTACTGGAAGCGGAAAATCAAATACTGTCGCTGCGTTGTTGAAAGCATTAACTGCAGGAGAATTCCCAAGCTCTAGGGTGGTAGTTATTGACCCACATGGCGAGTATGGAGCTGCTCTCGGGAATTTTGCAAAGGTGTTCTCTATCGGAAATACTACTAATCCCCTTATTATTCCGTACTGGGCTATGTCTTTTGATGAACTTGCTTGGTTTCTTGTAGATAAAAAATCAGCAAATGAAACAGCACAAGATTTACGTCTACGTGATGCAGTCTACGCTTTAAAGAAAGAACAATGTGGGACTTTGAGGGCAGGTGCTGTAAACGAGGATTCTATAACATCTGACTCGCCAATCCCATTTTCATTGAAGCAGGTATGGTACGAGTTTGATAGGGAGTTAAGGGTAACCTATAACGACAATGCTCGCACGGAAGAAGCACTCGTCAGTGAAGGGAATGCCGAATTATTAGAACCTGCATCATTTCTGCCCCACGGAGCAGGTTCAACTCCGCCACACAAGCCTTTGCAAGGCTCTCTTATGGGACCTTACGTTAACAGACTAATTAGTCGGCTCAAGGATAAGCGTTTTGATTTCTTATTAAACCCTCGTGAATTTGATGGAACAACAAGAGATTTAAATGATTTATTAGAGTCATGGGTTGGGCACGAAAAACCTATTACAGTGTTGGATTTTGGGGGTATTCCATCCGATTTAACTGATTTAATAGTGGGCGTATTAACGCGTGTTCTTTACGAAGGGATGTATTGGGGGCGTGATATCGAGGCAGTTGGGAGGACAAGGCCTCTTCTTGTTGTATTTGAGGAAGCTCATTCGTACCTTCCTAAAGGAGGATCTTCGCAGTTCGTTGCAGGTTATGCATCACAATCTGTCAGGCGTATCCTTAAGGAGGGACGAAAATACGGCATTGGAGCTCTTGTGGTGAGCCAGCGACCGGCAGAGTTGGACGAAACTATTCTTTCTCAATGTGGAACTTTTATCGCCCTACGTTTAACAAATGCTGAAGACCAAAGTCGGGTCAAGGCAACTGTTCCAGACACACTCGCTAGCTTGGTTGATCTGCTACCAGCTCTGCGAACAGGAGAAGCCATTGTACTTGGTGAAGCGACACAGATTCCGAGTAGAATTCGCCTTCCTCTTATAGAGCCTCGACCCAACAGCGATGACCCAAAGGTTGTTGAATGTTGGAAAAAAGAGAAGGTTACAAACGCAAATTATGATCAAGCAATAACATCCTGGCGAAATCAAAGTAGTCAGGTTAATACAGCACAAGAAGGAGTCTAGAATGGAAAGAATACCTGTATCATCAAGCAATTTAGCATCTGTGGGTTACGACGCAAGTAGTGCAGTTTTGGAAGTAGAATTCAATCATGGTGGGATTTATCAGTATTCTGGTGTGCCAGAAGAAATTTACCATAGCCTTATGAGTGCTGGATCTCACGGAACCTATTTTGATCAATTTGTGAAAAAGGCTGGCTATCCGTACTCAAAGGTCGGATAGATAGACTATTTTCAGTGTCTGGAGATTCCTATGGAAATCATCACCCTTATCATTGGCCTTGTAGTCGGCCTCATCGTCGCAGGCCTTTTCCTGAAAAAACGAATCAGCGACGCAGAGAGCATTGCCCAAGGGAAGGCACTGGTCGAGTTGGCTCTTCTGAACGAGCGTCTGACCGCTACTACTGAAGAAGCCAAACGCCTAAATAGTGAGCTGACCGAATCCGAGCAACAGAGAGAAGCGCAGCGTCTGCAGTTGGAGGCAGCTCGCAACGAGTGTGCACAGTTGACGGAGCGAGCCACTCGCCTGCCAGTGTTGGAGCAGGAGTTGAAGGACGCGCAGGCACAGATCGATGGGCAGAACCAGCAGCTCTCCTCGTTGCAGCAAAAACTGTCGGCTAATGAAGCTACTTTGGCAAGCCAGGGGCAGGAAGTCACCCGGCTTATGGAAGAATCGCGTGCTCTCACCGCTCGGCGGGATCAACTGCTGGCAGACCTTCAAAAAATGAACACGGAGTTCGCGGAGCTTTCGACAACGCTGGACGCTGAACGCCGCCAGAATGAAGAAAAACTGGCACTCCTGAACGAGGCGCGGGAACAACTCTCAAACCAGTTCAAAGCCTTGGCCAGCGAAATTCTGGAGGAAAAAGCAAAGCGATTTACTGAGCAGAATCAGACCAACATCGGTCAACTGCTGGAACCGCTCAAGGTCAAGCTGAACGAATTCCAGGGGAAGGTGGAAGAGGTTTATGTGAAGGAAGGGCAAGAACGGAGCGCCCTGGCCCAACAGGTCAAGCATCTGATGGATTTGAACAGGAAACTATCTGATGACGCCCACAACTTGACAAACGCCTTGAAAGGTTCCAGCAAAACCCGTGGCAATTGGGGGGAGATGATTCTGGAAAAAATTCTTGAGTCATCAGGGCTGCGCAAGGGGTACGAGTATGATGCGCAGGAAAGCCATACCCGCGACGATGGCAGCCGTGCCCAGCCTGATGTCATCATTCATCTGCCGGAGGAACGGCATATCATCGTTGATGCCAAGGTGACACTAAATGCCTATGAAGAGTATGTCAACGCCGAGGATGATACAGATCGTGATCTGGCCTTGAAGAGGTATGTAGCTTCAGTTCGGGGCCATATCAAAGAGCTGTCAGATAAGAACTATCACGATATCCATGGTGTTAAGTCCCTCGACTTTGTGCTGATGTTTATTCCGATCGAGTCGGCTTTCATGCTTGCCATCTCTCAGGATAATAACCTTTGGGAGGATTCCTGGAATAAGAATGTCATGCTGGTTAGTCCTAGCACTCTGCTGTTTGTTGTTCGCACCGTGGCCCATTTGTGGCGACAGGAACAGCAGAACCGCAATGCACAGGACATCGCACGGCGCGGGGCGGAGCTGTATGACAAGCTGGTTGGTTTCGTAGAAGACCTTAAGGGAGTTGGCAACAGGATAAAGCAGGCCCAAACCGAATACGACAAGGCATATGGTAAGTTTGTCGATGGCCGGGGCAACGTCATCCGACAGGCTGAAATGCTGAAGGGGTTGGGGGTGAAACCTAGCAAGTCCATGCCTGTAGACGTACTTGACGTCGCAATAGAGGAAACACCCTTGTTATCTGCAGATTAGCCGGAAGAGTGGAGGCCACCGTGAATATCCTGCGAAAGACACGGCTAGAGGCAACAAGTCCTAAGAATGCTTGGTATGAATTGGAACTTGTCGAATTGCTAGAGGGTTTCGCGGTAATCAAACGCTCTGGGCAACAGGCTGCTAGAGGTGTTGAAGAGGCTTGGTTTCGCAGGACATTGGACAGTGCCGAGAAAAAATACCTCGACACCATTAAGCAGAAAACGTCAAGGACAACTGGCCGGCAATACAAGGAAGTACCTTCCGTTTCCCAACAGTTGGATTTTTGGTCAGCCAGCACTTAGTGCGGAAAACGAATGGAAATAGATCCCCGGCTTGCGAGTATCTGGCCGAGCATCGCCGGTCATGGCGACTGTAGTTTATGGACTGATATGAATAGAGCTAGATCATACCTGAAAAGAAAATCTATCAGCTCTGAGGCAAAGCCTCAAGAGAGTTCTATCAAGGCTTTTCTCCAGTATTCCGCTCTGCCCTTAACTCTGGGAACGGCCCTGTTGTACCTGCTCGGCTGGATTTACGGCACTTCGTACCTCTCTGCCTGGGGCTTGCCGATAGGTCTGTTTCCTCTCACCAAGGATCAGTCACTCATCACCGGTTTTTTCCATGTTCTCCTTCTGCTTGCCAATAGTATGTCGCTCATAGCCAAGATAACGGTATTGCTTCTGGTGGTTATGATTGCCACCATGATCAGTTGTTACAAACCGGTCTATACGTGGCTGACACATCGTGTTCCCTTGGCATCCAAGTCACTCAAGGGGCGTATCGTCGTCACCTCCACCCATGACAGCATCATGGAGAAGACCGCTTTTCTGGCAGGAGGGGTTTCCTGGATAATTGTGGGTGGCTTGCTTGCTGCTCTTTTGTGCAGTTGGGCCGATAAGGAAGGCAAACAACGGGCAGCAAGGGAGCGCACGGCAATTGTTTCTGGTCAGACGAGGCGCGTAAGTCTGCCTGAACGCGCCGTTGTGTACCTGAAAGATGACAACAGGGCTTTTGCCATCTACTCCGGCCATGTGATCGACAACTCTGCGACACATGCCGCGTTGTACACAGGACGTAGTGGCATGTTAATTCTCCCCATGTCACAGGTTGTCCGGATCGAAGTCAGAGATCGTTACTAGGTCAAGAAACAGCATCTTAAGAATTTCAGGGACAGTATTTTCAATTGATGGGGCTTGCGTTATTGCGATGATTCCCTCTTGCCACGCACCGCCCGAATAATGAGGCACGGCTGGGGTCGAACCAAACTAATAGCTCGAAATTATAAAGTTATTCCGATAATCAAGGCGCATTATCGGCCTTAGAAGCACATTTTTGCCGTGAAAAGTGAGGCTTTTAGAAATGGCATGGGCAAATCGGTATCACAAGGGGAGGGATGAAATGGTCATGCAAAAATAGCTTATAGTTGCATAGTATGTCCAAAAATAATGGACATACTATGTTGTAAATTGTTATATTGTTGCCATCACACCGGAGATGGTGATCATGACGAACGCCCTGTTGCTCAAAAGCATCCCCTATGAGGAGTTTGACTACCAGACCCTGCTGGATGCCGTTCGTGGGTATGCCCGGCCACGGATGAAGATTTCCGCGATGCTGGCAAAGGGCGATATCATCCGGGTCAAGAAGGGGCTCTACATCCTCGGCGAACCGTTGCGCCGTCGGCCCTTCTGCCGGGAACTGCTCGCCAATCTCGTCTATGGCCCATCCTATATTTCCCTTGAATACGCCTTGCACTATCACGGCCTGACCCCGGAGCGGGTCGAGGCGGTGACCTCGGTTACCTGCGGGCGGTCACGGACCTTCGCTACCCCGGTCGGCACCTTTTCCTATCGAATGATCCCGCTGGAAGCCTTTCGCACCGGCATGGACCGCGCTGAACTGGATGATGGCCGCTCCTTCCTCGTGGCCATTCCGGAAAAGGCGCTGGCCGACCGGATCGTTGCCGACCGGGGCGCCGGCATCTCCACCCAGAAAGAGCTGCACGAGTATCTGCTGTCCAGCCTGCGCATCGATCCCGCCGGTCTCCGTGAACTCGATCCGGTCCGTGTTGCGGAGATCGCCCGTGCGTACCGCTCCCGCAGAGTAAAGCTATTGGCCGATCTGATCAGCCGCCTGCACAGAGGGGGACGATGATGCACGAGGCCGTGGCCCGCATGCTTGCCAAATACGAACCAAAGAGCGTTGACGACTCGGTCAGGGCTCTTCGGGAGATTATCCAGGAGGTGGCGCTGCTCGGACTCTGGCGGTCGAAGTTTTTCGAGCATGCCGCGTTTTACGGCGGCACTGCTCTGCGTATCCTGTACGGACTCGACCGGTTCTCCGAGAATCTGGATTTTTCGCTGCTGGAACCGTCGCCAGACTTCAATCTTGCGCGTTATACGGCATCACTTGTGGAGGAATTGTCGGCCTTCGGCTTCAACGTCCGGGTGGAGATGGTCGACAAGGCTGTGGAATCGGCGGTTCAGTCTGCGTTTCTCAAGGCCAACACCCGTAACGAACTCCTGGTCATCGAGACCGGTGGAGAGCTTGCCGGCCAGGTGCTGAAGGTGAAGATCGAGGTGGATACGGACCCGCCGACCGGGTTTACCACCTTGACCCGTTATCTGCTGCAACCGATACCCTTTGCCGTTCGGAGCTATTCGCTCCCGGACCTGTTTGCCGGCAAGATGCATGCGCTCCTCTTCCGCAGGTGGAAAAACCGGGTCAAGGGGCGCGACTGGTATGATTTCGTCTGGTATGCTGCCAACCATCCGCAGCTTAATCTTGCCCACCTTGAGCAGCGGATGCGCCAGACCGGCCATTGGAGCGGGGATCTGCCACTTTCTCCTGCCGCGTTCAGAGAGTTGCTGTCCGATAGCATCGACCGGCTTGATGTTGATCAGGCACGCAACGACGTGGCACCGTTCGTCAAGGATCAACAGGCCCTCGCTCTCTGGTCCCATGACTTTTTCCGGGATGTTGCGAGACGCGTTCAGGCTGATGAAGGATGAACTCGGCAATCTCAGGGAGTGAAGGACATACCCGGTGAATGAAGACCGAACGCAACGGTTGCTGACGCCGGGAGAGGTCTCTGGTCGAGCATCGCAGAGAATGGCGGTTATGACCCCCCTCAATCCCCCCTATTCCATAGGGGGGAAGCGAACGACGAGAGCAGGGGGGTGGTGTCCATGAAAACCTACACCAAGTCTTTGATACCGCGTGCACGGGACATGCGCTCGAACATGACGGAGCCGGAAAAGCGGATGTGGTATCAGTGTTTGAAGCACCTGCCGCTACGTTTCCGCCGTCAACGCCCTGTTGGTCCCTACATTGTCGATTTCTACTGCGCCGAGCTGAAACTGGTCATCGAAATTGACGGTGCCGGTCATGCCACCGACGAAGGGATTGTGTACGATGCGGGACGGACGGCTTTTCTTGAAGGGCTTGGCTTGCGGGTTATTCGATTCGGAAATCATGAAGTCATGAACAACATTGAAGGCGTATTCGAGAGCTTGCAAAAAGAAGTGCGACCCCCCTCAATCCCCCCTATTCCATAGGGGGGAAGCGAACGGCGAGAGCAGGGAGGCAAAATCCCCCTTGTGCAACAGGGGGGACGGCGAGCGAAGCGAAGCAGGGGGGTCTCGACACACCATCCTGCCGGCCGACGAGAACGCATACGGTGCCGCAAGTGAGCATTTTGTCCGGCGGCCGGCTTGTTTCAGCAGCTTGTCGCCATGATTCGTCAGTTACGAAGATTTACCACCTGCAAATCCCCCCTGACTCCCCGCCACATGCCCCCGGTACATCGCATAATTCGCCTTGAGAATGTCGCAGATCGGCAATTCGTACGGACAGCGCGCGATGCAGGCCCCGCATTCGGTGCAGAGGGGCACCGTTTCCATGGCTTTGCTGCAGAATTCCGCCGCAACGGCCGGTGACATGCGCGAGGCAACGATCGGGTAGCCCATGGCCGGGGTGATCATCACCCCCTGGGGGCAGGGCTGGCAGTATTCGCAGCGGCGGCAGAACCGTTTGCCCAACTCGTGGCGGTACTGTTCCATGATTGCCAGGTCCTGCTCGGTGACGACGTTGTCGCGTTCGTAAAATGAAAGGACTTCGTCCACCTGGGCGCAGGACTCGAATCCCGGGATCGGGAAGATGCCGTCGTGGCGGCGGAGGTAGGTAAAGGCCACGGCGGCATTGTCGATCACGCCGCCCCCGAACGGTTTCATGCAGATGAAGGCCATGCCCGCGTCGCGGGCCGCGTCGAGCAGTTCATCCTTGGCCCCTTCCTCGATCAGGTTGAAGGGGAACTGGATCGTGTCGAACAGGCCGGTGCGGACCAGCTTGAGGGCCATTTCCAGGTTATGGGAGGTGACCCCCACGTGCCGGACCTTGCCGGCGGCCTTGGCGGCCATGGCCGCTTCCAGGGCGCCCGACGGGCCAGTGACCTCGGCCCAGTCCTTTTCCTGGGCGATCTGGTGCAGCTGGTAGAGGTCCAGGTAATCGGTGCCCAGCTTCCGGAGGCTGTTCTCCACGTGGCCGGTTACGCCCTCGGCGCTCCGCAGCAGGCTCTTGGTGGCGATGACCACCTTGTGGCGGATGCCGGCAAAGGCGATCCCCATCTTCTCTTCGCTGTCGCGATAGGCGTTGGCCGTGTCGAAGAAGGTGATCCCCCGGTCGAAGGCGTGCCGGAGGACCCGGACCGCTTCGTCCTGGGGCAGGCGGATAATGGGGATGCAGCCGAAGCCGCACTCGGAAACGGTCAGCCCGGTCGAACCGAGCGGCAGGTATTTCATCGGGTCACCTCAAACTGATGTGTCGGGTTCGTGCACCGTGCATTCCGACCTCATCGCTACGTTGTGCATGAGCCCAAGGGGAGTGTTTCAGCCCTTCAACTCTTCGGCAGATAGGCCGGGGTGTTGTGCGGCGCGGCCCGGACGTACTGGGCGGGCCAGGGGGACGGATGCCCCAGTTCCCGGGCCGCCCTGAGGGGCCAGTAGGGGTCGCGGAGCAGTTCCCGCGCCAGCAGCACCAGGTCGGCCTGGCCGGAACGGATGATGTGGTCCGCCTGGGCCGGGGCCGTGATCAGGCCGACCGACCCGGTTTTGCCGCCGGTCTCCCGCCGGATCCGCTCGGCGAACCTGGTCTGGTAGCCGGCGCCCAGGGGGATCCGGGCATGGGGGGCGCTGCCGCCGGACGAGCAGTCGATCAGATCGACTCCCAGCGGCAGGAGCCGGCGCACCAGTTCCACCGACTGCTCGATGTCCCAGCCCCCTTCGACCCAGTCGGTGGCCGAGATCCTGACCCAGAGCGGCAGGTGCTCGGGCCAGACTTCCCTGACCGCGGTAACGACGGTCCGGAGCAGCCGGGTGCGGTTTTCGAAGCTGCCGCCGTACTGGTCGGTGCGCTGGTTGCTGAGGGGCGAGAGGAACTGGTGCAGCAGGTAGCCGTGGGCCGCGTGGATCTCGGCGATCTGGAACCCGGCCAGCAGGGAGCGGCGGGCCGCGTCCACGAAGGCCGCCGTGATGGCGTCGATCTCCCCGGTGCTCAGTTCCTGCGGTACGATGCACCCCTCGTCAAAGGGGATGGGGCTGGGGGCCACGATGGGCCAGCCTCCTTCGGCCCCGGACAGGGTGGCGGTCCGCTGTTCCCACGGGGCCGGGGTGCTCGCCTTGCGGCCGGCATGGGCCAGTTGGATGCCGGCGGTGCTGCCGCGCTGGGTGATGAAGTGGACGATGCGGGCCAGGAATTCGATGTGCTCGTCGCGCCAGATGCCGAGGTCCCGGGGACTGATCCGCCCCTGGGGGGTGACGGCGGCGGCCTCGGTCAGCACCAGGCCGGCGCCGCCGGCCGCGCGGCTGCCCAGGTGGACCAGGTGCCAGTCGTTGGCAAAGCCGTCCTCGCTGGAATACATGCACATGGGGGAGACGGCGATGCGGTTGGGCAGGGTCAGGCTGCGTATGGTCAAGGGTTCGAAGAGATGTGACATGGCGTGCCTCCTTGGCTGGTGGTTCACGGGTCCGGTACCCTGGTTACAGCATAGCACCGAATTCGCCGTTGCGAACCGGGGCGCGTGTCCCGGCCGGAATGGCGCTACTCCAGCACCCGGAAGACCGCCGCGAAATCCTCGTCCGCGTGGCCGGCGGCGCGGGCGCGCTTGAAGCTCTCGTTGGCCGTGGCCGCGCCGTGGAGTGGCTGGCCGAGCCGGTCGCCCAGCTCGACGGCCAGGCGCAGGTCCTTCTGCATATGCTTGAGGGGGAAGCTGGCCGGGAACTCGCCGCTCAGGAGCAGTTGCCCCTTGCCCTTGAACATGGGATTGGCCATTGCCCCGGCATCGAGCACCTCCAGCAGTTGGCCGCCGTCGAGGCCGCATTTCCGCCCCAGGGCCATTCCCTCGCCCAGGGCCGTCATCATCTGGCCCATGATCATGTTGACCACCAGCTTCATCCGCGCCCCTTGGCCCACCTCGCCCAGGTGGAGGCACTTCTTGCCCAGTGCGGCAAAGGCCGGCCCGGCTTCGTCGAAGAGGCTCTGGTCGCCCGCGGCCAGGATGATCAGGGTGCCGTCCTCGGCCGGCTTTTTGGTGCCCGAGACCGGGGCTTCCAGGAACCGTCCCCCGCGTGCGGTCACTGCCGCGCCGATGGCGGTGCTGGTTTCGTCGTCCACCGTGGACATGTCGATGTAGCCGCGGCCGCCGCCGATCCCCTCCAGCACCCCGTTGGGCCCGAAGCAGACCTCCTTCGCCGCGGCCGGGTCGGCCAGCATGGCAATGGTGATGTCGCAGGCGACGCACACCTCTGCGGGGCTTGACGCCTGCCGGGCGCCCAGGGCGCCCAGGGCGACCAGGGGGGCGCACTTGGCGGGATTGCGGTTCCAGACGGTAACGTCGAATCCAGCCCGCACCAGGTTGGCCGCCATGGGGCCTCCCATGATGCCGAGCCCGAGAAAACCGTATGTTGTCATCTGCTGCTCCTTTCCGATCCTGATTGTTCATGGTGGCTGCTGAGTATGAGGATAGTCCCGACCCGCGTCGAGTTCAAGAGCGGTTCCTGCCGACGTGTTGCCCGATTCTGCCGGCGGCCGGGAACTATCACGGTTTCCGGCTGAAATTTGCTACGTTACTTCGGCAGGGCGGAGTTCTCGTTGTGGCTGCCGGGAGGTGCAACCATGGACAGCAGGACGGTGGAAATGATGCAGCGGGAGCACTTGGCCGGGGTTACCGGGACGCTGCGGTGACGGAAGGGGGTGTCCCCTCGCTGCCGGAGGGGCAGGGGGACAGGGGGAAGGGTGTTGCAACCGGGACAACTGCACGGGACTGCCCGGCGGATGCGGGACGGGAGTGCCGCCGCATCCGCCGGGTCACTACGATCATGCAATCCTGAAGTTCCCCACCACGTTCTCGAGCTGATGGGCTTGCTGTGAAAGCTGGGCAGCGGCGGCGGAAACCTCTTCGGCGCCCCGGGCGGTCTGCTGGACCACGTCGGAGATCTGCTGAATGTTGGAGGTGATCTCGCCGGTGGTGGCGGTCTGCTCTTCGGCGGCTGTGGCGATCTGGTTGATCTGCATGGTCACGTCGTTTATCCTGTCCAGGATCTCGGCCAGAGCCTGGCCCGACTTGTGGGAGGTGACAGAGCCTTTTTCAACTTCCCCGACCCCTTCTTCCATGGCCTGGACGGCGGTTTTGGTCTCGTTCTGGATGGCCTTGATCATGCCGCTGATCTCTTTGGTGGCCTTGGTGGTGCGCTCGGCCAGGGCCCTGACCTCATCGGCCACCACGGCGAAGCCGCGCCCCTGATCGCCGGCCCGGGCCGCCTCGATGGCGGCGTTCAGGGCCAGCAGGTTGGTCTGGTCGGCGATGTCCTCGATGGTGCCGATGATCTCGCCGATCTGCTCGGAGCGCCGGCCCAGGGCATCAACGGTGCCGGCGGTCTGCTTGACCCGATCGGCGATGACCACCATCCCGTTGTTGGTTTCCTGGACGACGGCGGAGCCATTGGACGCGGTGACGCTGGTCTCCCGGGAACTCTCCGCGACCAGGGTGCAGTTCTGGGCGATGTCCCGGCTGGTGGACGACATCTCTTCGCTGGCCGTGGCCACGGCCCCCACCTGGCAGGCGACCTCTTCGGAGCCGGTGGCGATCTGCTCGGAGGTGGCATGGAGCTGGTCGGAGGCGGAGGCGATACCGTGGGAGATGGTGATGGCCTCGGCGATCAGGTGCCGCAGGCTGGTTACCATGTGCCCCATGGCTGCCATCAGTTGTGCCGTTTCGTCCTTGCCGGCTGCCTCGACCTCCACGGTCAGGTCGCCGGCGGCAAGCCGGTTGGCGACCTCGACACCTTCGGCCAGGGGGCCGGTGATGGAGCGGGTGATCAGCAGGCCGGCAGCACCGGCGATCACCACTCCCAGAATGATCGCCACCAGGGAGATGGTATGGCTTATCCGGTACAGACCGTTGCTGTTGTCGTATTCTTCTTTGGCAACTTTCAACTGGTCATCCACCAGGCCGCTGAACTTAGCCGATACCGGGTCGATGGCGGGGTAGAGCTCCGAAGCCGCAAATGTTGCCAAAGCGTCGGCATCTTCAGCACGCATGATCGAGGAGAGCCGCTCCAGCGCGGCATCGGCCGCTTTCATCAACGGCTTGATCTCTTCAATGTGTCCCCTTTCTTCGGCGACCAGGTTTGTGGACAGATACGTTTTCCACTGGTCAGCAATGGCCTTTTTCGCCTCGTCGATTATTGTGCGCCCGTCAGCCCAGGACATAGTGCTGCTACGCACCTTGTGCGATGTATCCACGATGTTTACCGCATACATGTCCGCGATGACCTTCAGGTCATGAAGGTGGACAACACGATCCTTGTAAACCCTTTCCAGTCCGCTGTTGGCAAGCCTCGCGCTGTTGAGCCCCAGGGCGCCGATAACGATTAACAAGACCGACATGAAGCCTATCAATCCATACAAGCGGGCTCCGATGCTTAGATTTGTCAATTTCACGTTTGACCTCCTGCGGGTTGGTGTTTTGATACTTATCGACCGTAAACACTCTTGCTTTAGATAATTTGAATGCAAATTTTCGCTGTTGTAACAAAAAGACAATAAAGATGGGGCAATGGAGTTGATGGTGTAGCTGGTTGAAACGGTAATATTCTGCCGGAGGTGTCCTGCTTGAGTCTGATGGCTGACGATCATGAATTTGCGTCGAGACTGCATGCAATACTTGTCCGGATAGAGACGTGACAGGCGGGATGCGATAGTTGTCGCTGTTATGGGGAAAAACACGCACGAGGATGCTTACACCATGGATCGATCATCACGCAACAGGCTGACGGAGCGGCAGCTTCACCACTTTACCGGGGAGACCCTGTTCGACGGCATTGCCCGGGCGGTCTGCCGTGCGGGCTGCCTGCCGCGCAAGGAGCTGTACGAGGCATGGGAGGTGGCGCGGCGGGTGCGGCGGCGCTTCCGGGGCGGGCGGGTGGTGGACCTGGCCTGCGGCCATGGTCTGCTGGCCAGGCTCATGCTGGTGCTGGACGACAGTTCACCCGAAGCCCTGGCCGTGGACCGGCGTGTCCCGCCGAGCGCCACGGCACTGGCCGCGGCCCTGGAGGTGGAGTGGCCGCGCCTGCGGGGGCGCGTCCGGTTGCTGGAGGCGGATCTGGCGGAGGTGGAACTGGGCCGGGACGATCTGGTCGTCTCGGCCCATGCCTGCGGAGGGCTGACGGACCTGGTGCTGGCGCGGGCGGTGGCTGCCGGGGCGCGGGTGGCGGTGCTTCCCTGCTGCCACGATCTGGCCGGGGCCGACCTGGCCGGGCTTCAGGGGTGGCTGGACGGGCCCCTGGCCATGGACGTGCTGCGCGCGACCGGCCTGCGGGCGCGGGGCTACCGCGTCTTTACCCAACAGATACCGGGGGATATCTCGCCCAAAAACCGGTTGCTGCTGGCCGAGCCGGCCTCGTTCAGTCCCTGCCGATGACCGAGCCCCAGGTTTGCCCCTCCAGGAAGCTCCCGGCAACGTTGGCTTCCATCTCCCTGAACCGGGCGAAGGGGATGGTGAAGGTCAGCTTGTCGCTCGCGCCCTGGCTCTTCAGGTAGTTGCGGGCAGAGATGTCGGTCAGGCCGATCAGGCAGCGGGGCGCGGAGGATTGGGCCTCCCGGTACGACATGATTCCCACCACCTGGCAGGCGGCCAGGTACGGGACCGCCACGTTCTCGAAGCCGGGGCGGTCGTAGTTGGCCAGGATCGCCAGGGCGGAGAGCTGGTCCGGGGTGACCAGGAAGGTGACCGAGACCGGGGACTCCCGCTCCGGGTCCACCAGGGACAGGGGCTTCATCACCACGTAGGGGGCGGGGACCTCGGTGATGGGCGCTGCGGCCACGAACTTTTCCACCAGTTCCGGGGATTTCTTGTAGCGTTCGCCGTGCAGGAAATGCTCGACGAATTCGCTGCGGGCTCCGGCGTTCTTCATGGCCTCTGCCATGGCACTGCCGGCCGGGTCCGAGGCGTTGCCGGTGGAGAGGAAGCGGCAAAAGCCGGGGATGCCGCCGGGAAACGACTCGTAGGCATTGCCGAAGCCCAGGCCGACCCCGCCGCCGACGCAGCCATAGGTCTCCCGGTCGAAGACGCCGGTCTTGCCCCGGCTGGCCGCGGCCAGGAGGAACATGACGCACCCCCAGCTCCCCTTGGCGAACTGCCCGGCGCCTTCCGGCTTCTCGTCGGCAAAGAGCACTGCCACCGGTTCCGTTTCCAGTCTAATGGCCTTCCCAATCGCGCTTTCCATTGATCCTCCCGGCCCCGGGCGGCCCGGGGCGATTAGTTGTTCAATCTATATCGGCAGCATTCAACTGCCGGCTTCAGATTCCATCAGCCGTTCAGCAGTCGCGAAACACGGCGGGGCGCTTCTCCAGAAAGGCGCTCATACCTTCCTTCTGGTCCGCCGTGGAGAAGCTGTGGGCAAAGAGCTCGGCCTCGTAGGCGCAGGCCTTGGTCAGCTCCATATGCAGGCCGTTGTTTACCGCTTCCTTGCAGAGTCCCACGGCAACCATGCCCTTGGCGGCAATGGCGCGGGCCAGCCTCCTGGCCTCCTCCGGCAGTTCTTCCTGGGTCACCACCCGGTTCACCAGTCCGATGCGGTGGGCCTCGCGGGCATCGATCATCTCGCCGGTAAGGATCATCTCCAGGGCCCGCCCTTTGCCCACCAGCCGGGGAAGCCGCTGGGTGCCCCCGAAGCCGGGGATGATGCCGATGTTGATCTCCGGTTGGCCGAATTTCGCGTTCTCCGAGGCGAGCCGGATGTCGCAGGCCATGGCCAGCTCGCACCCGCCGCCTAGGGCGTAGCCGTTGACCGCCGCGATGAAGGGCTTGGGTGACCGTTCGATGTCGGCGTAGATCAGGTGGGCCTGACGGGCCAGGTCCCGCGCCTGGGCCGGGGTCATGTCACGCATGGCGGCGATGTCGGCGCCCGCCATGAAGGCCTTGGTCCCCGCGCCGGTCAGGATCGCGGCCCGGACCTCGGGGGTGCCGTTCACCCGCCGGACCGCCTCGGCCAGCTCGTCCAGGGTTGCGGGAGTCATGGCGTTCATGGCGGCAGGCCTGTTGATCGTGATGACGGCGATTCCTTCGCTGATTTCCAGCAGCAGATGGTATCCGTTCATGGTTTCCTCCCGGTAATCGTCGTGGTGGTCCGGCTGTCAAAGGCTCAGCACATTCAACCCGATGCCGCGCCGGGCGGATGGATTCCCGCAGCGTCGTCTATCGTTGACGGATGATGTTTCAATTAGACCTTGAGTCTTCAAATAATCAAGGCCTTTCTCCCATTGCTGCTGCAGGGCAGGAGTATCCTGTCTGGTCCAGTCGGGGGCCTGACCATGGCAGGCGTGTGTGCAGAGCGGCCTGTGCGGCTTTACACGGACCTTTTTGAGGGGACTGCGATGGATGGCACTAACCTGAGCATCATGTATTCTCTGTTGACATTTTAGACTAATTAGTCTAATTAGGCTTATATGTCTAATTATCGGCGGGGAGCCATGAAGACCAGGGAACGCATTCTCGAAGCAGCGCTGGAGCTGTTCAACCGACAGGGTTACTCCGCGGTGTCAACCCATCACATCGCCGCGGCCTGCGGGATCAGTCCCGGTAACCTCTACTACCATTTCCGCAACAAGGAAGACATCGTCCGGGCACTTTTCAGCCAGGCCCTTGACTTCGTTGGCAGCGGTACCGAAGACGCAGCCCGGCCCGACGAAGCCGACCCCTCGGGACTCGAACGGGCTCTGGCGTTCCTCAGTGAGCTGAACTGGCACTACAGCTTCCTGAAGCGAGATCTCCCGATAATCCTGCTGAATGATCCCCTATTGCGCGAGCGGTTTCATGCTGTGCACCGCGAACAACTCTCATCCATCCGGACAGATCTGGAGCAGTCCATGGTGGGAGGGGTCATCAGGGCGTTTACGGAGCCAGATATCGTGCGCCTGAGCAGGATACTCTGGCTGGTGGCCCTGTTCTGGCCCACCTTCCTGGATGTGGGCGGCGAGGAGTATTCTCGCGAGAACCTCAACGAGGGCGCCGAACTGATTCGCCTGCTGTACGGCCTGCTCCTGACGGATCGAGGGAAACAGGTCATGGGAGGGGAGACAGCATGAAAATCGGTCTTCAGACGTGGGGCAGCGAAGGGGATGTGCGACCGTTCGTCGCCTTGGCGGCCGGGCTGGTCAGGGCCGGTCACCATGTTACGCTGGTCGTGACCGACGACCCGGCGAGGGATTACTCGGCACAGGCAGAGCAATACGGATTTTCCCTGAGGATGGTGCCCAATACCGCCATTGCCGACCCGGCAGAACTGGATGTCCTGAGACAGTCGATCATTGCGGCGGGAAATCCCCTGCGCCAGGCGGAGATGATCATGACTCACGGCTTTGATCCGGTCATGGAACGTATGTATGCGGCTTCCCGGGAGCTGTGCGCCGCCAGTGAACTGGTGATCGGCCATTTTTTCGTTTTCCCCCTGCGGGTGGCGGCCGAGCGGGCTGGGGTCCCGGTCGCTTCGGTCAATCTGGTGCACAACTGCATCCCCTCGGCCCAGGTTTGCCCGCCGGGACTGCCGGACCTGGGCCGCTGGTTCTACCCTCTGGGATGGAAGCTGGCACGGGCTGTGATCAACCGCATCTTCCTTCCGCGGGTCAATGCCCTGCGCCTGCGCGAGGGGCTTGTGCCCGACCGCGACGTGATGGGGCAGACCTGGGCCGCCGAGCGGCTCAACCTGATCGCTGTCAGCAGGAGATTCTGTTCACCCCCGTCGGACTGGGACCGTCGCCATCGGGTCTGCGGGTTCCTGTCCTTCGCGGATGACGGGGCCGGGGAGCCGTTTCCTCCAGGGCTTGATGATTTTCTGGCCGTCGGGCCAGCTCCCGTTTACTTCACTTTCGGCAGCATGATGTCGCACAACATGGAGCGGATTCGGGAGACTGCTGCCCTCTGGCGCCAAGCCGTCATGCTGGCTGGGTGCCGCGCCGTGTTCCAGCTTCCCTGTGACGATCCGTCGGAATTCGACGATGGCAGCCGGATATTTGCCGTCAGGCGCTCCCCCTACGCCCAGGTGTTTCCGTGCTGCGCCGCGGTCGTCCATCACGGGGGAGCGGGCACCACCCAGTCAAGTCTCCGTGCCGGCGTGCCGTCGGTAGTTGTGGCGCATATGGCGGACCAGACGTTTTGGGGCTCGGAATTGCGCCGCCTGGGGGTGGCGGGGCGGACTCTCGGGCGCAACGGCCTGTCGGCGCGAGCCCTTGCCACCGAAATCGGGACGGTGCTCGCAACCCCGGCCATGGCCGACACCGCGGCAGCCATCGGCAGGGAGATCGCATCGGAGGATGGTGTGGGCTTAGCTGTCAGGCTGATCGAGGAAACCTTTGCCAATGAAAGCCATGCCGCTTGCCTTTGGCAACACGAACCTTCTGTCCGTAATCCCCATTAGTGTAATATTTGTCTTGACGTGCTCCGCTTCGACAACTATGATGATATTCACTTTCAGTTGAGGGTGGTCCATGAAGCGGGCAAAAAAGCAGATCTTCCATGATTACATCGCCAAGCACGGGCTCAAGTCGACTCGCCAGCGGGATATCATTCTTGATACCTTCCTCTCAACCGGCCGCCACCTGAGCATCGAGGAGCTGTACCTCAAGCTCAGGGCAAAGCACCCGAACATCGGCTACGCCACGGTCTACCGCACCCTCAAGCTGTTCGCGGAATCGGGCATCGCCCGGGAGATGCAGTTCGGTGACGGCCAGACCCGCTACGAGCACGTGACCGAAGGTGAGCACCACGACCACCTGGTCTGTACCGGGTGCGGCGCCATCATCGAGTTCGAGAACGAGGCCATCGAGAAGTTGCAGGACGATGTGGCCGCGGCCCACGACTTCGTCATCACCACCCATAAGCTTGAGCTGTACGGTCTCTGCGCCGCCTGTCGCAAATAGGGCTGATCGTGCCGCGCCGTCCGACGGCCCGGCACTTTTCCCGCGGCGATGTCTGAAAGTGATTTTCACTAGCATAAGAGGCTCATGCACAACGGCATGAGGAGGCCGGGATGCACGGCGCAAGCGAGCGAGGACGTGAGGCGTACTCGTTGGTACGTTGAGCTTTTGAGCGAGCGGCAACAGCGCAGCCCGGGCCCGCAGCAGTTGTGCAAGGGCCTCAACTATTCATGAGGAGTTTGATACATGGGAATGTTCGAGCGGAAGCGCTCTCTCCCCGCCGATGGCACTCCGGCCGGCGCCGTCACCAGGAAAGTGGCCCTGGTGGGAAACCCCAACGTGGGGAAAAGCGTCCTGTTCAATGCCCTGACCGGGGCCTATGTGGCGGTTTCCAACTATCCGGGAACTTCGGTGGAGGTTTCCCGGGGGTCCGCCTCCTTCGAAGGTGGCTCCTGGGAGATCATCGACACCCCCGGCATGTACTCGATCCTGCCGATTACCGAAGAGGAGCGGGTTGCCCGTGAGATTCTCCTGACCGAGCGCCCCGACGTGGTGCTCCACGTGCTCGACGCCCGAAACCTGGAGCGGATGCTGGTCATGACCCTCCAGCTGGTGGAGGCGGGACTGCCGGTGATCCTGGTGGTGAACATCATGGACGAGGCCGAGCGGATGGGACTTGAGATCGACATCCCGCTCCTGCAGGAGAAGCTGGGCATTCCGGTTATCGGCGCCGCCACGGCCAAGAAGCGGGGGCTGCCCGAGATCAGGAAGGCCATCGCCTCCTGCGATGCCGCGCACCACGCCAGTTTCGGCTACAGCCGCCGCCTGGAAGGGGACATCGCCGAGATCGCCGGGCTGCTCAGCGGGGAGTACACCCTTTCCGGCAAATCTCTGGCGCTGCTGCTGCTCCAGCGGGACGAGGAGATCGCTGCTCTGGTGGCCGGCAAGGAGGGGGACCGGGCCGGGGCAATTGCTGAGAAGGTGAGGGAGAAGACCTTCGAGCGCCGGGAATCCTTTCACCTGGACCTGTCCCTGGAGCGCAAGGGGATCGTCAAGGGACTCCTGGCCGGCGTGCTCAGGACCCCGGAAAAGCGCCGTATCACTCCGGGCGAGCGGCTTTCGTCCTGGGCGGTGCATCCTCTGACCGGCGTGCCGCTGCTGCTGGCGGTGCTCTACTATGGCCTCTACCAGTTCGTGGGGGTCTTCGGGGCCGGCACCCTGGTGGATTTCCTGGAAGGGACCCTGTTTGAGGAGTACTTCAACCCCTGGATCATAGGGGTCGTCAACGGCATCGTGCCGTGGGAGATCATCCGGGAGCTGATCGTGGGCGAGTACGGGGTCATCACCCTGGGGCTGCGCTACGCCGTGGGGATCATCCTTCCCATCGTGGCCACCTTTTTCCTGTTCTTCTCGATGCTGGAGGACAGTGGCTACTTTCCGCGCCTGGCCCTCCTGGTGGACCGGATCTTCAAGAAGTTCGGCCTCACCGGCCGGGCGGTGATCCCCATGGTGCTCGGCTTCGGCTGTGACACCATGGCCACCATGGTCACCCGTACCCTGGAAACCACCCGCGAGCGGATCATCGCCACGGTGCTCCTGGCCCTGGCCATCCCCTGTTCGGCCCAGCTGGGGGTCATCATGGCGCTTCTCTCCCAGGCTCCGGGGGCGCTGCTGGTCTGGAGCGTCTGTCTCCTGCTGATCTTCCTGGTGGTGGGGTTCCTGTCGGCGAAAGTGATGCCCGGCGAAACTCCCATGTTCTACATGGAACTGCCCCCCATGCGACTGCCCCAGCTCTCCAACGTCATGACCAAGACCTACACCCGCATGCAATGGTACTTCATGGAGATCCTGCCGCTCTTCATCCTGGCATCGGTGTTGCTCTGGCTGGGCAAGATCACCAACTTCTTCGACAAGCTCGTCAACTGGATGGAGCCGGTCATGGCCTTCATCGGCCTTCCCCGCGACGCGGCCGTGGCCTTCATCTTCGGGTTCTTCCGCCGCGACTACGGTGCCGCCGGCCTCTACGACCTCCAGACCAAGGGGCTCATGGACCCGCGCCAGCTGGTGGTGGCGGCCGTGACCCTCACCCTGTTCGTCCCCTGTGTCGCCCAGTTCCTCATGATGAAGAAGGAGCGGGGACTCAAATCGGCCACTCTCATCGCCCTGTTCGTCTCCGTGGTGGCCGTCGGCTCGGGCTGGGCGCTCAACCGCTTCATCCTTTTCACGGGGATCCTGTGATCCGCTGCGGCTATTGCGCTCACGAATTCGCCGAGGAGGATGGAATCCGCTCCTGCGGCAAATGCGGCAAGCCGGGGGGGTGCCGGATGGTGCGCTGCCCCAAGTGCTTTTACGAGAATCCGCCTGAAGCCAAGGCGCCGAAGACGCTCAGGAAAGTGATAGACTTGCTGAAGAAATAACCGGTCCAACCATACATGCAAAGGAGCACCCATATGAAGTTGTCCGACAAGGCAGAAGAAATCCTCGAAGCCCTCTGGATCGCCTGCGAGGAGGAGGGGAAGAGCTATCTGGAGATGGAGGAAATCAAAGTTCCCGCAGCCGATCCGGCTTACGGCGAACTGACCTCGCTCGCCTTCATCGAGGTCAGGGAGGCACGGGTCTACCTCCGCTCCGAGGGAAAGGACGAAGGGAAGCGGACCGTCCGGCGGCACCGTCTTGCCGAGCGGCTCATGATGGACGTACTCAACATCCGGGGCGACCATGCCGAGGACAAGGCGTGCGAGTTCGAGCACCTGCTCCATGAAGGGGTCGACGCCAAGGTCTGCACCATGCTCAACCATCCCGCCACCTGTCCCCACGGCAAGCCGATCCCTCCAGGCGAGTGCTGCGACGAGGCCCGCAGGAGCGGCGACCTGGGGGTGGTCCCCCTCACTGAGCTCAAGGCCGGCGAGCAGGGCGAAATCGCCTACCTGGCCACCGGCGACGACATCAAGATGCGCAAGCTCATGGCCATGGGGGTCCTGCCGGGCAACAACATCGTGCTCATGCAGGTCTTCCCGTCGTACATCTTCCGGGTGGGGTACTCAGAGTTCGCCATCGACTCCAACCTGGCGCGGGAGATCTTCGTGAGGAAGTAGGAGCAGACCCGCAACACGCTGAAGATACATCCCTTGAGCAGTACCAGACCGCCCGTGTCGGAGCCATCCGACCGGGCGGTTTTTTTGTGCGTGCGCGGCCAGGCGGCGCACACTAAGGAAAAATACGTGAGAGATCAAGGAATTTCCTGAATTGACGGTATCGGGAAGTAACGATATGAAGGATAGTTCATGGTGAAAGACGCACAAAGATGCATCTTCCGGGAGGCACGCATGCACACAGGCGGTGACATGACATGAAAAATCACCATCTCCAGGCAGCGATCGATGTGGAAACCACCGGGCTTTTCCCGGGATATGGCGACAGGGTCGTCGAAGTGGCTGCCGTCCTTGTGGACGAGGGACAAATCGTCTCGGAATTCAGCAGCCTGATCAGGGTAACAAAGGCGATCCCCCGCCACGTATCCATGATTCACGGCATCACCAACGACATGCTCGCCGACCAGCCGCTGCCGGAAGAGGTCTACCCGGCTCTCGGGGATTTCATCGGCACGGCCCTGCTCGTGGCCCACAACGCCCGGTTCGATCTGGCATTCCTGCGGCACGAGTTCGGCCGGTTGGGATTGTCGCTGAACAGCCGGTCCGCCTGCACCCTGGAACTGGCCCGGCGCAGACTGCCGGAACTGACCGACCACCGACTGGAAACCGTCTACCAGCACCTGTTCGGAGCCGTCCCCGAAGGGACCAGGTGCCACCGGGCGCTCGACGATGCGCGGCTCACGGCGCGGGTGTGGGGGGAGTTGGGGGGTGGGAAGGCTATGAAAAGTGGTGCTCTGCGGTAGTTGTGACTTGATTTGTCATAATGACATGATACTAACTGAACGCGATGATGGTGGCTTGCTTGGTTGCGTTGGAGGGGGAAATGGAAAGTCTTACTGTCCCGGAGTATGTTTGGTATTGGGGGAAGGCTGAGAAGGATGCAGGCGGTTACCATCTCTTGCCGTACCATTGCCTCGACGTCGCGGCGGTGGCCGCAGTCTGGTGGGATGCGAGTCCGACTATCCGGCGCAGCTTCTCCTATCACGCCAGTTGCTCCGAGTTACAGATCCGCGCCTGGCTGCTCTTCTTTGTCGCATTGCACGATTACGGCAAATTCGATCTGCGCTTCCAACTGAAGGTCAGGGAGGTGTGGGAGAAGCTGCATCCGTTGGCAGGTCAGGGGGCAAGCCTGCCTTCGCAATTTGACATCAACCAATACCAGCACGGCGAGAGCGGCCTCTTCTGGTTCAAGAAAGATTTTTTCGCCTTAAACGGATGCGAGCCCACTGCTGATTCACTTTTTATCGACGATGAACCGCTCCAGTGGTCGAACTGGAAACCGTGGGTCGAAGCGGTGACGGGTCATCATGGCCATGTGAAACAGGCGGAATATGCAAGTGATGCGTCTCTTTCTGTTTCGGTCGACGGCAGATTCGCCGAGATCGATCAAACAGCCCGGAAAGAGTGGCTAAAAGCATTGGAGCAACTTTTCCTGCGACCGGCCGGTCTTTCCCTCGATAACGCTCCGCCTCCTCCATCGCCGCTACTGGCCGGATTCTGTTCCGTGTCAGACTGGCTGGCTTCCCGTTGCGACGACACCAATTTCTCCTTCCATCAGTCACCGCTGTCAATCTCGGACTATTTCACACAAAAATTCTCACAGGACGCTCCTGCCATCCTTGCTTTCTCCGGGCTTAACGGCACAGCCAAGAGCTACGGTGGCATATCCGACCTTCTCCCTGCCATCGCAACGCCTCGTCCACTGCAAACCAAGGTCGATCAGTTACCGCTTCAGGACGGTTTGACCATCATTGAAGCACCGACCGGATCAGGCAAGACCGAAGCTGCCCTTGCCCATGCCTGGCGGTTGCTGGCTACCGGGCAAGCCGATTCGATCATCTTCGCGCTCCCCACGCAGGCCACTGCCAACGCCATGCTGGGCCGACTTGAATCGCTGGCTGAACGTATTTTTACCAACAGCCCGAACCTCTTACTGGCCCATGGCAATGCCCGGTTCAACCGGACCTTCACGGACCTCAAGCGCAGAGGGTATAGCGACGTCGCCGACCCGGACGGCTGGACACAATGTGGGGAATGGCTGGCGGAGAGTCGCAAGCGGGTTTTTCTCGGACAGATCGGAGTCTGCACCATCGATCAGGTCCTGATTTCCGTATTGCCGGTCAAACATCGCTTCGTGCGTGGCCTTGGGGTGGGACGAAGCGTGCTGATCGTGGATGAGGTGCATGCCTACGACGCCTACATGTACGGCCTGCTTGAAGAAGTCTTGCGTCAGCAGCGCCAGTGCGGCGGCTCGGCCATCCTGTTATCGGCCACCCTGCCCGCAACGCTGAAGCAACAACTCGCAGCGGCCTGGGGAGACCAACGCACCGAATGCAACCCATCGGCAGCCTATCCGTTGTTGACTTGGCTCGGAAATGTGGATTTCCCGCCTATTTCGTTGGCTCGCCATGAAACGCCAAAACCGGTCACGGTTGAAATTGAAGCCCTGCGGCTTGAGGGAATGGAACCAGACCAGACCTTGCTCGCTCGCCTTGTCAGGGCTGCAGAGAGTGGCGCGCAGGTTGCGGTGATCTGCAATATGGTCAACGATGCCCAGAGAATCGCCGCTGCCCTGAGAGAGATGACATCCGCTCCGGTCGGCCTCTTTCATGCGCGTTACCGCTTCAAGGATCGGCAAATCAGAGAAAACGAGGTCATCGACTGTTTCGGTCCCAGCGGCAAACGCGAACAGGGACGCATTCTGGTTGCCACTCAAGTTGTCGAGCAATCTCTCGATCTGGATTTCGATTGGCTGGTCACCCAGTTGTGCCCGGTCGACCTCCTCTTTCAGCGCATGGGGAGACTGCATCGTCATCCACGCGCATCGCGACCTGCTGGGTATGACAAGCCAGTCTGCACTATCCTTCTCCCGTGCGAATGCAATTACGGCTACACCGGGAAAATCTATGCGGATACCCGAGTGCTTTGGCGCACCGAACAGTTGTTGACTTCCGCATCCGCCGGTCAGGTTACGTTCCCGGCTGCCTATCGGGAATGGATCGAGAGTGCCTATCAAGAGAAGTCTTGGGGTACAGAGCCAGATTTGGTGATTGCAGGGTTCGAGAAGTTCAAGGACAAAACCTGGAGTAAGACTTATAGCGCCAAGGAGATGATTCGGAAGGCATTTGAAATCACCCCCTTTTCGGATTCAGATGAAAATGTCACCGCCGTTACCCGTGACGATGAAATGGGGCTGACGGTGATCCCGGTCATCGATTCGCCAAAGGGGCGGCGCTTCCTCGATGGTGGATTGCTTGGTGATCTGGATGAATTCCGCAGGGCAGAGGAGTTGGCTCTCAACAGTATCAATGTCCCTGCGCGCTGGAGTGGTTGGCTGAAAGCGTTGTGCGAAATTGACGAGGAAAGACGTTACTGGCTCACCATGACGGAACAAGGAGAGGGGTGCTATGTGCGTGAAGGGGAAAAGGTTGCTTTCAGGTATCACTGCGATACCGGACTGGAGAGGGTGAAATGAATCTGCTGACCGAAGCATGGATACCTGTGCGGCCATTACCGGCCGGTGCGGCGTGCAAACTCACGTTGCGGCAACTGTTATGCGAGGACGGCCGATGGGAGCTGTGCCTACCGCGCGACGACATGGAACTGGCAGCCCTGCAATTGCTGATCTGCATGACGCAGGTTTTCTTTCCGCCGCAGAGCACTGCCGCGTTGAAACAGCGGATAGTTGCTCCGTTATCGTTGGATGAGTTTGAGAGCGGTTGTGCGCCCTATCGCGAGTGGTTCCGGCTCGATCATCCCGACTTTCCGTTCATGCAGGTGCGCAACGTCAGCGCCAAGGACCCGACTCCCATGGATAAGTTGCTGGCGGGACTGACGGGAGCGACAAATAGTTGCTTTGTGAACGAACCGGGGCTGGGCGCCTGTTTGTGCGGTGGCTGCGCGGCCATCGCCCTGTTCAACCAGTCATCCAATGCGCCGAGTTTCGGTGGCGGGTTCAAGGGGAGTCTGCGCGGTGGAGCGCCGGTGACAACTCTGGTGCAAGGTGAACATTTGAGGCAAACCGTCTGGCTCAATGTCTTGAGTGAAGAGCGTCTGACACAAATTATCCCGTGGCATCACGCAACACGCAGTCAGCAACCGACCTGGGTTGCACCGATCAAGGCGGGTGAGACGATTCCATCGCAGACCATCGGCATGCTGCGTGGGCTCTTCTGGCAGCCGGGACACCTTGAACTGATGCCGCCGCAAGGAGAGCAAACCTGCATCTGTTGCGGTTTTGTTGAGAAGCAGGTTTATACGGGGTTCAACAAGGCAAAGTTCAACTACACCATCGACGGACTCTGGCCTCACCCCCACGGCCCCCGTATCAGTTCGGTGAAGAAGGGAGAGCGGGAAGAAAAATTTGTCTCCTTTACCACCGCAGCCCCGGCTTGGACCCAGTTGAGCCGGTTTGTCGTGCAGCGGCAAATGACCAACAGTAAAGAGGAAGGGCAGGAACCGGCCGCGGTGGTGCGGCAGGCGCAGGGACTACTTAATAAGTTACGCCTGACAGTCGGCGGCTACCGCAACAATCAGGCATCGATTCTTGAACGGCGCCACGAACTGATTTTTCTCAATGACGGCTGGAGCGGGCATACAGAGGTGGTGCATGCGCTGGTCGGACAGGCGGTCGGGTATCGCGATGCACTGAATAAGTCGCTTTTTGTATTTTCTTCGGGCTTCAAAGAGATCAAGGGAGCCGGTGTTAAGGTTCATGAATTGGCTAAGGAGCAATTCTACCGCCGTAGTGAAGATACGGTTCTCGATACCTTGGCACGCATCGACTTTGAACAAGCAGCCCAGGCATTGCTGGCAATGGGGGATAAGCTCCACAGTATTGTCGTTGAACTTTTCAACGAATCGGTCGCACCCTACCGCAACGATCCGGAATTAATCCGTACCACAGCCGTGGCGCGTAAGACACTGTACAAGCATTTAAATGCACTCAAACCACAACGGGATGGAAGGAGGGACGATGGAACGAACGCATGATTTCATGGGCCTCTATCAGGCATGGGAGCGGCTGGCTCCGGGCCCGAGAG
Organism: Geobacter sp. 60473; assembly: GCF_036323535.1. GTDB lineage: Bacteria > Desulfobacterota > Desulfuromonadia > Geobacterales > Geobacteraceae > Geobacter > Geobacter sulfurreducens. Next base: position 906,352 of record NZ_AP028967.1, read on the forward strand.
CCGAGTTGCGCCGAGTCGAACGCCCGGACGATCTACTGGAAGTGCCGGCTTTTTATCGGCTCTTCAGCGGTCGGGGAACCACGGAGTGGGAAAAGGGAGCCTACCAGAGACTGATCTTCTGCCTGCCGTGCATCAAACACAGCGGCGAGAATATCAGCCTGGGCAGAGCGTTGGCCAAGGGGAGGGGCGTTGGCGAAAAACGTCTTTTTCAGGTTGTGCGCAGCAGCGAGCCCAACGACATGATCCAGTTACGCCGGATTCTGCGTATGGCCGAACCGACCGTGAACTGGGATCTGGCGGCGCGACAACTCTGGTACTGGAATGACCGGAGCAAGCGCGACCTGCTCGAAGATTACTTCCTCAATCACTCGAACTGATTTCAAACATCTATAGGAGATAGTTACATGAAGAACTTCATCAACTTTCACATCCTGATTTCCCACAGTCCCTCCTGCCTTAACCGCGACGATATGAACATGCAGAAATCTGCTGTTTTCGGTGGTGAGCGGCGGGTGCGCGTTTCCAGTCAAAGCCTCAAACGGGCCATCCGAAAGAGTGATTACTATCGTCAGCACCTTGGCGAAGCGAGTGTGCGCACCAAGAAGTTGGACGAACTGATCGCGATCATAAATGATCGTCTGGCCGGACGCTACGATACCGACCTCCTGAAGAAGACTGTTGGGCTGCTGGCCGGCAAGGAGTTAAGTGTCGAGGTTGCGACAGAAGGTGATGCCGTGGCGCCGTGGGCAATCGAAGAGGTGGCATGGTTCTGTGAGCAGGTCAAGAGGATGGTGGCGCAAGGACAGGACGAAAAAGCTCTGGGCAAATTGTTGAAGAATGAAACGGCCGCCATGCGGCAGGCTCTGGCATCCGGTGTTGATATTGCCCTTTCCGGTCGCATGGCGACGTCAGGTCTTATGAGTGAACTCGGCAAGGTCGATGGTGCCTTGGCCGTGGCCCATGTACTGACTACCCACAGCGTTGATGCGGATATCGACTGGTTCACTGCCGTGGACGACTTGCAGGAACTGGGTTCCGGTCATCTCGATACGCAGGAATTTTCCAGCGGGGTCTTCTACCGTTATGCCAGCCTCAACGTGAAGCAGTTGCAGGAAAACCTGGGCAATGCCCCGCGCGAGAAGGCACTGGAGATCGGCGCTCATCTGCTTCACATGCTGGCAACGGTTGTCCCTTCAGCCAAACAGCAGAGTTTCGCAGCTCACAACCTGGCCGACCTTGCCCTGGTTTCCTTTTCCGATATCCCGGTATCGCTCGCTAATGCATTCGAAAAACCTGTCCGTAGCGTCAATGGCAGCGGCTTCAAAGAGCCTTCCATTGCTGAACTGCATAACTACTGGCAGCAGATCCATACAGGTTACGGCCTTTCCGAGCGGTGCGGCGAGTTCATCCTCGGTCAGAGTAGCGTCCCTGAAGGGATCACCCGGAAGAGTACTATTAACGAACTCAAAACTTGGGTGATGAACAACGGAGAGGGGTAACCATGCGTGATTATCTGATCCTCAAGCTGCAAGGACCCATGCAGTCATGGGGGGAGCATACTTTCGAGGGAAAGCGACCGTCCGGCAACTTCCCCACACGTAGCGCCCTCCTCGGCCTGCTCGGTGCCTGCCTGGGCATCAGGCGAAACGAGCCGGGTCGCCTGCAGCAACTGGCAGATAGCGTGGCCTTTGCTGTTCGTAAGGAAGAACGTTTCCGGATTTGGCGCGACGGCCGAAAAACTTCCCTGCCAATCATCAAGGCAACCGATTACCACACGGTGAGGGATGCGCGGGAGAATTATTTCGGCCTGAAAAGCCATGAGACCATTCAGACTTGGCGCGAATACCTGTTCGATGCTGCCTACACCGTTGCCGTCTGGAATACCGACGTTGCGACGATATCGCTGGTTGAACTGGAACAGGCCGTAAAGTCGCCCCACTTCACCCCCTATCTTGGTCGGCGCAGTTGTCCATTGTCCCGTCCGCTGTTCGAGATGAGCTTTTCTGCAGCGAATGCCTGTGACGCTTTGCGCATGATTCCTTCGGATGGTGGGGTGATCTACAGTGAGGAGCCGGGCGAAACACGAACCATACGGCTTCGTGACGTGCCATTGGTGCGCCAGCCGCGCCAGTTTGCCAGCCGCAACGTCCATGTCTATGGAGGGGTCGATGTATCTGAGTAAAGCCTTGATCAACGGGACAGCCTGTCGCAATCCCTACGAGATTCATCGAGTGTTGTGGAAGCTCTTTCCCGAAGATGCCGACGCCGAGCGTGATTTCCTCTTTCGTGTTGAGCGGTCCGGTCAACAGAGCGTGGAGGTGTTGATGCTGTCTCGACGCGAACCGGCCACTGCTGTAACTCGCGACGTACGGTTGATGGGGAGCAAGCCGTACATTCCCAGTCTCCAGCAAGATCAGCGGCTGCGCTTTATGCTAGTCGCCAACCCAGTAAAGACGATCAACGACGAAAGCGCGAGACTAAATAGTGCCAATGAAATAAAGAAGTGCCGCGTTCCGCTGATTCGTGAGGAGGATCTGCGTGCATGGCTGAAACGGAAACTTGAGGGCGTGGCCGTCATTGAGGCGGTCGAGGTAGAAAAGCGTCCGGCTATGAACTTTCGTAAGGCCAGGGAAAAGCGGGTCGGTAAGGTACAGGCGGTTAGTTTTCATGGTGTGTTGTCAGTGACGGACCCCGTCGGGTTGATATCCCTGATCAATACCGGCATCGGCCCTGCCAAGGCCTTCGGCTGCGGTTTGCTATCGCTGGCTAGGACATAAATCCTCCCCCCGCCCCCCCTTCATAAAGGGGGGAAAGGAGCCTTTTCGGCAGGTGTGATCATAGTAACAGGATTATCGGTACAAATTAACCTTAATATTAATAATACTGTTGAATAAATTAACAAATACATTAATATTAATGACGATAAAATTAATTTAGAGGTTAATTATGCTGCCAAGCCGAAAACGTCTCGTTCTTGAACAACTGGGGAAAACTCTCTCACGTTTCGCCGGACTACAAGCAGTATCTCCCCCGGCAAGGGGGTGGATACGAGCCATCCGGGAAGCGTTGGGGATGTCTGGCGTACAGTTTGCCGCCCGTTTGGGGGTGACGCCGCCACGGGTGACGGCGCTGGAACGGGATGAACTGTCCGGGGCCGTTACCATGAAGACCATGCGCCAGGCTGCGGAGGCTCTGGATTGCGTGTTTCTCTATGCTCTGGTGCCGCGCACGAGCCTTGAGGAAACCATTAGGAGGCAGGCGGAGGCCGTGGCGCGTGAGCGCCTGTTGCGGGTGTCCCACACCATGATGCTGGAAAGCCAGCAGCTCTCGGAAGAGGAGATGAAGCAGGCGCTGGATGCCGCGGTGGAGGAACTGGTGCGGACTATGCCGAAAGATTTGTGGAGCAAAGCCCCATGAACTTCGAGTACCCCGACGGGGCAACTCCTCTTGATTCAGATGAGGCTGAAGGGCTTCTCCTGACGCACATTACCTCACGCGGCGAGCTGGATCGCTGGGAGCAGGAAAATATCGCGGAAGGGGAGGCCTGGGCTTTCGGACGCAGGCAGAAGAATATCCTGAGCGAAGCCTTTATTCGTCGTCTGCATAAGCGGATGTTCGGCCATGTATGGCGTTGGGCCGGAGAGTTCCGCAGAAGCGACAAGAATATCGGCGTCACGTGGTGGCAGGTGCCGATTGAACTACGCAAACTGTGCGACGATGTTGTCGCCTGGATAGCGTTCGGCACCTACCCGCCCGACGAGATTGCCGTGCGGTTCCATCACCGGCTGGTGGCCATACATCCGTTTGTCAACGGCAACGGCCGTCATGCCCGGACCATGACCGACCTGTTGCTCGTCCAGGCTCTGCAGCGTCCTCGATTTACCTGGGGAAGCGGCAATCTCGTCAGTGTCGGTGACTGCCGGCGCTACTATATCGAAGCGCTTCGCGCCGCCGACCGGCATGATTATCAACTTCTGCTGGAATTTGTGCGGATGTGATCCTGATTTGCCAAGGAGGTGTCAGCAATGCAGCCACAGCTTCCTCCCCTTAAACCCATCCCGATAAAAGATCGCATCTCGGTTCTCTATGTGGAAAGGGGGAACCTCGATGTGCTTGACGGCGCCTTCGTGGTGGTGGACAAGACCGGCGTCCGCACCCATCTCCCCGTTGGCGGGGTGGCGTGTCTCATGCTGGAGCCGGGCACACGGGTATCCCATGCAGCGGTGACGCTCGCCTCCCGGATCGGCTGCCTCCTCGTCTGGATCGGCGAGGCCGGGGTCAGGCTCTACGCCTCGGGCCAGCCGGGCGGGGCGCGGGCCGACCGGCTCCTCTACCAGGCTAAACTGGCCCTGGACGATTCGGCTCGGCTGAAAGTTGTGCGCAAGATGTACGCCCTCCGCTTCAGGGAAGAACCTCCCGAGCGGCGAAGCGTGGAACAACTGCGCGGCATTGAGGGGGTGAGGGTGCGCAAGATGTATGAGCTTCTCGCCCGCCAGCACGGTGTTGCGTGGAAGGCCCGCAACTACGACCACACTCAGTGGGAAAGCGGCGATGTGCCGAACCGCTGTCTGTCATCGGCCACCGCCTGTCTTTACGGTATCTGCGAGGCGGCGATCCTGGCTGCGGGCTATGCCCCTGCGGTCGGTTTCATCCATACCGGCAAACCCCAATCGTTCGTCTACGACATCGCCGACATCTTCAAGTTCGAAACCGTGGTGCCGGTAGCCTTCCGGATAGCCGCCAAAAAACCCCGCGACCCGGAGCGGGAAGTACGGCTCGCCTGCCGCGATGCCTTCCGCCAGTCAAAGCTTCTGCACCGGATCATACCTACCATTGAGCAGGTGCTAGCAGCCGGTGGCATGGATGTGCCCACGCCGCCGCCCGAGTCGGTCGAAGCCGTAATTCCGAACAAGGAGGGGATCGGCGATGCTGGTCATCGTGGTTGAGAATGCGCCTCCGAGGCTGCGCGGCCGGCTGGCTCTCTGGCTGCTTGAAGTGCGGGCCGGAGTCTACGTGGGCAAAGTCTCGCGTCGGGTGCGGGAGATGATCTGGAATACCACCGTGCAGGGGATAGACGACGGTAACGCCGTCATGGCTTGGAGTACCAACACAGAGTCGGGTTTCGACTTCCTAACCCTCGGCGCTAACCGGCGAGTTCCGGTAGAGATGGATGGAATCAAGTTGGTGTCATTCCTGCCGGAGAATGGAGCACAGCAGGCTGCCGAACCATGACGAAACCTGTGAGAAAAGTTGGTAGGTTTGAGCTGTTTGGAAATTGCATGTGAATTCAATGATGTAGAGGAAGTGTGTTCCCCGCATGCGCGGGGATGAACCGATGCTCGTGGGGTGGTCGTGGGGGCTTGCTGAGTGTTCCCCGCATGCGCGGGGATGAACCGATGTTCGGAAATTCGATCAGGCGAACGACGATGTGTTCCCCGCATGCGCGGGGATGAACCGCATTTTATCTGCCTGGCGATTCAGATACGCCTGTGTTCCCCGCATGCGCGGGGATGAACCGGTATGACGTGTCTGGCACTGGCCACACGGTGAGTGTTCCCCGCATGCGCGGGGATGAACCGGACGATGACACGATTCTTTGTAAACAAGTTTCGTGTTCCCCGCATGCGCGGGGATGAACCGTCGCATAACATAGACGCCGTCCCTAGGTACTGGTGTTCCCCGCATGCGCGGGGATGAACCGCGCATGGCCCCGCCGCATTTGGGGCAAGGGCCGTGTTCCCCGCATGCGCGGGGATGAACCGCGCTCGCAACGCCTCATCAATCCCTTTCAGCTGTGTTCCCCGCATGCGCGGGGATGAACCGTTTTAACAGTGTTTCGGATGAGGTCCAGAACGGTGTTCCCCGCATGCGCGGGGATGAACCGCGGATCGACCGCTCCCGACTCTTCGTTCACTGGTGTTCCCCGCATGCGCGGGGATGAACCGCTGAGGGTAACCATGTTCGACCCCGCCGCCGAGTGTTCCCCGCATGCGCGGGGATGAACCGCCCGAGGGCCACCGACGCCTCCGACACGGCACGTGTTCCCCGCATGCGCGGGGATGAACCGAGAATCCAGGTTGTCCTGTGGTAACCGCAGTGGTGTTCCCCGCATGCGCGGGGATGAACCGCGATGCAAGTCGTGGAACCTGATGCCCCTTGGGTGTTCCCCGCATGCGCGGGGATGAACCGGTCAAAAACGCCTCGGGCAAACTCGACAAGGGGTGTTCCCCGCATGCGCGGGGATGAACCGTCGCCATCGACAACGCCGATTTCGGCGCCACCGTGTTCCCCGCATGCGCGGGGATGAACCGAAGCCGCTCGCGTCGAAAAAGAGCAGCCGGCTGTGTTCCCCGCATGCGCGGGGATGAACCGGCCTCCACTTCCGTGACGCCTGCAAAGAAGTCGTGTTCCCCGCATGCGCGGGGATGAACCGTCGGCCAAGAGCTTGACGTCGAGCGAGATCCGGTGTTCCCCGCATGCGCGGGGATGAACCGGCCGCCGCCGTGTGGGAGTGCAAGGTTGAATTGTGTTCCCCGCATGCGCGGGGATGAACCGGTGAGGTCCTTATCTCCGCCGCTACCGATGGCGTGTTCCCCGCATGCGCGGGGATGAACCGAGGAAAGAGGCAATCGGATTTCCCTCCTTTGAGTGTTCCCCGCATGCGCGGGGATGAACCGGCGGGGAACATTCTCCGCGAACTGTACCCGGAGTGTTCCCCGCATGCGCGGGGATGAACCGGCGGCCCGGATGATCTCGAGGGTGTCGGCCACGTGTTCCCCGCATGCGCGGGGATGAACCGACGAAACCGGCGCCCCTGTCGCCTACCATGTGGTGTTCCCCGCATGCGCGGGGATGAACCGATAACGGTACACCCTATGTCCTCTGGGTAGCAGTGTTCCCCGCATGCGCGGGGATGAACCGGCACCGGGAAAAACCTCTTTTTTGAGAGTGTCGTGTTCCCCGCATGCGCGGGGATGAACCGGACAGAAGAACGGCAGGAGCCGGGACGGGGTAGTGTTCCCCGCATGCGCGGGGATGAACCGAAACCCGGAAAAAAATCAAGGCTGATGGACGTGTGTTCCCCGCATGCGCGGGGATGAACCGCAAAGAAAATACTTGAGGATTTTGCCAAAAGTGTGTTCCCCGCATGCGCGGGGATGAACCGTGGAAGGAGCCAACAACGGATTATGGCGAAAGGTGTTCCCCGCATGCGCGGGGATGAACCAGTCGAGCAGGGACTAGCTGAATATTTCGCCACGTGTTCCCCGCATGCGCGGGGATGAACCGATCTCGCCATGAAGATTCTCTGCGCAGACGAAGTGTTCCCCGCATGCGCGGGGATGAACCGGATTACTCCGGCCGCTCGGTGCTGCATGGCTTGTGTTCCCCGCATGCGCGGGGATGAACCGGAAATCGTCAAACTGCAGAAAGAAAACGACAAGTGTTCCCCGCATGCGCGGGGATGAACCGCTCGCGGTGATCGGCATAGTGTTTTGTCGCTTGTGTTCCCCGCATGCGCGGGGATGAACCGGAGTGCGGTGCGGCGCCGAATGACTACGGCCGGTGTTCCCCGCATGCGCGGGGATGAACCGGGCCTGGACGAAATCCGCTCCGACGTGTTCGGGTGTTCCCCGCATGCGCGGGGATGAACCGCCTGTTTCATAACCATCGCCATAAAGAGATACGTGTTCCCCGCATGCGCGGGGATGAACCGCCGATATTATCGGGTTTTTGCTTTCAACTATAGTGTTCCCCGCATGCGCGGGGATGAACCGCTCCCCGGCTTTGACTCTCCCTGGCATCGGGTGTGTTCCCCGCATGCGCGGGGATGAACCGTTGGGGGGGGGCTGGATGCCCCCCCCTTTCATGTGTTCCCCGCATGCGCGGGGATGAACCGCTCGCCGCAATCGGGTCACCCGACACAATCGCGTGTTCCCCGCATGCGCGGGGATGAACCGACCTTGACACCGCCCGGGCCAACGACAACAAAGTGTTCCCCGCATGCGCGGGGATGAACCGAGGGCCGGCCCCATATCCATGAAACCGCCGTGGTGTTCCCCGCATGCGCGGGGATGAACCGAAACCATGCCGGCAGGGTTGAAAGAAATTCGGGTGTTCCCCGCATGCGCGGGGATGAACCGATCTCGCTCGGCCTCCCGGATGTAGCGATGCAGTGTTCCCCGCATGCGCGGGGATGAACCGTCGATCCGAACGCCGATCCCGACGAGGAATACGTGTTCCCCGCATGCGCGGGGATGAACCGATCATCACCGAGGTGCTCGCGGCTGACAGCAAGTGTTCCCCGCATGCGCGGGGATGAACCGTTGTGGGCACTAGAGCCGGGCGCGGCGTTGGTGTGTTCCCCGCATGCGCGGGGATGAACCGTACCTGGAGAGTCGTGGCCTCTCGACCGAGGCGTGTTCCCCGCATGCGCGGGGATGAACCGCTCAATCCCCCGACACAAATTGAGCGCCGGGGGTGTTCCCCGCATGCGCGGGGATGAACCGTATTTCACGTCATCAACGATTGACCGGTAGTCGTGTTCCCCGCATGCGCGGGGATGAACCGGCCGGCCGGGAAAATTATCGACAGTTTCAGGAGTGTTCCCCGCATGCGCGGGGATGAACCGAAACGCCCACCATGTAGCCGGGAAACATCACCGTGTTCCCCGCATGCGCGGGGATGAACCGCAACTGATCGCCCTCGATGAGCAGCTCCCGAGCGTGTTCCCCGCATGCGCGGGGATGAACCGGCACGGAGGATGCGGAAATGATCAGACTGTTTGTGTTCCCCGCATGCGCGGGGATGAACCGGGTTTATGTGATTTTTATCTGGAATGCTATTGGTGTTCCCCGCATGCGCGGGGATGAACCGCTCACCTATGCCCAGTTTGAGCTGATCCTCGTGTGTTCCCCGCATGCGCGGGGATGAACCGCTCAACCAGAAGCCCCGCGACGAGCACCTCCGGTGTTCCCCGCATGCGCGGGGATGAACCGAAAGACGGCCATTTCACCGCCGCAGATCTCGAGTGTTCCCCGCATGCGCGGGGATGAACCGACCCACTCGCCATCCGTGGCGACGAACTCGACGTGTTCCCCGCATGCGCGGGGATGAACCGAAAAAACTCTGTCTCCCTATCGGTATCGTCATGTGTTCCCCGCATGCGCGGGGATGAACCGTCCCGAATCATCCTGGAGTAGAGTTATGGACCGTGTTCCCCGCATGCGCGGGGATGAACCGGAAAAACCGGGGTCGTTATAGGTCTGAGCCGTGTGTTCCCCGCATGCGCGGGGATGAACCGAGCGCCACGGTGTCGTAGACGGTCGGGTTCGTGTGTTCCCCGCATGCGCGGGGATGAACCGCCCTGGTCCGCTACGTGGCATAACGAAAGGAGGTGTTCCCCGCATGCGCGGGGATGAACCGGGCGTCAAGGACCATTCTGGGTTCCATCCGACGTGTTCCCCGCATGCGCGGGGATGAACCGAGAAAGCTCCACAGTGCCCGCTCCCGGGCAGCGTGTTCCCCGCATGCGCGGGGATGAACCGGGGGCGCGCCTTACCGCGAATTACCCCACGCTGTGTTCCCCGCATGCGCGGGGATGAACCGTCAACGGTAGATACATCAACCATGCAGTGCCAGTGTTCCCCGCATGCGCGGGGATGAACCGTCCACCTGCGGGTCGAGATTGGCGCCCAGCTCGTGTTCCCCGCATGCGCGGGGATGAACCGTACACCCGCCGGGTCGACGACCGTTTCGTGAGGTGTTCCCCGCATGCGCGGGGATGAACCGAGGACGTGCACGCGGTTGAGGATATCGCCATAGTGTTCCCCGCATGCGCGGGGATGAACCGCAGCAGCAGGAACAGCAACAATACTGATAATTGTGTTCCCCGCATGCGCGGGGATGAACCGTACGGGGCGTTCTCGTGCCGGTACGGGCCGGGGTGTTCCCCGCATGCGCGGGGATGAACCGGCCTACGTCGTCACCGTGCAAAAACTCATAGAGTGTTCCCCGCATGCGCGGGGATGAACCGGTCGAACGCAGTAAACAGGTTGTCGATTGCTGGTGTTCCCCGCATGCGCGGGGATGAACCGAGCATCCCGTAGAATGGGCACACATCGTCAACGTGTTCCCCGCATGCGCGGGGATGAACCGCTATGGCCTACGCCGAGAAGTGCGGACGTGAGGTGTTCCCCGCATGCGCGGGGATGAACCGTTCGTGATGCAGGGCCGCGAGGCGTAGAGATTGTGTTCCCCGCATGCGCGGGGATGAACCGGAGCTGCCGGGGATATTCGCCTGGGCTCTCATGTGTTCCCCGCATGCGCGGGGATGAACCGGTCCGGAAGCGGGCACGGGCCAGGTTAATGGAGTGTTCCCCGCATGCGCGGGGATGAACCGCGCACCCAGCACGTCAATCCATTCCTTGTTTCGTGTTCCCCGCATGCGCGGGGATGAACCGTACGGTGCCCTGCTGGCCGAAGAGGCCGACACGTGTTCCCCGCATGCGCGGGGATGAACCGCTTGCCCTCCGCCTGCAACGCAATCCGGAGGCGTGTTCCCCGCATGCGCGGGGATGAACCGTGGCGGGGCTCGTCCGAGGCATTCAGCATTTTGTGTTCCCCGCATGCGCGGGGATGAACCGGTTCTCGGGCTATTGCTGGACGTCGCTTGTCTGTGTTCCCCGCATGCGCGGGGATGAACCGGCGCGCGAGTCACACCGGGATTCCATCGGAAAGTGTTCCCCGCATGCGCGGGGATGAACCGCCGCCGCCGAAGCCCGCCTGCAGGCGTGGAGCGTGTTCCCCGCATGCGCGGGGATGAACCGAACAACGCGCCCACGTATGACTATGTTTCCGAGTGTTCCCCGCATGCGCGGGGATGAACCGCGGCACCGTGAGCCTTGCCGGTGGTGTCACCCGTGTTCCCCGCATGCGCGGGGATGAACCGGGAACGGAACGAAAGCAACGTGGATGATCACAGTGTTCCCCGCATGCGCGGGGATGAACCGGGCCTGCAAGAACGGTTCGGATTGTCGAGGCTGTGTTCCCCGCATGCGCGGGGATGAACCGGTCGCGGAATGTAGTATAGTTTGGCCGAGTAGGTGTTCCCCGCATGCGCGGGGATGAACCGGACGCGGCAAACGCTACGGCGGCAGAGTCGGAGTGTTCCCCGCATGCGCGGGGATGAACCGCTGGTGGGCTCCGTATGTAGGTTTGGCGCTATGTGCTCCCCGCATGCGCGGGGATGAACCGCTGGTAGAGCCGAGTTCTTCGCCAACACCAATGTGTTCCCCGCATGCGCGGGGATGAACCGCTCCACGATTGAATGAAACCGAGATTTAACCGATGTTCCCCGCATGCGCGGGGATGAACCGGCCGTGCCGGAGATGGTGCGTTTCTGGCCCAGGTGTTCCCCGCATGCGCGGGGATGAACCGGGCGATTGTCACGGCATAACAAATTGAGGGATGTGTTCCCCGCATGCGCGGGGATGAACCGTGACAACTCATCCTCACCATTCCACCAATAATGTGTTCCCCGCATGCGCGGGGATGAACCGGGATTTATAAACACGTGTTGCTTTTTTGTTCTGTGTTCCCCGCATGCGCGGGGATGAACCGAAGCGCCGTTTGGGGAGACTATACGGGCATACGTGTTCCCCGCATGCGCGGGGATGAACCGGGGCTTTCTACCCTGTTGTTTCTACTCTCTCCGTGTTCCCCGCATGCGCGGGGATGAACCGCCAGCTTTGTAAAAAAACGGTACGTGTGCCGCGTGTTCCCCGCATGCGCGGGGATGAACCGAGAAGAAATAGCCCCGACCAGGACGATCTTGGGTGTTCCCCGCATGCGCGGGGATGAACCGCAGCATTCCATCAACACACTTGTCCAGTTCTCGTGTTCCCCGCATGCGCGGGGATGAACCGCCACTATGACGAACGGTCTGGTTCGGAGTTGCGTGTTCCCCGCATGCGCGGGGATGAACCGTTTTATGTCCTGGCCGAAGATATCGTCCATTGGTGTTCCCCGCATGCGCGGGGATGAACCGTACAGCGTGTTCTTTGAGAATGTGGCGTACAGGTGTTCCCCGCATGCGCGGGGATGAACCGACCGGCGCCCCCCTTGGGATCGATTATGGCTGGTGTTCCCCGCATGCGCGGGGATGAACCGGGGGGATGTAATGTACCAGTTCCCCCCGACCAGTGTTCCCCGCATGCGCGGGGATGAACCGGCGAACTCATCGCTTGGCCGCTGGATAACAGCGTGTTCCCCGCATGCGCGGGGATGAACCGATGCCGCCATGAACATCACCACTGAGCAATTCGTGTTCCCCGCATGCGCGGGGATGAACCGTTCGTCTGGGGCATGGTGCTCGTTTCGGTCAGGTGTTCCCCGCATGCGCGGGGATGAACCGGGATTCGGTGTAGACCGAGCCGCCAGACGCAGGTGTTCCCCGCATGCGCGGGGATGAACCGAGCCTTCTGGGGATGAAAGAGGTGATAGTGGCGTGTTCCCCGCATGCGCGGGGATGAACCGCGGCTGCGCAAAGGCTCCGGCGCCCTCGCCTGGTGTTCCCCGCATGCGCGGGGATGAACCGAGTACATGAACGGTTCACAGGTGTATTTCTGAGTGTTCCCCGCATGCGCGGGGATGAACCGTCATAGTCGAAAAACTCATCGCCTTCGGAAAAGTGTTCCCCGCATGCGCGGGCATGAACCGGTACTTGACCATGTAATAGTTGACACTGACTCGTGTTCCCCGCATGCGCGGGGATGAACCGCCCTTTCGGAGTGCAAGGGCTTGTGTTCACGGGACGGGATGGCCTGGAGCCGGACGATGCGTGTCTGCTCCTAATGGCTTCATCCATTTCTGCAACGTGTAGTTACGGTGGTGCTCTTTGGAAAAAAGAAGACGGCCCCATCATCGGGAGCCGTCTTCTTTTTTCAAGGCTTGGTGTGTGCGGCGTCCGGACTATTGTCCGTCGCTTCTACTGGATCGCAAGGTTATTGACCACGAGCGCGCCGTTGGTGATGGTGAGGACCCCCTGCAGGGTCGTCATGCCGGTGCTGGTGCCGAAGAGCGCGTCGTAACCACCGCTGAATGTGATGGTGCCGGTCTTGTTGAGGTTGACTGCAGGTTCGACGAACAGAACCCCAAAGGCCTGGATGGTGTTGCCTGAAGCCGCTGCAGTGAATGCGGCCGCCAGGCTCGGATAGTAGGTAGTGTTGATCCGGACCGGGTTGGTGGTGGGCGAGATGCCCGTACCACTAAGGCTGATGTTCGGCACGGGAGAGGCGGCGTCATTTGAGGCGATCTGCAGGTTGGCCGTCACATTCCCTGCTGCCGTGGGAGCGAACGTGACGGAGAAGGTGCAGTTGGCGGCCGGGGCGATCGTCACCGGCAGGGTGCCGCAGGAACCGTTCTGGATCGTGAACATGGCCGCATTGCCGCCCGATGGGGTGAACGCGGTTACATCAAGGGGCAGTTGTCCGGTGTTGGTTACGGTGATGTTAGTCGGGCTCGAGGTGAAGCCGACGGTTACGTTACCGAAGTTTGCCGTCAGCGGGGAAACCGTGATTATCGGTCTGGAGATGACGGCCGTGTCGGCGGAAAGGACGTTGGACACCGGCGAATCGCCGAGGGCGTTGTAGGCGACTACCCGATACCGGTAGGTGGTGGTCGAGTTGATGGCCAGGTCGGTATAGCTGGTGGCGTTCGCCAGGGCCGTCCCGACGGGGGCGAAATTGGTGCAGCTGCTGCCGGCGCAACGCTCGACCCGGAAGCCGATTTCGTTTTTCGGGTTGCCCAGGGTCGTGGGCGCGCTCGGCGGCGTAGAATCGGTCCAGTTGAGCACCACGCTGTTGACGGTGACGATGGCCGTGTTCAGGGTCGGCGCGTCCGGCAGGTTGGTTACGGGAATGAACTGCATGGGCCGCATCATGTCGTTTTCTTCATGGCTCAGGATGTGGCAGTGCCAGACGTATTCCCAGTCGAAGTTCAAGAGGCGGTTGATGTTGGGCGTTGCCCATGCCTGCCCGGTGGTCGGGTCGACCATGGAGAGCTCGGTGGTGTCGCCGAGAGGGGTCGCCGGGTTCAGGGGACGGAAGCTGTTGGGTATGCCAAACGGCATCTTGGGCTTGACCGGCTTCATGGCGACGATGGTGTCCTCGAGCGGGCTGATCCGGACGGTATCCTTCCAGCCCAGTTCGGTGGGGTCGGGCAGGCGGATGAAGCCGTCCCAGCCGACCCGGTTGAGCACCTGGACGTCGAAGAGGTGGAAGTGGACCGGGTGCGTGTCCACGCCGTTGTGGGTGATTTTCCAGATCTGGATGCCGTCTTCCTGGAGCACTTCCGTTGCCGGGTCGCTGTAGGTCTGGACGATGAAGTTGACGCGGCCGGCGCCGGGGGTGATCAGTTCGAGGCCGAGGGCGGCGCGCATGCGGCCGTAGTCGTCGAAGGTTTCGCCCTGCTCGTCCTGGATCGCCTTGAACTTCATGGGCATGCCGCCTTTGGTGGTCTTGGTGGGATCCCAGGGCAGGGGCGTGGTGTCGGCAGGGTTGTACTGGTAGGTGGTTGATCCGTCGCTGCCGATGAAGTTGAGGACCTTGTCGTTGATGCGGGAGACGCCCCAGTTGGGCCACGAGGTGGGGAACACCCGGTCGTAGGCCTTGTTGTAGGCATCATAGGTTTCGGGGAACAGGAAGGCGCTGAAGACAGCAGGGTCGCCGGCGGGGTTCATGTTGCCCTGACCCACGATGATCGGGTCCTGTGAGCGCTGGAAGACGCTGGGCTGGCCTCCGGAGTTGCTGCCCGAGGTGAAGGCGGCCTGCAGCGCGGCGAGGTTGAAAGGAGCACCGGCGCCGGCTGCGACGCGAATTTTCATGATGGTGCGGGTGTTGGGGCCGAAGCCGGCCAGCGTGGTGTCGGCGCCGCCCATGGCGCGGTTGTCCGGGGAGCCGGTGTAGTAGTCGTAGTGCGGATCCAGGGCGGGCCAGGGGGCAGGCGCGTCATTGTAGAGGATCAGGGTCTGCCCGGCATACTGGGAGAAGTCGACGATCACGTCGACCCGTTCGGCGGGGCCAAGTATGAGCGAGCCGCCGTTGACGTTGCCGGCGTTGAAGGTGGTTACGTCGTTGTTCCAGGTGACCGGGTGGCTGGGAATGACCACGGGCTTGGGCAGGAAGCCGCCCTCGGTGCCGATCATGACCCAGTCGGGACCCCGGGTGGTCCAGTCGGGGATGCCGCCGGGACGGCCGTCGGCAGGCCACGTGGCGGGCCAGGTCGGATCCGTCGAGTAGTCCAGGGCCGGAAGCATTTTCACTTCTGTCTCGGTGGCACAACCGCCGAGCGCCAGACACTTGGCGTCGGAGCCCGGCGTGGCGTTGGGATCCACCGTCGGATCGGCCTTGTAGAGCTGCAGGTTGACGAACCGGTCATGGTTCGCGTTGAGGACGCGGAGCCGGTAAGGCTTGGGATCCACGTCGACGACCGGATAGGCGGTGCCGTTGACGAGGGGGGTATCCATGAACGCTTCAGCTCCCCATGAAGGGTTGGGGGTGCTCGGAATCTCGGGGGGCTGGCAGAACTGGCCGTAAGGGCCGCCCAGCAAGCCAGGCGTGGTGGCGGGGTCGCCCGCCGGATCGCACGCAGCACTGTAGTAGGGGTTGGGGATCGGCTGGAACGGGTTGTTGGTGGCGGGCCAGAAGTAAGGTCCGTAGGCCCAGCGTCCCATGGGGGCGATGCCGGTGATGTCGAAGGGGTTCTGGGCCGGCATGTAGACGTGGGGCCACCAGAGATCGCCCTTGACCGGCGTCATGGGACCGGTTCCCGTCCAGGGCTGGCTACCCCAGGCCCAGGTAGGGTCGGTGGCGACGATGGTGGCCGGGTCAACGAAGGTCTTGTCTTCAATGACCAGCGGAAGCTCCGCGGAAGGGATGGTTCCGGCGGTGATCAGTTCCTGCTCCACAGCGTCCCTGATCAGGTAGCCGGCCGCCTCGCCCACGTAGACGTTGAGGCGGGTGATGCCCCAGGCGTGGTCATGGTAAAACAGCATGCGGGAGCTCTGCTGGTTGGTCCAGTAGTAGGTCTGGGCGCCGGGACCCGGGTCGGGCATGTCCGGTACGTTTTCCACGCTGACCCCCGTGGGGTAGTCGGTCATCTCGCCGGCGGGGGTGATCCACTGGTGAGGGGTGCCGTCACTGATCCAGGGGGTGCGGCCGCCGTGCAGGTGCAGTTCGGCCCGGTTCTGGGTGAAGGTGCCCGACTTGAGGGCCGTTGCCTGCTTCGTGACCGGATCGTAGTCGATCTGGAAGGGACCCGAGCCCATGACCGTCTGGTCGACGGGGATGAAAAGGTTGCCGCCGGCGCCGGTGGGGAGCTTGTTGATGAACTTTACCCGTACGGGCCGGTCCTTCTGGGCAACGATAATGGGGCCCAGGTGACGGGGGCCGGGTGCCGGAGCCACGGTGTTGTTGGCTGTCGTACAGGGGGTGGCCAGGTTCAGCGACGGATCGGTACACGAGGTCGTGTCAGTGCCGTTGTTCACCTGGACGTAGCCCCGCAGGGTGGTCGGCGGCAGGTCGGAATGCATCTGCTCCGAGTATTGCCGCAGTTCGATTTCGTAATAATCGGAGCCGGGGTAGGTGGTGATGTCGGGTACGGCCACGGACAGAAACTGCCCTAGGTTGTTGGCGTTGCCGCTGCCGAGTCCCGGCAGGGTGTCGACGAATTTCCGCATGGGCGGGCTGTTCGCCCAGTTGGGGGTGGTCAGGTAGTCCGGCGTGTCGCCGGGACCGATGGGGGTCTTGTCCGGCTTGAGGAACGCCAGCGCGGTGCCGGTACCGGACCCGAGAGTGAGAATCGCTATGGCCGTGGCCAATAACATGCGTGCGGAAGTCATGATCAAATGTCTCCTTTGTGCTGGCTATAACCCGTCGGAACCGGGTGTTGCTGGCTTCAGGCTACTCATTAGTGCGGCCGGCCCACGGTTGTCAGTCCGCCGCACGCACGTTTGCGTCACGCACCTTGCGCAGTTCATCGCGCCGCTTCTTCGCATCTTCACGTTTTTTAACCACGTTTCTCTGGGCCTGGGGCACCTTGCTGCCAGCGGCATTTACGTCATAACGCGCAGCTGGTTCACCCTTCTGGCGCTTTTGCCGGGGCGCCTTGGAGGGCTCCGCCCCCATGCCCGACGCGACCAGAATGCCGGAAATCAGTAATCCGGTTACTGCTCCCATCAGTCTTTTCATGGCCTATTCTCCTTTTCCGAAAGGTGATACTCAATGCGGATGCAGGGTCATCAAATCGGCTTACAAGCACAGGTTGAACAGATCGGCTTGACTGAGTGTTCAGTTTGTGTATCGATGAGTATACTGCTCTGTATATATGGTGTAAACAGGCGGCAGGTATTTTTAGAAATTATTTGTTGTTAATACGTTAGGCGGCGGGGCAGGGGCGCGCCGGCAAGAGTGCTGGTGGTATCCTCAGATGGGGACTTCCGTCCCTTTCGCCCTATCTGACCCTATTGAGATCATCGATCTTTACGATATATTCATCGCCGATGCAGACGCACGCACCGCCCAGAAAGGGATTGTCCAGGCCAACGGTGATTTCGCTGTGGTCGGCGACCTTGATCATCCTCCAGCCGCCCGGCTCTATCACGTTCAGATAGTCGAACGACAGGGCGTTGCAGCGGGTCCCGCACAGATCCTGCCCCATCTGCGGGTCGGCCTGTGAGCCTTCCGCGGGCTGATAGCGGTAGTCCTTGACGATGAAAACCCGTTCTCCTTCGTGTTCCTGGCAGTGGACGCAGGGAGGGAGCGCGAGAGTCAGGAGGAGCAGGGGGGCAAGCAGTTGTTTCAACATGGCATTCTCCCTTCGGGTCACGGAATGACCCATTCGCTGCGCCGTTCGAGCTTGGGCGATTCTCCTTTGCCGAGCTGCACGATATAGCACCCCTTGGATGCATAGCGCTGGCCCGGACCGAAGCTGACCCGCTCGTAGAGAGGATAGTACATGTCGGTCATCATGCCGATGCTGTCCAGCAGGAAGTCCCGGTAGTATTCCGCCCGCATTTCCATCAGTGCCTTGCCCAGGACCTCGCCGGTGATGAACGACTCCCGGATGATCTTCTGGTCAAAGGACTGGATGTCTTTGCCGGGCAGAACTTTTTTCACGGCAATGTCGAAACGGACGTCTTCCTGGGGCAGCCGGTAGGGGTAGGTCAGGTAGAGGCGGTCACGCAGCGGCTCGGGAATGCTCCAGAGCGATTTGCCCAGATAGGTGCCGGAGGCCAGGAGGACCGTCGGTTGTTCTTCCTTGCCGGCTGCGGCTCCGGTCAGGGCGGGCAGGGCCGAATCGTCGTCCCAGACCAGCAATGCCGCTGGCCGGCGGGTGTCGAGGATCTCCCTGATCAGCTTGTCCGTGAGGCGTTCCCCCTTGGTCAGGCGGATGTCGAGGGGGGCGGCGTGCCCACGCTGCTGCCAGATGGTGCGGAATCCATCGGCCAGGGCCTCGCCCTTGCGGCTATCCCTGATCACCTGAACCACGGGGCGGTTGCCGAAGAGGCCCGCCATGCCGTTGAGGTACCGGGCGGCGGCTTCCCCTTCCTGCCTGACGCCGCGCGAAAAATAGAGTGTGTACCAGTCGGTGTCGGAGATGACCGGGTAATCGACCACGGGGAAAAGGTTGGGGATGCGGTTCTCCTCGCAGAACCGGTGCACCGGTTCCCACTCTCCCTCGGAGATTCCGCCAAGCAGGGCGAAGACCGGTTCGTTGCGGTAGTATTGGTCAAGCTGGGCCCGCCAGGTTTCAGGCGGACCTTTCAGGGTCCAGCGGGACAGGGTGAAGCTCATGCTGTGGAGGTCGCCGAGCATGTTGTACGCCATGCGCGCCACCCGGGAATTCTTCTTGGCCGCAAGGGTGAGACTGTTTTTCCGGTCTACGCTGAACTGGATTGGGGTCAGCATGGATTCTACCGCAAGAGGGTTGGTTCCCTCCACGATCACCGTGGCGAACTTGATCTCAGATGTGCCGACGCCCGGTGACGGTTTGTCGGAGAGCGCTTTCAGGTAGGCGATGAGGATTGCCATGTCCCGGTCGCCGAGTTCGTAGCGGGGCATCACGTAGAGTACCGAGCGGCCGGTGGGGTCGATCCCCGTGGCGATCAGGCTTGCCAGCGTTTCGTCGGTGTAGGCCGGCCTGACCGGCAGGTTCTTGGCGTAGTTGGAGACGGAGGGGATGAATTCCGAACCGGGAATGAACGGCTTGCGCTCCTGGTAGAGCACCCGGCCGTTGGTGGGGGGGGTGACCACCTCTCCCTCGAAGGAGCCGAGGCCGCTGTGCAGGTGGCAACTTACGCAGGTGAATGCCGTGCCGTCCACCGGCACGTCTCCGCTCACGAACGCCTTCATGGGGGCACCCGAGGGGAGAACCCCCTCCCGGTACATCCGTTCGCCCTGGCGCATCTCTTCGGGAGACAGCGCGGCGGTCGGCGCTGCGGCGCGGCCTGTCGCGGCGGAGCACAGCAGCATGAGCAGCATGGCAACAGCGGAAAGAGCAAGACGTTTACCGGTCACGCAGATCATTTCAACCCCGCTTTGGTAAGTTCATTCATCAATTCTACGTTGCTGATGAGGCCATAGATCCTTGTCCATTTGCCGTCGACCGGCGAACGGATGAAGGTCAGGGGCTTGTGGTCCATTTTGTTCCGAAAGTAGGAATTGAAGGCGTTCATGACCCGGTCGATGTCCTTGCGTGAGCCCGACAGAAAATCCCACCCCGGCTTGGCGCGGTAGCGCGCAAGGTAGTCGCGCATGACCTGGGGGGTGTCGTTTTCGGGGTCGATGGAGACGGACACCAGGTGGATTTTCCTCAAGTCAGGGCCCAGCTTGGTCTGGAGATTGGTGTAGGTGGCGGACAGGACCGGGCAGATGGTGGTGCAGGTGCCGAAGATGAAGTCAACCACCACGGGCTGGTTTGATTCGACGAGCTCCTTGAACCGGACCTTTTTCCCGTCCTGGTTGATGAGGGTCACGTCGGGCATGCTGTAGCTCTCTACGGAGCGCTGGTATGAACGGGATGCTGCGGTGGCATGACTTGCAAGGGCAAGGCAGGCGGCAATGGCCAGGAAGGAACGAAGGATCGGTCTTATGAGGGTATGCATGCGGATGTCATGACCTCCGGTCGAATTTGTCAAAGGGATCACTTGCTGGTTGCGATGAACGCACGATTGGGTATTAGCATAGCCGACAGCCGGCGGTTTGTCCAAAGCGCCCAACAAATTTTTGTTGGTAAATTGTTTCACTAGCCTTGTGCTACAGCCATCTCTTGCGCCGGAAGAATATTCCCATACCCAGGCTTACCAGGAGCATCAGCAGGAGAACGGCCGGGTAGCCCCAGTGCCATTCGAGCTCGGGCATGTAGCGGAAGTTCATGCCATAGACCCCGGCGATGAAGGTGAGCGGCATGAAGATGGTGGCGATGATGGTGAGCACCTTCATCACTTCGTTGGTCCGGTTGCCGATGGCGGAGAGGTAGATGTCGAGGATCTCCGACAGGAGGTCCCGGAAGGTCTCCACGGTTTCGATGATCTGGATGCAGTGGTCGTAGACGTCCCGCAGGTAGATGACGGTTTCGCCGCGCACCAGGGGCGATTCGCGCCGCTCCAGCCGCCCCAGCACCTCCCGCAGGGGCCAGACGGATTTGCGCAGAAAGATGGTTTCCCGCTTGAGGTGCTGGATCTTCACGACCGTCTTGCGGCTGGGGCCGGCGATGACTTCTTCTTCCAGTTCCTCGATCCGCTCGGCCAGATCTTCGAGGATCACGAAGTAGTAGTCCACAATGGCGTCCATGAGTGAGTAGAGTAGAAAGTCGGCCCCGCTCTTGCGAAGCTTGCCCCGGTTTTCCCTCAGGCGCCGGCGGATGGAGTCGAAGAGGTCTCCCTTGAATCCTTCCTGGAAGGAGATGAGAAACGAGGGGCCGAGCACGAAGCTGACCTGTTCGGCGGTAAGCGAGCCGTCCGGCTGGAGGGAGAGCATCTTCAGGACCACGAAGAGATAGTCGTCGAAGTCCTCCAGTTTGGGGCGCTGGTCGGTATTGAGGATGTCTTCGAGGGTGAGGGGGTGGATACCGTAGCATTCGCCGAGTGTCTTGAGCAGTTCGGGCCGGTGGATACCCTCCATGTCGAGCCACCGCACCCCCGGCTGGTCGCGATGGGGAAAACACTCGGCAATGTCGTCCGTTTCCCGCTCGCTGATGCTCGTTTCGTCGTAGTCGACAAGGGATATCCGGACCGGTTCGCCGGTCTGCTCGCCGATGTGGACCAGGCTGCCGGGAGGGAGGCCTGTCTTGCGGGAACGCTGCTTGATGATTTTTTTCATAGTCTATGCGCAGGTGACGCAGTTGCGTCCGGCACCCTTGCTCCGGTACAGGAGTTCGTCGGCCCGCTTGAGCAGGCTCCCGACGGTGTCGTCCGAGGTTGCCAGGGTGGCGCCGATGGAGACGGTAACCCGTGCGATGTTGTCGCCGACCGTCATGCTCGACTCCTCGACCAGGCGGCGGAATCGCTCGGCCATCTCGCACAGCCGTTTCTCTCTCACATTGGTAATGATCGCGATGAATTCCTCGCCGCCCCAACGGCCGATCAGATCGTAGGAGCGCACGGCATTGCGCAGGGTCCTGGCCGCCATTTTGAGGAGGTCGTCTCCCATCTGGTGCCCGAAACTGTCGTTGATCTCCTTGAAGTGGTCCAGATCCAGGAGCATGACCCCGAAGGGCCAGCCGTACCGGAACATCTCGTCGAATTTGGACTGGAGGTACATCTGGATGTAGCGCCGGTTGGCCACGCCGGTGAGGGGGTCCAGAAAGACGAGTTGCTGAAGCTCGTCGATCCGCTGGAGGTCCGAGAGCCGGGCGGAATTGTCGCTGAAGACTTCCACGGCACCGACAATCTCACCGCTTCCGTTCCGGATAGGCGAGACACGCACGTTGACCGGCACCCGGTGTCCGGCCCGATGGTGGAAAAAGACCTCTGCTTCCCGGGGGATGCCGTCTTCCAGGGTATGGGCCACGGGACAGAGTTTTTCGCAGAGGCTGACCCCGTCGTTATTCGTGTGGCAGAGGATGTTGTCCCGGCAGCGGGAACCCGTCACGTTGTCGGCCCCGTAGCCGGTGAGCCGTTCGGCGCCCCGGTTCCAGTAGGTGATGCGCCGGTCCCTGTCCACGAAGTAGACGCCGTCGTACAGATTGTCGATCAGTTCTTTGTAGAAGGTGGTGTCAGGCTTCATCAGCTAACGTTCCTCCGGGTCGGTTGGGCGCAACCTCCCTGCTCGTTTACGCTAAGTGTAAAGCAATTGTCGGCGATTTCCACCCGGGAAGCAGGGGAAAGCTGCAGCGGAAGGTACGGGATTGTTGCCGGTAAATTCAGGTCGCCCGCACGTTGCTGCGCCGGCGGTCCGGTAGTCCCGGCGTGTTGACAGGGTCCGGCGTTTCGTGACATAATTGGGAACATTTTTAGCTGGAGTAAAAATGGGAGTTGCAGGGTACCGCGGCTCCCATCGTTGTATGTGCTTCCGGGCTCCGCATACTGCCGCAGGGCCTGTCCACAGGGATATCAATGAGCTTTGTCCATCTCCATCTCCATACCCAGTACTCCCTTCTCGACGGCGCCATCCGCCTGGGCGACCTGGTGAAAAAGGTTAAGTCCCACGACATGCCCGCCGTGGCCATCACCGACCACGGCGCCATGTTCGGGGCCATGGAATTCTACCTTAAATGCAAGGACAAGGACGTGAAGCCGGTCATCGGCGCGGAGGTCTATATCGCGCCGGGCTCCCGTTTCGTCAAGGAGGCCAGGGGGGGGGAGGCCGGCGCCGGCTACCACCTGCTGCTCCTGTGCGAGAACATGACCGGCTACCGGAACCTGTCCAAACTGGTCTCCATCGGCTTCAAGGAAGGGTTCTACTACAAGCCGCGCATCGACAAGGAGGTCCTGGCCGAGAACGCCGAGGGGCTCATCTGCCTTTCCGCCTGCCTCAAGGGGGAGGTTGCCTATCTGTGCGAACGCGACCGGGTCGCCGAGGCGGTGGACGTGGCCCGCTGGTATGCCGATCTCTTCCCGGACCGCTACTACATCGAGCTTCAGGAAAACGGCCTCGTTGAACAGGACAAGGCCAACCGGGGGCTGCTGGAGGTGGCGCGGGAAGTGGGTCTGCCGCTGGTGGCCACCAACGACTGCCACTATCTCAACCGGGAGGATGCCCGGGCCCACGAGGTGCTCCTCTGCATCCAGACCGGCAAGACCATGAACGATCCGTCGCGGATGCGCTTCTCCGTTGACGAGTTTTACGTGAAGACCCCCGAGGAGATGGCCGCCGCATTCCACTATGCGCCCGAGGCGATCTCCAACACCGTGAAGATCGCCGAGCGGTGCGATCTTTCCTTTGACTTCAAGACCTATCATTTCCCCCGCTTCGAGCCCCCCGTCGGCCTGAGCCTTGATCAGATGCTGGAGGAGGCTGCCCGCACGGGACTGGAGTCGCGCCTGACCGCTATCCGGGCCAAGCACTCGTCCATGACCGCCGAGCAGGAGCAGGCCTACTGGGACCGCCTCGCCATCGAGCTCGCCTGCATCAAGCAGATGGGGTTCCCGGGCTACTTCCTGATCGTGGCCGATTTCATCAACTGGGCCAAGGACCACGGCATTCCCGTGGGCCCGGGCCGGGGCTCGGCGGCCGGCTCGCTGGTGGCCTACGCCATCCGGATCACCGACCTGGACCCGATCCCCTACAACCTCCTCTTCGAGCGCTTCCTTAACCCGGAGCGGATATCCATGCCCGATATCGACGTGGACTTCTGCCAGGACCGGCGCGAGGAGGTGATCCAGTACGTCACCGAGAAGTACGGCCGCGACAAGGTCTGCCAGATCATCACCTTCGGGACAATGTCCGCCCGGGCCGTCATCCGCGATGTGGGGCGCGCCCTGGACATGACCTACGGCGAGGTGGACCGGATCGCCAAGCTGGTGCCGGAAGTCCTGGGCATTACGCTGGAAAAGGCCATTGCGCAGGAGCCCAAGCTCAACGAGGCGGCCGAGGCCGATCCGCGGGTGAAGGAGCTGCTGGAGGTGGCCCTGCGCCTGGAGGGGCTTGCCCGCCATGCCTCCACCCACGCGGCCGGCGTGGTGGTGGCCCCCGATGTGCTGGAGCAGTTCTGCCCGGTCTACAAGGACCAGAAGAGCGGCTCGCTCACCACCCAGTACTCCATGAAGTACGTGGAGAAGATCGGGCTGGTCAAGTTCGACTTCCTGGGGCTCAAGAACCTGACGGTCATATTCAACGCGGTCCGGCACATCCGGGCCGATAAAAAGCCGGACTTCGACATCGCCGTCCTGCGGGATGACGACGAGGAGAGCTACAAGCTGCTCCAGGCCGGCAACACCACCGGGGTGTTCCAGCTTGAATCCTCGGGGATGCGGGAACTGCTCCGCAAGCTCAAGCCCTCCTGCTTCGAGGACATCATCGCCGTCTGCGCCCTCTACCGTCCCGGCCCCCTCGGCTCGGGCATGGTGGACGACTTCATCGACCGCAAGCACGGCCGCAAGAAGGTGGTCTACGACCTGCCGCAACTGGAGCCGATCCTCAAGGATACCTACGGGGTCATCGTTTACCAGGAGCAGGTCATGCAGATCGCCCGGACCCTGGCCGGCTACTCCTTGGGCGGCGCCGACCTGCTGCGCCGGGCCATGGGCAAGAAGGACCCGGCCGAGATGGCCAAGCAGCGGGACATCTTCCTGGAGGGTGCCAAGAACAACGGCATCGATCTCCAGAAGGCCGGGGCCATCTTCGACCTGATGGCCAAGTTCGCCGAGTACGGGTTCAACAAGTCCCACTCGGCCGCCTATGCCCTGGTGGCCTACCAGACCGCCTACCTCAAGGCCCACTATCCGGTTGAGTTCATGGCCGCGCTCCTGACCGAGGACATGGCCAACACCGACAAGGTGGTCAAGAACATCGCCGACTGCCGCGAGATGGGGATCGAGGTGTTGCCCCCGGACATCAATGCCTCGGATCTGTCGTTCCGGGTCCTGGGCAACTCCATCCGCTTCGGTCTCGGCGCGGTCAAGAACGTGGGCGAGTCGGCCATCGAGGCCATCATCGAGGCCCGGGGCGACGGCCCGTTCAAGGATATTTTCGAGTTCTGCGAGCGGGTCGACCTGCGCAAGGTCAACAAGCGGGTGGTGGAATCCCTGATCAAGTGCGGCGCCTTCGACTCGACTGGCGGGCGGCGTTCCCAGCTCACGGCAGCTCTTGAAGATGCCATGTCCCTGGGCCAGAAGATCCAGCAGGAGAAGGAAAGCGCCCAGGTGTCGCTCTTCGGTGCCGAGGAGATCGTCCGGACCAACGGCAACGGCAAGGGAAAGGTGCAGCTCCCCGATCTGCCCGAATGGGACGACAAGTTCCTGCTGGCCCAGGAAAAGGAGGCCCTCGGCTTCTTCATCACCGGCCATCCCCTGGGCCGCCACGAGAAGGACATCCGGCGCTTCACCACCGCCGACACCGCCACCCTGGAGGAGCGGGCCGACAAGAGCGAGGTCAAAATCTGCGGAATCGTGGCCACCATGAAGGAGCTCATGACCAAGAAGGGGGACCGGATGGCCTTTGCCACCCTGGAGGACCTGGTGGGCTCCGTGGAGGTGGTGGTCTTCCCCGAGGTCTTTGCCAAGGCGTCGGAATACCTCAAGTCGGACGATCCGCTGCTGGTCACCGGCACCATCGACAAGGGGGAGAAGAGCGCCAAGATCATGGCCAGCGACGTGGTTCCCCTCCGGGAGGTGACCGCGCGGCAGACCTCACGGGTGATCTTCGCCCTGCAGGGGGACGGCCTCGACCGCTATCGCCTGGAGGAGCTCAAGGCGATCATGCTCCGCCATCCCGGTACCTGCAAGGCCACTCTCACCATCGACATCCCGGACCAGTGCCGCGCCACTATTGCCCTGCCCGATTCCTGCATGGTTGCGCCCTCCGACGAATTGACGGTGGAGGTAAAGAATCTCTTCGGCTATCATGCCGTTGCGTTTGAATAGAGAGAGCATCTGAATCCGTGACGGCAGCTGCGCCGACGGAGCGACTGTGCCCGAGCGCCAGCTGCTGTAGGCGAAATGGAGCATTCAGCGGCCTGTTTGTCTGAACCCGACGGGGTGAGTTACAGGCCGGTAGCGGAATGAGCCGTACAGCGGCGGTGCAGGCGGCACGCGGAGCGAAGCGGTGCTGTGGCCGTCATGGATTCATGGAGAAGGTAACGCATACCCAAAGGAGAACACTCAATGGCTGCCCAATATTACATGGAATTCGAAAAACCGGTGGTTGAGCTGGAGAAAAAAGTACAGGAACTGGCCGAGCTGGCCGGCACCAACGCCGAACTGGCGGGTGAAGTGACCAAGCTGGAGAAGAAGATCGACCGGATGCGCGAGGTGATTTTCTCCAACCTGTCCCGCTGGCAGACGGTTCAGGTGGCCCGCCACATCGAGCGTCCCTTCACCCTGGACTACGTCAACCTGGTCTTCACCGATTTTACCGAGCTCCATGGCGACCGGCTGTTCGGCGACGATCATGCCATTGTCGCCGGCCTGGCAAAGCTCGACGGCGAGCCGGTGGTGGTCATCGGCCACCAGAAGGGGCGGGACACCAAGGAGAAGGTCTACCGCAACTTCGGCATGCCCAACCCCGAAGGGTACCGCAAGGCCCTGCGGATCATGGAGTTGGCCGAACGGTTCCGGCTGCCCATCATAACCTTCGTGGACACCCCCGGCGCGTTCCCCGGCATCGGTGCCGAGGAGCGGGGCCAGGCCGAGGCCATTGCGCGCAACCTCAGGGAGATGGCGGCCCTCACCGTGCCGATCATCGTCGTGGTCACCGGCGAGGGGGGCTCCGGCGGGGCGCTGGCCATCGCCGTGGGCGATCGGGTTCTCATGCTCCAGTACTCCATCTACGCCGTCATCTCCCCCGAGGGGTGCGCCGCCATTCTCTGGTCCGACGGCACCAAGGGTGAACAGGCCGCCGAGGCACTTAAACTGACCGCCAAGGACCTGAAGGAGCTTGAGGTGATCGACGAGATCGTGCCCGAGCCCCTGGGCGGCGCCCACCGCGACCATGAAGCCATGGCCAGGACCCTCCACGAAGCCATCGCCCGGCAGTTGAAGGAGCTGAAGGCGATTCCCGCGGAGCAACTGGTGGAGGAGCGGTACCAGAAATTCCGCAAAATGTCGCGGTTCATCGAAGGGTAGGACCGAGACGCACCGGGGCGGTGACCGCCTCCGGGCAACCTGACAGTCTGAAGGCTGGAGACGTTTGCGGGGGGATTCCCCGGTCTTCGGCCTTTAGTCTTTTTAGAGGGGTATATGGAAGAACGATTGCAGAAGCTGCTGTCTCAGGCGGGGGTCGCGTCCCGGCGCGAGGCGGAACGGTTCATCGCCGAGGGGCGGGTGGCGGTGAACGGCACGGTCGTTACCGAGCTGGGGAGCAAGGCCGACCCGGAGCGGGACCGGATAACCGTGGACGGGCAGCCCGTCCGTCCGGCGGAGAAGAAGGTCTATCTCATCCTCAACAAGCCCGTCGGTTACATGACCACCCTCAGGGACCCGGAGGGTCGGCCCATTGTCACCGATCTCCTCAAGGGGCTCGATGTCCGCGTCTTTCCCGTGGGACGGCTCGACTACAACACCGAGGGGCTTCTGCTGCTCACCAATGACGGTGCCTGGGCCAACCGGCTCGCCCATCCCCGCCACGAGGTGGACAAGGAATACCTGGTCCGGGTGCGGGGTTCGGTTGCCAAGGAGCAGGTCCGGCGCCTGGCTGCCGGCGTGGAGCTGGACGACGGACCGACGGCGCCGGCAAAGGTGGAGGTGTCCAGCCAGAGCGACAACAACACCTGGCTCTCCATCGTGATTCACGAGGGGCGCTACCGCCAGGTTCGCCGCATGTGCGAGGCCGTGAGCCTGTCAGTGGTCCGCCTGCGCCGGGTGAGATACGGCGCGGTCTCGCTCGGCGACCTGAAACCGGGGGAGTACCGGCCCCTCAGCCCGGCAGAGGTGGCGGCCCTGGCCGGCCGCGAGAAACGAGAACAGCGCCGGCGGAAAGCCTGATCGCTCAAGGCTGTTTTTGTTGGATCATTTTGTGTCCGGACTTAGTGCATCGTTTTGAGGGGAAATGCGCATGGCCTCATGCGCAGCAGGAATTTTCGGCCGTCATAGGTGGTTTCCAGAAGAAGGCCCCTGTCGATGAGCCGTTCCACCTCTGACCAGTCGGCACCTGCCTTGACCAGAAGCTCACGTGCGGCATCTTCCCGCAGGGGATGAACGGCCGTGATGCCGAGCAGGTCGGCGGTCACGTCTCCACTGCCGGTAAAATCGTTCCCTTCGTAGCCGGTGAGGTATTCCACCCGTGCAACGCTCCCCGAGATAATCTGCACGGCCCGATTGAGGGCATCGGCTGTCGGTGGCGTCGCCCACCGTTCCGTCGGCGGCCTGATGGGGACCGCGACATAGGACACGGCCGGCTTCAGCTCCCCCAGGAACGCAGCAAGCATCTCCAGTTTGGTTTCGGAGTCATTGACGCCGCTCACCAGCATGGTTTCAGTGGCGAGTGTCCCCGTGAACTCTCCGGCAAACAGGGTCATGCCGCCCAGAAGGTCGGCGAGCCGCAGGGTGGCAGCCGGCCTGTTGATGCGTCGCCACGCGTCCCCGTCCACTGCATCCACCTTGAGGGAAACCCAATCCGCCAGTGCCAGCTCGGCCCTGACGTCGGAACGCCAGATGAGCGAGCTGTTGGTGATGACGGCGATTTTGATGCCGAGGGGCCTGAGCAGCTCGATTTCTCTCCCGAGGTTCAGGTCAAGGGTCGGTTCGCCGTCTGCCACAAAGGTAAGGTAATCGACCCGCTCACCCCGTTCGGTGAGTCGGCGGACCGCCCGCTCGACCTCGACGGCAATGGTTTCCGGGCGACAGAAGCGGCGTCGGGCGGTTTGGATGGAGCAGGTTCGGCCCAACTGGCAGTAAGCGCAGGAATAGGAACATGCCTTGGCAGGTATGGTGTCGAGCCCGAGGCTGCGCCCCAGGCGCCTGGATGGTACCGGTCCGAAGATGAACATGATGCGTCCGTCTTGCATGAACACTACGTTTTGTCCGGGCATGTGCCCGGCAAAATCATGAATTCATCACAAAGTATACCCTGTTCGGAAATATATGCCAGAGACGGCCGTGACTCTCGGCAGCTCAGGGAAGGGTCAGGTGGCGAAGCGTTGCGCGGATTTCCTCGATGCCCACGGCCGTGCCGAAGCATCCCGCCCCGGCAAAGGGATCATACTCCCTGATTTGCGAAACAAGGGTCTCCACCAGATGGGTACGGTCCCCATACCGCTCCGGGTCGTCGGCGATGCTCAGTACATCGGCCAGCAGCCATCCCGGGAATTCACCCTCCGCATTCTGCCGGAGGGCAACCTCCCTGAGTTCTTCGAAGACGTTCATACGCAGTCCTTTCAACCCGAGGCGCCTTGGCGCCGGGCGCGGATTGCCGGGATAATGTCAAGCGGCTCCGGCATCCGGCCCCGTTCGAGGCGGGAAAAGATTCTTTCTCCGTCCAGGTACACGGCAAATTCGCTCCGTGGTGCCTGTTTGTCAAGTTCAACCGACACGTCCCCTTCCGTCTGCTCGATCAAGCGGGCCAGACCGGCCGCAATGGGATACTGGCTTCAGGTGGGGCAGAACAGGATCCTGACGTTCATTGTCCACCCTCCCGTGCCGTGGTGACGGCGGTATCGCAACGGGCCGCGACAGTCTCCGCGATGTCGGCAAAGGCCTTTGCCGTGGGGGAATCGGCCCGGTGTTCCACCAGGGGCTCTCCCTCGTCGCCGGCTCTGACCATGGCCGGGTCCAGCGGAATCCTGCCCAGGAAGGGCACGCTCATTTCATCGGCCATGAGCCTGCCGCCGCCGCTCTTGAAGATGTCGACCCCTTCGCCGCAGTGGGGGCAGACAAAGCCGCTCATGTTCTCGACCACGCCGATGACAGGCAGCTTCATCTGACGGCAGAAGGTGACCGACTTGCGCACGTCGTTGAGCGCAACGTCCTGGGGAGTGGTGACGATGACGGCGCCCTCCGCCCCTTCCAGAAGCTGGATTGCTGAGAGAGGCTCATCACCGGTCCCTGGCGGGCAGTCGACGATCAGGTAATCCAGGTTGCCCCACTCCACGGCGGCCAGAAACTGCTTGATGACGCCATGCTTGGCCGGCCCCCGCCAGACTACCGCCTCTGCCCGGTCGCGCAGCAGCAGCCCTACCGACATGACTTTGAGGGTGTCGCTATAGGGAACCGGTTCGATCCGTGCGTCGGCGGTTGCCGGAAGCCGTCCCTCGATGCCGAGAAGGGTCGGGATGCTTGGCCCGTGCAGATCGACATCCAGCAATCCCGTCTTCTTTCCGCTGAGCGAGAGGGCCACGGCCAGGTTGACCGCCACCGTGCTCTTACCCACGCCCCCCTTGCCCGAAAGCACCACGATCTTGTGCTTGATGTTGAAAAGGGTTTCCTGGAGTTCGATCTGTTCCTTGAGCCGGTGCAGCTCTTCCACCTGTTTGCTGCTGCACGATTTCTGCGTTACTTTCTCACCTTGCATGCCGTTCACCTCGTTCTTTCTGTCGAATTTCGCCGGCTATGTTTTGTCGCCATCCCACCACGAGACTCATAAGGGCTTCGTCTCACCCGCCACTGTTGCGCGGTATTGCTTGACCGCCGCATGGAGCGCCGAAGCCGCCATGTTCGAGCAGTGCATCTTCTCTTCGGGGAGCCCGTCAAGGGCCTGGGCGATGATCTGGTCGGAGAGCCCCATGACCTCGTCGAGCCCCTTGCCCATGACAAGCTCCGTTGCCGCTGACGATGTGGCGATGGCCGCACCACATCCCTTGATGAGAAATTTGATGTCGCGCACGATATCCTCTTCGATCCTGAGGAAGTAGAGCACCGCATCGCCACAGGTGGGGTCGCCTGCCTGTACCACCACGTTGGCATCCTCCAGTGACCCCACATTGCGCGGGTTGCGCACGTGATCCCATACCTTTGCCGAATAGATCTCAGCCATGTTCGGTTCCCTTCCGCTCCCCGGTCTCGGCGTTGTCATCCGATGTGCCCTGTTCGGGCACATCCCCGGCCACGGCCAGGGCTTTCTGCTCCACAAGAGCTTCGATTACCTTTTTCCTCCCCTGGGCCAGCAGGCGCTGGACCGTTCCCCGGGAGATTCCCATCAGTTCGCCCGCTGCTTCCTGGTTCAAGCCCTGCTTGTCGCAGAGAAACAGGGCCTCAAGTTCATCGTGATCCAGGATGATGATCTCCATCTCCTTCAACGGAGTGCCCGCGGGCTTGAAGACGTGTCCCAGTTTTTCGCGGAGCGGGCAGATGCAATTGCGTTGTTTTTTCTTGCGTGGCGACATGGATTCCTTTCCGTATGCCGGTCAGTCTCGCCCCGGTGCGGGACAGGACGGCGCCGGCGCCTCTCCAAAGAGCGTTCCAGTGAATTTCACGTACCAGGCGGCTGACTGCACCTGGATGATGTAGGCCAGGGCGATGACCAATGCCGCGTCGGAACCGGCCTTGCCGAAGGCGTTCATGGCCACGGCCAGGGCAATGGAGAGGTTGCGCATCACCGTGCCGTAGACCAGGGCGATGGCATCGCCCCGGGGAAGGAACAGCCTGCCCACGACGGTGCTGAGGCTATAGTTGATGCCGTAGAGAATGGCCAGGGGCAGCAGGATTGCCAGCAGATCCTGGGGCCGGGCCGCGATGGCCTGGGCCTTGAGGGCGATGGCGATGAAAACGATGCCCAGGACGCCCAGGGTGGAGAGGCAGGGAAAGCGGGGCGCCCACTGTTCCTGGAATCCCTTCCGGCCGTGTTTCGCTGCCAGGTAGCGCTGGGTCGCGTACCCGACCGCCATGGGCAGGAAGACGATGACCGCGATTTGCTTCATGATGCCGGCCATATCCACCTCCACATGGGCGCCCATGAGGGCCTGCACGTAGAAGGGGGTTGCGATCGAACCCAGGATGAGACCCACCACGGTCATCTTGACTGCCGCTTCGAGGTTCCCCCTGGAAAAGCCGGTCCAGGAGATGGTCATGCCGCTGGTGGGGACCAGGGCCGCAAGCAGCAGGCCCAGGGCCATGTAGGGATGGTCGGCGAAGAAAAGCCTTCCCAGCCCGAAGGCGACAAAGGGCACCACCGCGAAGTTGATGAACTGGGTGAACAGCTGGGCCTTGCCGTCACCCCCCTCCAGTACCTTCTTCAGCTTAAGGGTCACCATCATGGGGTAGACCATGAGAAAGGTGAAGGGGATGATCAGCCCCTTGAGAAAGCCGGTCTCAGCCGCGAGACCGAAGACGAAGCCCGCGGCCATCGTGGCGGGAATGGCCAGCACCAGGTTCTTGTTGAGTCTGCTCAGCAGTTGCCACATAGCCTTGGCCCTCTGCGCGCGCTCAGCGCGCCTCCTCGATCATGGCCACGATGGCATCGAAGCTCTCATCCAGGGATGAGGCGAACTCGGTGTCGTCCACCAGGGCCTCGATCATGGGCCTGCGGTAGCGGAGCATCCGGACCTCAGTCCTGCCGTCGCGGGTGAACGTGGTGATGAATTTCGGCATGAGAGCGGCCCGTTCCGGGTTTTTCTGGAGGCTTGCGGCCGCCTTTTCCGGCTTGCAGACCTGGATCATATGGAGATCGAACCCTTCGCCAACCATTACGCCATGGGCACCGAAGGTATGCGCCATTTCCATCTTTTCCTCATTGTGAATGACGAACCCTCGCCGGCTGCCGGCCTTGGCCAGCGCCGCGACGAACTCGCCGAGGGGTTTGTCCGTTGTAGCCTGATACAGTTCCGCCCAGTTCATGATCGATCTCTCCTGTTCAGTGAGCGCAGCCGTGGCCATGACCGTGGCCGCCGCAGGTGGGCGGTACGATTTCCTGGAAGGCGCCGCTTCTGAACAAAGCAACGTTTTCCCCTACTGTGGGCGCCTGAGAGCTGAATACCCTGACCTGTGCGCGGTTGAGCATGATAAGGGCACCGGCGCCGATCCCTCCGACCACGACCGCGTCGAGCGGTGCTCCTGCCAGGGCCTTCAACGGGTTGCACGATCCGTGGGTGTGGTGTTTGTCGGTGTTGTCGATGGACACCGTTGCCCCGGTCTCAGTGTCCACTACGATAAAGCGCTGTGCGGATCCAAAGTGCTCATACACCTTGCTGTCGAGTCCATCATCCGATGTCACGGGAAAGCAGAGTTTCATACGCGCCTCCTTTTTGTTGTGTGCATATGCACACTATTGCATTCGGTTTCTTGAATGTCAATAGCTTTGTGTACAAATTAATTTCTGGTAGAAAACGGCGTCAGTGGAACCGGTAAACAGGTTGCGATGGGACAGGATCGGTCGACAGGGTAGGGTGATGCCGGCTAAAAGTTGGCGTTTGCACGGGCATTCTCACATTTATCACGTATAATTCCATGAAGAGGTAGTCTTGCCGGCAGTGTCCGAGAAGAACAACGATGCAAGATATCATTCTGAGACAGGCCCATATCGAGGCGTTTGAAGACCTTCCGGTGCAGGTCGCCGTGTGCGACACCGCGTATGGGATCGTCTGGGCGAACAGGGCGTACCGGGAGGCCGTGGAGCTTTCCTTGCAGGCACTCGTGGGCAGGAAGTGCTATTCAGTGCGGGGGATGGACGCTCCGTGCCGCAACTGCCCGGCGGCTATCGCCGTGGAGGCCGGCACGCCTTCAGACGCTGAGTTGATCAAGCCCCTTCCGGAACACTGCCCGGGACCGGCGGGGACGTGGCTGACAACGGCTTCGCCGTTACGGGATGACGACGGTGCCGTTGTCGGCGTAGTGGTGCTGACGTTTAATGGAGTGCAGACCGGGACTTCAGACGAGCGGCTGCGTCTGTTCACGGAGCATGCGCCTGCCGCCCTTGCCATGTTCGACCGGGAGATGCGGTATCTTGCCGTGAGCCGGCGCTGGCGCGAAGACTACGGTCTTGGAGACGGCGATATTCTCGGCATGTCTCACTATGATATCTTCCCGGAAATCGGGGAAGAGTGGAAGTCCGTGCATCGCCGCGGCCTCGCGGGGGAAGTTATCCGCGTCGAAGAGGATCGCTTCGTGCGGGCTGACGGCCGAACTCAGTGGCTGCGCTGGGAAGTGCGTCCCTGGTACGAGGGAGATGGTCGAGTGGGGGGCATCGTCATTTTTACCGAAGACATCACCAGGGCCAAGGCGTCCGAACGCGAATTGCGTCTGGCGCGGTTCTGCATGGACGAATCGGCCATTGCCATCTTTTCCGTGGCCGAGAATGGCCGCATTATCGATGCGAACCGTCGAGCCTGCGAGGGGCTCGGCTATTCACGGGATGAGCTCTGCTCCCTGACGGTCTTCGATATTGACCCGACGTTCAGCGATGATAGTTGGCTCAGGCACCGGGCGAACATCCGCGAGCGCGGCTCCGGCACCATAGAAACCCTCCACCGGCGCAAGGACGGTAGCGTTTTCCCGGTCGAGATCACTGTCACCTATCTCGATTTCGAAGGAGAACGGTTCTCTTTCTCCTTTGCCCATGACATCACCGAGCGTAAGCAGGCCGAGGCTGCCGTGCGGGAGAGCGAGGAAAAATTCCGGAACATTTTCCAGGATCATGCCGCGGCAAAGCTGATCATTGACCCAGAAAGCGGCGCCATCGTCGATGCCAACAATGCTGCAGCGCTCTTTTACGGCTGGTCTGTGGCCGAACTGTGCGGCATGAAGATTTCCAAAATCAACACCCTTCCTTTCTCGCAGGTGAAGGATGAGATGGACAAGGTCCTGAATTCCGGGAATACCCGGTTCGAATTCCAGCATCGAAAGGCCGACGGCAGCGTTGTCGATGTCGAGGTCTACAGCAGCAAGGTCCGCATCGGAAGCAAGGAGTACCTGCATTCGATCATTCACGACATCACCGACAAGCGCAAACTGGGAGACCAGCTCCGGCAGGCTCAGAAGATGGAGTCGATCGGTACCTTCGCGGGAGGTGTCGCCCACGATTTCAACAACATACTTACGGTCATCATGGGGTGCGGCTCGATGCTGCGGCTGAAGCTTGAGCAGTATCCCCAGTTCCTGCCCCTGCTCGACCAGATCCTCAAATCATCTGAAAAAGCGGCTACCTTGACTCGAAGCCTCCTGGCATTCAGCCGAAAGCAGGTCATTGTGCCGAAACAGCATGATTTGGCGGAAATTGTTGCGGATATGGAGAAATTCCTGCAACGGATAATCGGAGAGGATGTCGAGCTGAAATTCTCCCTGCCGGGCTACGGATTGCCTGTTTCCGTGGACCAGGGCCAGATAGAGCAGGTCATTGTCAATCTGGCGGCCAACGCCCGCGACGCCATGGCGGAAGGGGGGATGTTGGCCATAGGTGCGGACATGGTGCGACTCGACACGATTTCAGCGTCCCTCCACGGTTGCCGTCCGGGAGACTATGCCCTGCTTACCGTTACCGACAGCGGGACCGGCATGGATGACGCAACAAAGGAGAAAATCTTCGACCCCTTCTTCACCACAAAACCGGTCGGCAAGGGGACAGGCCTCGGTCTTGCCGTGGTTTACGGCATCATCAAGCAGCACGATGGGGTGATCACGGTCTATACCGAGGTGGGGAGGGGTACCACATTCCGGATTTATCTTCCCCTGGCAGCCGGTGAGCGGGAGGAATATGCCGATGCGACGCCGGTTCTCCCGGGGGGAAACGAAACCATTATGATCGTGGAAGATGACGAATCCGTGCGAACCACCACGGCGGATATTCTGACAATGTTCGGCTACCGTGTTGTGACCGCAGGGGACGGGGTGGAGGCCATTGAACGGTATCGTGCGGCTGGAGAGGATATAGCCCTGGTGATTCTGGACGTCATCATGCCGCGGATGAATGGCCGCCAGGTCCACGACGAACTCCTGAAGATCAACCCGGCTGTGAAGGTCGTCTATACGAGCGGCTACACTGCCGATCTGATCGAGAACAAAGGCGTTCTCGATCCCGGCATTCAATTCGTTCCCAAACCGCTCCTCCCCCAGGACATTCTCACGGCAATCCGTCGGGTGCTGGATGGCCGTGAGGTGCTGACAAGCCTGCATCATGAGCATGAGCCGGCCGGGGGGGGGACCTCGGTCATAGTGCCCCGCGACCTGAGCTCTACGGCAAAACTCTTCGATTGAACAAACAACAAAACGAATTATAGTTAAGGCTATGTCCCGTGCGGCCGGCTTTACCCATACTTCCGGTGCCGACCCCGTCTGTGCCGATGTGCTGTGCCCGCTCCTCGAAATTTCTGAGCGGCATGATCCGCTTGGGACGTGAGCGGCCTGATGGACTTTCATCTTGTGTTGGCGGGGTGAACTGATGCAAAACAACCAGTATCGCGGCAGGGTCCTGGTAATGGACGATGACGAAGACATCAGGATGATTGCGGGCTTTTACCTTGAACGGTGCGGGTTTTCCGCCGACTTTGCCGAAGACGGCAAGCAGGCCCTGGAACTGTACGGCACCGCCCTTTCCCAGGGCAGGCGTTATGCGGCGGTGATCATGGATTTATCCGTCCCCGGCCGAATGGGGGGGCTTGAAGCCATTGCCCGGATCACGGAGGTTGATCCGGATCTGATTGCCTTCATATCGAGCGGCAGCCCGGAATTCCTCGATCAGGTGGAGATGGAACGTCTCAACATCCGGGGGATTCTGCCGAAACCGTTCAGGGGAAATGACATCTCACAGCTGATCGAGGCCATCGGGACACCATGAATCACTGCGCAGAATCACGCCAATCATACGAAAGAAGGTCTCTATGCCGGCCACGACTCACCTGATTTATTTCTCCCCCACCAGCACCACGAAAATGATCGTCGAACGGATTGCCGAGGGCCTTGGCGACACGAGTGTTGCACATCATGACCTGACCCGGTTGAAAGGTGGACTCGATCTGCGGCTTGATGACGGTCTTGCCGTTATCGGTGTCCCGGTTTACGCGGGGCGGGTGCCGGAAATCTGTCTGGAGCGACTGAGTGGTTTGTCGGCGTCCGGCGTTCCCGCCGTGCTGGTTGTCCTGTACGGCAACCGGGCATTCGAGGATGCGCTGATCGAATTGCGGGATGTCGCTGTTGCCAAAGGATTTACGGCGATCGCTGCCGGCGCGTTTATCGGTGAGCATTCGTATTCGACGGCTACCCAACCGATTGCCGCCCATCGCCCGGACCCGGCCGACCTGGCAAAGGCGCGGGAGTTCGGATCGCTCATCGCCCGCCGTCTGAGTGCCGGCACCGGTGCGGCAATGCCGGTGATTCCGGGCGACGTGCCCTACAGAGAGCGGACGCCGCTGGGCGGTGTCGCGCCGGAAACCGATCCCGGACTCTGCACCCTGTGCGGTACCTGCGCCGCCCTGTGTCCGACCTTTGTCATCAAGGTGGATGACAGGGTCCTGACGAGCGCGGAAGGGTGTCTGAAGTGCTGCGCTTGCACCAAAGGCTGTCCTGCAGGGGCAAGGACGCTGCATCACCCCACGGTTGACACACGGCGCGAGATGCTGACCAGCCAGTGCAGTGAGCGGAAAGAGCCGGCATGGTTCCTGTAGGTTGGCACGCAACAGGAAGGCATTCGCGACGATTACAGGCGGGCGGAAGAGGAGCAGGGCGCCAGGCTGTCGGCTGCCCTGTTGAAGTTTGTAACAACAAAAGGGTCAGCAATCGTAGTTGCTGACCCTTTGTGTTTTTTATGGTGCCGAAGACTGGACTCGAACCAGCACACGGTTGCCCGCACAAGATCCTGAATCTTGCGTGTCTACCAATTCCACCACTTCGGCGTTGGGCTTGAACTTATAGCACCCCCCATCCAGGTTTGCAAGCATTTTTTTGTGTGTGACGCTTCGCCGCCCATGCGCATCCGCAGTTCACCCGGTTAGCCTGTTGAGTCTAAATTTCCTCCGGGCAATATTTCGTTCAGAGCGGCAAAGAGATGAGGGAAGTTGAACGGTTTGCCGAAGATCTGCCGGATGCCGACCGACTGTGCCTTGGCCTGGATGCCGGGATAGATGTGGCCCGTGCCCATGAACACCACTATGTCCGGCCTGAGGCGGCGGGCCCGGCGCGCCAGCTCGAATCCGTCCATGAGCGGCATGTTCTGATCGGTGATCATGGCAGCGAACGCATTCTCCTCAAGCAGTTCCAGCGCCTGGGAACCATTTTCCGCGCACAGGACGTTGATGCCCTCGTTTTCGAGAATGAGCTTAACGAAAAAGAGGATATCGCGGTCATCGTCCACGACAAGTATTCGAGTCATCTCGCGTGCAAGAATATGGCAGCGAGTTGTCGTTTGTTCATTTTGTTCCATGGGGGTCTCCATTGCCGGTAGAAGGGGCCGGCTCCATGGTGGGGCAAGGGATCACGGGGACCGGTTCTTTCAAGCGATAGCCGATGATGACCGCAGTTATCGGGGATCCGTGCAGTTGGATCAGTCCCAGTTCTTCGAGCCTTCTGCACATGAACGTCAGCCGTCCGGGTGGGGTGAGCGGGCCCAGCGCTTCCGTTAAGACCCTGCAGGGGATGACTCCCCGTCCGTTGTTGTCGGCCGCCGCCAGAAGCAGCACGTACAGTCTGAGTTCATCTCCGGACAGGAGGGCGTTAGTGCCGGTCTCGTAAAGGGTTTTGAGCAGGAAACGTTTTTTCATGGTACCTCCGATCCGGCGTATGAGTGATGATGAGATAAATAATCATTAATGTCAACGATAAATATGACTGGCAGTCATATTGTTAATCGCATTGACACACAGGGGTGAAAGGGGGTATATCAAACGTGCGTCCGGGTGTGCATAAACCCGCGCCTGGTCGCAATTCTCCGTGGGTTCCGGTGCCTGGTCGAGCCGGTGGAGCTGCCGTTGAACTGTGCTATAGGACATGCGCTGAAAAGGCTTAGAAGTGAGCGTGGGCTGACCCAGAAGGATCTGGCGGCGATGGTGAGTGGTGGCCTCGACTATACCTACATCGGTAAGATAGAGCGAGGCGAGCAGCTGCCGTCGTTGAAGATTCTGATCGGCATAAGCGAGGCGCTCGGCGTGCCCGTGAGCGTCTTCTTCGGGGGTGAGACGGCCGCCGAGGCTGCGCGGCTTCGGGTGGTCCAGGCCGGTAAGGCGGGGGAGCTGGAGAAGGAACTGCGCGTGCTCCATCCGGACGACCTGCCCCTTGTGGTTGAAATTGTCCGTCTGCTCAACCGGCATCGGAGGGCGGAACGGAAAAAAGCATATCAAACGCCGGCGGGTTCTCTTCCGCTGGCCGCCGAGGACGGCCCCTCGTACAGCAAGCCGTAGAATTTCAGCCCATGACAGCCTCATCAACGTTGAACACCGTAAAATGCAGGGAGCGCCTCGACAAGCTTCTGGTCGACCGGGGGCTTGTCCAGTCGCGGGAACGAGCCCGTGCGCTCATCATGGCCGGTCAGGTGGTGGTGAACGATCACCTGGCGGATAAGGCCGGGCTCCAGGTTCCGGTGGAAGCCGAAATCCGGCTCAAGGGGGAGGACATTCCTTTTGTGAGCCGGGGTGGCCTTAAGCTCGCGAGGGCATTGGAGGAGTTCGGTATCGATGTCGCGGACATGACCGCCATTGACGTGGGTGCTTCCACCGGCGGCTTCACCGACTGCCTGCTCCAGCGCGGTGCCCGGAAGGTCTATGCCGTTGACGTGGGGTACGGTCAACTGGCCTGGAAGCTGCGCCAGGACTCGCGCGTGGTGAATCTGGAAAAGACGAACATCCGCTATCTGGAACCCGGCGCTCTGCCGGAGACACCCGGCTTGGCAGTGATCGATGCGTCCTTCATTTCACTCGACAAGGTCCTGCCCTCCACCCTGCGCCTTATCGGGGAAGAGGGTGTCATTGTCGCCCTCATCAAACCCCAGTTCGAGGTGGGACGGGGAGAGGTCGGCAAGGGCGGCGTGGTGCGCGACGAGGAGAAGCACCGCCGGGTGATTGCCGACGTCGTGGCCCTTGCAGAAGGATTGGGCCTGATGGTTCTCGGCGTTACCGAGTCTCCCATTCTCGGGCCCAAGGGAAATCGTGAGTTTCTGATCCACCTGAAAAAGGCGGTTGGGGAGACCCCGCCCCATAACCGGTAATCCGACATCAGCCATGCCCATCCGATTCCTCCATACCGCCGACCTGCATCTCGACTCGCCCCTGCGCACGTTCGGCGACCTTGCCCGTGAGCGCCGTCGCGACTTCCTGAAGACCTTCGACCGGATCGTAAATCTTGCCATCAAGCGAGAGGTGGACTGCGTCCTGATAGCAGGTGACCTGTTCGACTCCACATCGGTTGGCGCCGAAACGGTGGGGCGCGTGCAGGATGCCTTTTCCCGGCTGGCGGGGCGTGGGGTGCAGGTCGTCCTGATCCCCGGCACCCACGACAACATCATCTCGGCGGAGAGTGTCTACAGCCGCTACCAGTTTACCGGCGTTCATATTCTACGCGAACCGGCGGTGGATGAGCCGTTGCGGCTGGACATTCGTGGCGAGGCAGTGTTTTTCTACGGTTTTGCCTATCGCTCGGACCGTTCGCGGGAAGCCCTCGAATCCATGCGTCGCCGCTCCGGCGACGGCATCCATGTGGGACTTCTGCACGGCTCCCTCAAGGGAAATCCCGAGTGGGAGATGCGCAAGAAGGACATTCCCTTTTCCGTGGCCGATCTGGTCGCGCTCGACCTGGACTACATCGCGCTCGGCCACTACCATGACGCCGCCTGCCTGGAAGAGGGGGGGCGCGTCATTGCCTGTTATCCCGGCTCGCCGGAGGGGAAAAAGTTCGGCGAGAACGGTCCGCGTTACGCCTTGATCGTGGAGGTGGCGCCGGGCAATGCCTCGGTTGAACGGGTCGAGGTGCAGACGCGGATCATCCGGGAGTTCAACGTCGACGCCTCGCTCTTTGCCGAGCCGGCGGCCCTTGAAGCGGAACTGGCACGTCTTGGCACTTCCGATACCGTCGGGCGCATCAGGCTGTGCGGGACCGTGGAAGAACCCCTGGACACGGCCAATCTGTCCGGGCGGGTCAAAGGGAACTTCGCCTGGCTCGAGCTGGTGGACGAAACCGATCTTTACAATAGCGGTCATGTGAAGCGGATGGAGCGGGAGGACTCGATCCGGGGCCTTTTCATCCGCAAGATCCATGAACGATACGACGCAGCAGGTTCCGACGCCGAACGCGAACTGTGCCGCGACGCCCTCAGGCTCGTCATGGGGCGGTTCAGTCGTGGAGGGGGGAATTGATGCTCTGGATCAGTCGGGTCGAACTCCCCGCATTCGGCCGGTTCAGGGGGGCGTCGTTCACCTTCAGGCCGGGCATGAACCTGGTCTACGGCCGCAACGAGGCGGGCAAGTCGACGCTTGTGTCGGCAATTTCCGGAACCATCTTCGGTTTTCGCAAGGAGCGCGATCGTTTCGTGCCCTGGACAGGCGGCGAACGGTGTGAGGCTCGGGTGAGTTTCACTTACAACGGCCGTGAAATGACCATTGCCCGCGACTTTCTCTCCGACCGCGTTCAAGCGATAGAGCGCGACGGGGAGAGGACCCTCTGGCGTTTCGAAGGCAAGGTTTCCCCCCTGGGCAGAAGCAGCGAGCGCGAGGAATACCTGGCGAAGATTGAAGACGTGTGGGGATTTGCGGAAGGGGACATTTTCCGCAATTCAGTCTACGTTGGGCAGCGCGACCTGCGGATCGAGGGCGATGCGGGGCTGACCACCCGCATCAAGCAGCTCCTGTCGGGATTTGCCGAACTCGATTACGATGCGGTGGTGGAGAGCCTGGAGAAGGAACTGTTCGAGTTGACCAAGCGCCCCGGCGGTCGTTCGCGAGACCGGGAGCTGGAAGAGGTTCGTGCGCGTATGGCAGTCCTGGCCGAGCAATGGCGCGAGGCGAGCCGTGCCGTGTCGGAGCTTGCAGCCCTGGATGGGACGTTGGCCGAGTTGCGGACCGCCGTGGCAACGGGACGAGAGGATCTGGAAAAGGGAAAGCGTTATCTGGAGCGGGTGAGCAGATATCACGAGGCTGCCGCCCGGGAAGAGGCGCTTCGCAAGGATTATGACCGCATCCGGGCTGAACGGGAAAAGGTTGAGGCGCTCACGGCAAAGAGACAATCGGTTGAAGAGCGGCTTGCATCCCTAGGCGAGGCGGCAGGACTTCCCGACGGGTTTGCCAGGACCCTGGAAGCGTGGGTAGACGGCTCGGAGCGGTTGACGGCGCTTGAGAGGGAGCTGGCGGGCCTGAGCGCCGACCGGACGCACGCCGGCTCCGTCCTGCAGGTGCCGATGCTGATCCTGGCTCTCCTGCTTTGGGCGGGCGCTACGGGGGCGTGGTTTTTGCTGCCCCAGGCATGGTTGCCCCTTGCCGGGGGCGCCCTCGTCATCACGGTGTTCCTTCTTGTGCGAACCGTGCGCGCCGGTCAGGCTCGATCAGCCGAGATGGCCCGCATTCAGGGGCGCATCGACGGTCTCTCCGCCGATGCGGTCAGGCTCCGGGAAGAGCTCGACCGGACCGAGGCTGAGCTGGAAAAGCGGCTGGGAACATTCGATCCTCTGCGGGTCAGCGATATTCTGCGCGAAATTGACCGCGCCGCGGAGGTGAGGGGGGAATTGGCCCGGATCGAGAGTGCCCTTGGGGTCCTTCCGCCACTGGAGAGCATAAGGAGCCAGGAGGTTGAGCTGGCCCGGGAACTGGCCGTGACCCGTGAAGGCATGGAGACTCTTATCGGGCGGGGCTTCCCGGTCATGTCCCCCCGTGAGTACGCTGAGGCCGAGGAGAAGATGCGGCGGCTGGAGAGCGAGGTGGCCGAAAAAGAAAGACTCTGCCTCGCCAAGGAGCAGGAATTGGCGGTTGTGCGCCGGGGGAGCCTTGACCTGGAGGCCATTGCGGAAGAGGGCGAGGAACTGAAGTCCCGCGAAACCCGCCTTGTGCGTCGGGTGGAGGCGCTACGGCTCGCGGTCGACCTCCTGCGCGAGACCCTTGACGAGTATCGGGCCACTTATCTGTCGCGCCTCGGCAGCGAGATCAACGGAAAGCTGTACAATCTCACTGCCGGCAGATACCGCGAGGCGATTCTGGATGACGGTTTTGCGCTGTCCATCGGCGTCGAAGGGACTCCTCGCCCGGTGGGCGCCCTGAGCTGCGGCGCCCAGGATCAGGCCTATCTCGCCACTCGGCTCGCTCTTGGCGGAATCCTTTCCCGTAGCCGAAAATTGCCTTTTCTTCTCGACGACCCTTTGGTACATTTCGACGAAGAGCGCAGGGCCGCGGCTCTGGCGGCGCTTAACGTCGCAGCCTCCGATCACCAGGTAATCCTCCTGGTCCACGATGAACGCTACCTGAAGGCACGGGGGGCGGATCTCTGGCACCGGGTCAAGATCGACACGAAAGGACAGCAGGATGGACAGCTGCATCTTCTGTAAGATTGTCGACGGGACGATCCCCGCGAAAAAAGTATATGAAGATGAGGATATGGTCGCCATTGAAGATATCAATCCCGTGGCCCCCCATCACCTTCTCCTGATACCGAAAAAGCACGTGGTCAATGCCCTTGACCTTACCCCGGAGGATGACCGGCTCGTGGGCCGCGTGTTCCGTGTTGCCGCGGAAATCGCCCGCCAGCGTGGCGTCGACGAGCGGGGCTTCAGGATTGTTCAGAATTCCAATGCCGACGCCGGGCAGTCGGTCTTCCACATTCACTTTCATCTTCTGGCCGGCCGCCACCTGGGATGGCCGCCGGGATAGCGTTCCACGAGAGGGGGACAATTGATGAAAAGCATAATGGTGCTGCTCCTTGTCGCTGTTCTGGTCCAGCCGGCCTTGGGTGAGACCTACCGATGGATAGATGAGCGGGGAACCGTGAATTTCACTGAGGATCCAGGCAAGGTCCCCAAAAAGTTCCGCAAGAAGATGACGGTCATCTCCGATCCCGGTTCCGTGGCGCCCGAGTTTACCGAATCGGTGGAGGAGGGCGCACAACTGAAGGCGCCGGCGGAAGGGCAGGGTACTCCGTCGCGGGGGACGTCCGAGCCGCAGCAGAACCAGGTACAGCAGCCCGAGAAGGAGAAAAAGCCGGTTTACGGCGGTAAGTCGGAGGATGCCTGGAAGGCTGAATTCGGCAGGCTCAGGAACGATATTCACCTCTATGAGAATGAGCTCGCCGACCGGAAGGCAAAACTGGCCAATCCCGCCAAAATGAGCCGCGGCGAATACCTGGGAACTCAGACCGAAGTGAAGCGGATCGAGGAAAAGCTGGCCGGACTCAGGGGAAAACTCGCGACCCTGAAAGAAAACGCCGCCAAGGCCGGGGTCCCGTTGGAGTTGCGCAAATAGGCAACCCGCACCCAGTCCCGTGTGGTGACAGTTAGTTCATACTAGAAAAGCCCGGAGATACTGCC
This sequence comes from Geobacter sp. 60473, assembly GCF_036323535.1. Lineage (GTDB taxonomy): Bacteria > Desulfobacterota > Desulfuromonadia > Geobacterales > Geobacteraceae > Geobacter > Geobacter sulfurreducens. The sequence goes on from NZ_AP028967.1 coordinate 950,856, forward strand.
TCCGGGCTTTTCACTGTAATTGACGTTCAGCGGGGATGCTTTCCCATATCCGTCGGTGAAAGCCGTAGCTACGCTGCGATGAACGCTCTTTGGCGACCGTTCGTTGCGGACTGCAGCTCGTGCTTCCCCTTTTTGTGGCGGTTGCGACGCGCCTGACGGATGAGAGATACACGCAAGGCGCCATTCCCTGAACGCCAATTAGTTTCTTGCTCCGGGAAAGCCGTAAACCGCTGGACCCTCTGACCTTGGCTACAGATTCCTCCAGGAAGGCGCTTAAGGCTTGCTACGTGCTTCAGCCGTGCTCAACGCGCCTGAACCCGGATACGTAATGGTTTGCTTATCCGTCAGGTCCCTCAACCGGTCAGTACCTGCTTCCCAGAGCAATTTTCAAAGATCTTTTATAAGAATTGTAAACGCCTCCTTTTGGCTGTCAAGCTGAAGGATGATAAATTTTTGTTCAAGTATATCGATGTGATATGAGAGTTGTTTGCCGTGAAGGCAGGCCGCTGCCGGGGCAGCGTCAATTGACAGTGCTCCCCCCGTTTGATAGGTTAGGTGAACTTCGAATACAACGAGGAGCGACATGCAGTTCCCGCATATAGACCCGGTCTTTTTTCGTCTCGGGCATCTGGAGTTCCGCTGGTATGGTCTGATGTACATCCTTGGGTTCATCGCTGCCTACTTTATTGTCAGGCGTGCTGCCGCTCGGCGCGGTCTCGCCCTGACCCAGGACGACGTGGCGGATGTGATCTTCTCGCTGGCGATCGGTGTGATCCTCGGTGGCCGCTTGGGTTACATTCTCTTTTATAACCTGTCCTACTACCTCTCCCATCCACTCAAACTGTTCGCTGTGTGGGAGGGAGGCATGTCGTTTCACGGCGGGCTCCTGGGCGTGATCCTGGCAGGTGCGTACGTGGCACGGCAAAAGAAAATCGGGTTTCCGCTGCTGGCCGACATCTGTGCACCGGCAGCTCCCGTGGGGCTGGGACTCGGCAGGCTTGGCAATTTCATCAACGGTGAGCTTTACGGCAGAGTGACCGACGTGCCGTGGGGAATCATTTTCCCCGGTGGCGGCGGAGTACCCCGCCATCCATCGCAGCTTTACGAAGCGGTGCTGGAGGGGCCGGTACTCTTTCTGATCCTGATGGCTGTGGGGAGGCGGGAACGTCCGGCCGGCGTGGTATTCTGGACCTTCATTTCGTTCTATGGCCTGTTCCGGTTCCTGGTTGAGTTTTTCCGGGAGCCCGACGCCCAGCTGGGGCTTCTTGCCGGACCCTTTTCCATGGGACAGTTGCTCAGTTTTCCCATGTTTCTTCTGGGCCTGGTCATGGCAGTCCTGGTTTCACGTAGAAAGGTCGCACCATAGGCCGGAAGTCATTTTGGCAGGGGGGGGAACGAAGTACGCAGGCATTTCGTCATCTCGAGCACGTTACCGTCGGCAATCTTGGTGTAGCGAACCGTGTCCATGAGCGACTTGATGATGAAGATGCCCCGGCCCCGATCCTCCAGGATGTCGAAGTCGGGAGCGGGGATCGTGTTGATGTCGAAACCCTGCCCTGAATCGTAAACCCGGATCATCAGATCCTGGTCCGATATGTTGATGTAGATGTGGACCATCTTGTCGGGATCGCCGGCATTCGCGTGTTTGATGGCATTGACCATGGCCTCGGTGAGGACGAGGTTGATATGGTATGCCAGCGTTTCCCGATCGCCGTCGTAGCGGTCCAACTCCTTGGCGATGTCCTCGCCGATCTTTCCGATGAGGCTCAGGTAGCGCGTCTGGTTCGGTACCTTGATGTCGACCTCGATCTCGTTTTTGTCCATCCCGCTCACTCCTAGAAGTTTTCCACCGCTTCCGCCGTAGAGCCGAATATTTCAAATACCCGGTGGAGCCGGGTCAACTCGAACATGGATTTGACCTGGGGTTGGAGACTGGCAAGTTTCAGGCTCCCCTGGTGGGAGATTGCGTTCTTGAAGCCGGATACCAGTGCCCCCAACCCCGAGCTGTCGATGAACCGTACTTCGGTCAGGTCCACGAGGATGTTTTTCGTTCCCGACGTGAAAAGTTCCTGCATCTTTGTCTTGAGGTCGCCGGAGTTATGGGCGTCGAGCCGTTCTTCGCGCACGAATATGATGAGAATGTCGTTTTTTGTCTCGATTTTCAGATTCATGGTCCGCTCCTTACTATATGAGTCATTCTGAATGACCTGCATGGTTATCTTCTGAAGTATCTTACACCAATTAGTCATCCCCTGCTTGCATTTTCATGAAATTCACCCTTCCAGGATCTTGAGGACAACCATGGAGATGTCGTCGTCGATGACGGTACCACCGCTGAACGATTCAACCTCGGCGAGGATGACGTCGATAATCTCATCGGACCTCTTGTCACAGTTAACCGACAGAAGCGTACAGAGTCTCGATGTGCCGAAAAATTCTCCGTCAGGATTCCGGGACTCCGTAATGCCGTCGGTGTAGAGAAGCACCACATCGCCGGGCTGGAGCTCAATCTGCTTCTCTTCGAAATCAACCCTGCGCTTCACTCCCAGGATGAGCCCCTCGGCGTCGAGCTCCATGCATGCGGTCTGACCGTTGCGAAAAATCAGCGGGGGGTTGTGCCCGGCATTCGCGTATGAAAGCAGGCGACGACGGGTGTCATAGCGGATGTAGAACATGGTGATGAAGAGTTCCGCGCCGGAGAGATCGTCATGAAGAAGCTCGTTGAGGGTTTCGAGGATTTCGCCGACGCTGCGGTCGGAGCGCGTCTGAGCGCGCAGGACGCTGCGGGTTTCAGCCATGATGAGGGCTGCGCCGACGCTGTGACCGGAGACGTCGGCAATGACCATGTCCGCCCCGGACTCGCCATGCTGGAAATAGTCGTAATAGTCTCCTCCAACGTGGGTGGCCGGCTTGCACCGGCCCGCCACGGCCATGCCGGGGAGAGTCGGCGGGGCCGAGGGGAGCAGCGAGAGCTGGATCTGCTTGGCGATTTCCATCTCCTTGACCACGCGCGCATTCTCCAGAAGAATCCGCTCCTTCTCTTCCCGCTCGCGTTCCTTGGCCTCCATTTCCGTGACGATTTTTACCGCCTGGGCCAACTGGCCGGCAAGGCTCTCCAGAAGGTTCAGGAAGGGCTCGTTGAACAGGCCGACGATGGTTCTGGAGAAGACGGACAGGATTCCGAAGGGAGGTTCACCTTTGCGGGAAATGGGAATATGGGCAAAGGACTTGATCCCTTCTTTCTGCATCAGTTCCCTGGTGAGCGGCTTGGTCATGTACTGGGTGTCGTTCACGAACTGGAGCCGGTTGCTCAGGAACGCCTCCCCGATGTAGGTTTCGATCTCTGGTTCCCAGTCTTTCCCGGCGATGCCGGCAATCCCCTTGCCGCTGTAGCTGCGGACCCGCAGCACTCCCTGTTCGTCAACCAGTCGAATGATCGCCAGATCGAGCTTGAATTCCTTCAAAAGCAGGTTGAGGAGATCGTCCATGATGATCTGCAGGTCAAGGGTCCGGTTCATGAGCTCGGAGGCCCGGAGCCGCACGTAGAGCGCTTCGCGGCTTTCGGCCAGCGATGCCTGAACGGTGCTGAATATGTCGTAGACCGGTTCCATGCGCGAACCGAGATCAGACAGGTAGCTCTCCACGATGGCGCCAGCTGCGGCTGCCCCCACGGAGCCGGCGAGGGTCTTTTCCGTAAACCGCTTCAGCTTGGGCAGCTCGAACTCCGAAACCCCCCCCTGGGCGTCGATCTCGCGCGAGCCCACGTACTCGGTGATTGCCGCGTGGGCCTGCTGGTCGCCGATGAACTTTGACATGAGATTGACGAACTGCATGATGGTCACGGGCTTCGACATCCGCTTGGTTTCCCAGGGGACGCCGTTTTTCCGTGCCGTGAATACGTCGACGAACTTCCGCACCTGCTCTTTTTCCCGGTCCTTCTGGCGAAGGACGATGGACAGGGTCAGGTATCCCCCGACGTTGAAAAGGAGGCTCCAGAAGAGGGAGTGGGTCCAGATGTCGAACCCTGTGAGGCCGAAGAGCTCCGTCGGCTTGAGCAGGGCTATGCCGAAGGGTCCCTGGTCGAGGATTGCGCGGGGAAGCCATCCGGATATGATGATGGACGGCAGGAGAAGGGTATAGAACCAGAAAATGAAGCCGAGGACGATGCCGGTCAGGGCGCCGGATTTGTTCCCCCTGCGCCAGTAGAGTCCCCCCAGGAGAGCGGGGCCGAACTGTGCCGCGGCAGCGAAGGAGATCAGCCCCATGTTCACGAGCATGAACGTTTCGCCAACCACGGTCTGATAGATATAGCCGAGAAAAACCACGACAAAGATGCAGAGTCGCTTCAGGTTGATGAGCATGGTGGGAAACCAGGGGCGAGGCTTGAGTTTCACCACGATGGGCATCAGGAGGTGGTTGAGGAACATGGTGGAAATGGCGACCGACTCCACGATGATCATGCCTGCGGTCGCCGAAAAACCTCCCAGGAAGGCCAGAAGGGCCAGCCAGGAGTGGCCTGTCTGGAGGGGGAGGGTGAGTACGAAGAAGTCGGCGCCCAGGACTCCTCCGGTCTGGAGTATCCCCCCCAGCGCGATGGGCATCACAAAGAGGTTTATCAGGAACATGTAGGCGGGGAAGAGCCACATGGCCTTCTTGATATGCTCCTCGTCCGAGTTCTCGATGACCATTACGTGGAACTGGCGGGGGAGAAGCATGATGGCACCCATGGAAAGGTAGAGCGTCGTGAACCAGCGGGCGTGGGAGGTTGTGGAGGAGCCCCCAATGGTGGTCAGATTGTCCAGCAGGTGGCCCTGGGCATCGATGCGAGCGAAGATGTCACCGAAACCGTCGAAGATTCCATAGGTAACGTAGATGCCCACAGCCATGAAGGCCACGAGTTTGACAATGGACTCCACGGCAATTGCGGCGACCAGCCCTTCGTGGCGTTCGGTGGAAACCAGCTTGCGGGCTCCGAAGATGACGCTGAAGACGCTCAGGATCACCGCGGCAAAGAAGTTGGTGTGGAGCGAAACCGGGTAGTTGGTGTGCAGAAGCGGGAGTTGGACGTAAGGGTAGCCGCAGATGATGTCGAAGGTGGTTGAGACCGCCTTGAGCTGGAGTGCTATGTAGGGCATGATCCCCACGATGGCGATGACCGTAACCACAGCGCCGAGCCACTGGGATTTACCATAGCGGGAGCTGATGAAGTCGGCGATGGACGTGATGTTGTTTTCCTTGCAGATTCGCACGATCTTGCGCAGGAAAAACCACCAGGAAAAAGCGACCAGCGTGGGCCCCAGGTAGACGAGCAGGAAGTCGATTCCGGTAGTCGCGGCCTTGCCGACGCTGCCGTAGAACGTCCAGGACGTGTGATAGACGGCAATGGAAAGGGTGTAGACCAGAGGGTTGGCAATAACACTCCGGCCCTCTTCCTTTTTCTTGTCGGCGTAGTACGCAACCATGAAGAGGAAGACAATGTAGAGCAGCGATATGCCGACCACCAGTTCGATGCTGAGGATCAACGGTGATCTCCTTCGTCGTGGTCGTCATCGGGAAGATCAATGGCCTTGGTGAAGAGGTAGATGACGAAGATGGAAACCACCCACCCGGCCTGGAAATAGAGGTAAAGTTGCGGAATGTCGAAGATCCGCAACGGTTTGTTGAATATCTGGGTGAAGGGGTAATTCATCATGATGATCCCCAGCACAAAGAAGATCACCCATGATTCCCTGAGTCGCAACCGCTTGAGGATGGCGCCGTTCAGCTTTTTCCACATGGGAGCAGCTCCAGTCCGTGGAGCACCTTGTCAACCATCGCTGACTCGGTGTCCGACGTGTCGATGCACATAAGGGTCCCCTCCATGGCCGAGGGGGGGTCGAATTCGCCTTTTTGCCGGAGGTAGACCTCCCAGGTCCCGTCCGAGGGCTCGCTCCGGTCTTTCTGCCGCGCATTGAGCCGGCTGCGGATTGTCGGCTCGGGGCAGACCGCATGCAGGATGACGAACGGCGTCCCGGCGTCCCGTGCCAGGGCCCCGAACCGCTCCCGGTCGGCGCGCCGGCGGAAGGTGGCATCCACAACGATGCTGCGGCCGCCCCCAAGGGCTGCCCGCGCCCGGCGCTCCAGTTCCTCGTATGTCAGCAGCGAGAACCGGTCCGTGTAAATCCCTGCGCCGTAACCTTCCTCCGGCCGCTCCGTGGAGCGTAGTCCAGCAAGCTCCTTTCTTACCACATCGGAGGAGGCGATTTCCAGCCCCAGGTCCAGGGAGAGCTCCCGTGACAGACGGCTTTTCCCCGTACCGCTCAGTCCGCAGGTAATGAAAAGGGTTGGCGGAAGTCCTTGCCTCACCGCATAGCCCCGTGCCAGGCGAAAGTAGCGGGATGCCCGTACCGCGGCTGCCTGCTTTTCGTTCTCCGGTATCTGCGGATCTGAGAGCCGCATGCTCTCCACTTTACCCCGGACAAAGGCCCGATACACCTTGTAGAAGTCGATCATTTCGACGACGCTCGCATCGTTGGTGATCCGTATGTACTCGTCCAAGAAAGCGGCGCCCAGGTCAGGCCGGAGGACGAAGTCGAAGTCCATGAGCAGAAAGGCGATGTCTGCCGCAGTGTCGCCGTAGCGGAACCGATTGTTGAATTCGATGCAGTCGAAAATGCAGACGCCGCCGTCGGCGCCGAGGCAGATATTTTCCATGTGAATATCGCCGTTGCCGTCGCGGATGCGGCCGTCCCCGACCCGCGCGGCAAAGAGGTCGACCCGCTCCGCCATGAACCGTTCGACCCATCCCCTGATGAAGTCGTGATCCCCCGCGCTCAGAGTGATGCCGCAGTAGGGGCGAGTCTGCTGGAAGTTTTCCACCCAGTTGGCATTGATAGTGACGAGGTCGCCGAACGAATCAATTTCAGGGCTGCGTTCCGCCTCCAGGTGAAAGGCGCCGACAACGCGCGCCACGGCCCGGACCTCCGGCTCTCCGGCCAGCCCGGCTGAAAGCAGCCGGTCGAGCATGCGGTCCGCCGGCAGCCGCTTCATTTTGACCGCGTGATCGATGACCTGTCCTTTGCCGACGAACGCGGCTCCACCCGGAGTATCACGCACCTCTGCCACGCCGAGATAGATGTCGGGACAGAGCCTGCGGTTGAGGCGAACCTCCTCTTCGCAGTAGAAACGGCGCCGGTCCGGGGTTGAAAAGTTGAGGAAGCCGAAGTCTACGGGCTTTTTTACCTTGTAGGCGAAGTTGTCGGTGAGAAAGATGTACGAGACGTGGGTCTGGACCAACTCCACGGAACCGGTCGGATCCGGGTAGGCGGAAGGCTTCAGCAGTGACCGAACGTGGTGTTGTTCCATACAGCTTCCATGGGAAGAAAAGTTATGTCAACAGTACCACAAACCCCGGTCGGTGCAAGGTTCCGGAGCCCAGAGAAACATTTGACGGTGTGGGGTTAATGTGCTAGCTTTCTTCCAAGGTTGCAGGCATGTTTCCTCCGGTGTCGACTGTCTTTAGGACGGTGCGGATCACGACTTCAGGATCATTCCACGACAACGGAATCCATTGTGTGGCGAGTGGGGCTTCGGCTGCCCCCGTCCATCGTCGCGTGCCCGCGATCGACCGTCACGGCAGGTGTCTCCATGAATACGACAACCGTTGCAGCGCTCTTGACCCTTTTTCTTGTTGTTTCCGGCTGCGCTACCAGTGGAGCGGTAGGAGCGCTGCCCGCCAATGAGGTGAGTTTCAAGCCGACTGTTGACATCGCCGGATCGCGCGCCCTGTATATTTTCGCCAGAGCGCGGCTGCAACTGCTGGAGGGAGACGTTGACGGAGCTCTGACGCTGCTCAACGGCGCCATCGAAGCAGACCCGACTTCAGCATATCTCCATACCTCGGTTGCTGAGATCTACATGAAGACGGGGCGAGCGGAAGACGCCCTCAAGGCGTGTGAGAATGCCATCAGGCTCGACCCGTCGTACCGCCAGGCCCGACTGCTGGCCGGTGCCATTCTGGCCAGTCTCAAGCGCGACAGAGATGCGGTTCCCCATCTGGAAAAGGCCATCGAGCTCGATCCGTCGCGGGAAGAGGCCTACGTCCATCTGGCCGTATCCTACCTGAAGCTGTTCGAGTACGAGAAGGCGGTAAATACGCTCAAGTCCCTCGTCAAGGTCAAGCCCGAATCGTCCCTCGGTTACTATTACCTGGGCAAGGCCTACGACCAGATGAAGCTCCAGAAGGAGGCCGCCAACTATTACAAAAAGGCCATTGAGCTGAAGCCGGACTTTGAGCAGGCCATCATCGAACTGGGGATCGTCCAGGAGGGAATGGGGCTCCACGATGATGCCATTGCCACCTACAAGAACCTGCTGGATGTCAATCCTTACAATCTGAACGTCCTGCAGCACCTGGTTCAGATTTACCTGCAGCAGCAGGAGTACGATGAGGCGCTTCCCCTCCTCAAGGGACTCAAGGAAAAGGGGATCGGCGGGTTGGAGACGTCTCGCAAGATTGGTCTCATCTACCTGGAGAGCGAGCGGTACGACGAGGCAATCGCCGAATTCCGGGACATTCTGGAGCGTGAGCCAAATGCCCTGCAAATCCGCTTCTACCTGGCGACCGCCTATGAAGAAAAGGAAGAATACAGTCGGGCGCTGGAGGAGTTCGGCCGGATACCCCCCGGCTCCTTTAACTATTTCGAGGCAGTCGGGCACATGGCGTTCATCCACAAGGATATGGGGAATCCCGAAAAGGGGATAGCGGTCCTGAAGGATGCCATTGCCACATACCCGAGCCATCTGGAGCTTCACCTCTATCTGGCAGGGCTATACGAGTCCCTCGACCACTACACCGAGGGCCTGGCGGTGCTGAAGGCGGTGGAAGAGGAGTTCGGGGGCGACCCGCGCCTGCACTTCCGCATGGGCACCCTTTACGACAAGATGGGGAACAAGGACGAGTCCATCGCCCGGATGAAGAAGGTGCTGACCATCGCGCCGGATGATGCCCAGGCGCTGAACTATCTGGGGTATACCTATGCGGAACTCGGTATAAAATTGGACGAGGCATTGCAATATCTCAGAAAGGCGGTTGAACTCCGTCCCAACGATGGGTTCATCCTCGACAGTCTCGGCTGGGTCTATTTCAAGCTGAAACGCTACGATGAGGCGATACCGCTCCTTGAACGGGCCGCAAAGCTCGTCGACGACGACTTCACCATCATGGAACATCTGGCTGACGCCTATGCGGCCCGGCGTGAGCACCGCAAGGCCCTTGATCTCTACCGGAAGATCCTGGAAGCAGAGCCCGGCCGCAAGGATATCATCGAGAAGAAGCGCAAGGTGAGGGGGGAGAGCTCGGAAAAATGACGTTCCGATGGATCGGCTGCCTTCTTGCCCTGCTGCTTGTCGTTTCGTGCAGCGGTGGAGACCGCGCGAAGGCCCCTGCCGTGCGCGGACAGGGCACGCCCGCTTACGGTGACGCCATCGTGGTGGGCACCATTGGCGAACCGTCGAACCTGCTTCCCTTGCTGGCGTCCGACTCGGCATCCCATGAGGTGGCTGGAAATGTCTTCAATGGCCTTGTCCGCTATGACAAGAACCTGAATCTTGAGGGAGACCTGGCAGAGTCGTGGCAGGTTTCCCCCGACGGGCTCACTATCACCTTCCGGCTCCGCAAGGGGGTAACGTGGCACGACGGTAAGGAGTTCACCTCCCGTGACGTGCTCTATACCTACCGGGTGACTGTCGATCCTAAGACCCCCACAGCGTATGCCGAGGACTTTAAACAGGTCGAGACCGCCGAGGCACCCGATCCCTACACCTTCCGCGTCACCTATGCCAAGCCGTTCGCCCCTGCGTTGGCCTCCTGGGGGATGGGAATTCTCCCGGCTCACCTGCTGGAAGGGAAGGACATCACCAAGAGTGAACTCTCCCGTCGTCCCGTCGGAACCGGGCCCTACCGGTTCAAGGAATGGGTCGCCGGTCAGAAGATCGTCCTCGAATCCTATCACGACTACTACGAGGGTCGCCCGTACATCGACCGTTACATCTACCGGATCATTCCCGACAATTCCACCATGTACCTGGAACTCAAGGCAGGCGGTGTGGACCTGATGGGACTCTCGCCGGTCCAGTACGCCCGGCAGACGGATACCCCCGAGTTTAGCTCCCGCTTCGCCAAGTACCGCTATCCGGCCTCAGCCTACACCTACCTGGGGTACAATCTGAAAAATCCCCTTTTTGCCGATCGTCGCGTGCGCCAGGCCATTGCCCATGCCCTCAGCAAGGACGAGATCATTCACGGTGTACTCCTGGGACTCGGTCAAGTGGCAGTGGGACCCTTCAAGCCGGGGACCTGGGCCTACAACCCCACGGTTCGCGATCCGGGCTACGACCCGGTCCGGGCCAGACAACTGCTTGCCGAAGCGGGGTGGCGCGCAACCGGCCCCGACGGCATCCTGATGAAGGACGGCAAGCCGTTGAGCTTCACCATTCTGACGAACCAGGGCAATGACCAGAGGCTCAAGACCGCCCAGATCATCCAGCGCCGGCTGCGCAAGGTCGGGATCGACGTGAAGATCCGGGTGCTGGAATGGGCGTCGCTCCTGACCAATTTCATCGACAAGCGGAATTTCGATGCCCTCATCATGGGGTGGACGATCCCACAGGACCCCGATCTTTTCGATGTCTGGCATTCGAGCAAGACCGGTCCCAAGGAACTGAATTTCGTCGGCTTCAAAAACGATGAGGTGGACCGCCTGATCGAGGAGGGCCGCCGCACTTTCGACCAGGAGAAGCGCAGGCGTTGCTACTGGCGCATCCAGGAGATTCTGGCCGAGGAGCAGCCCTACACCTTTCTGTACGTCCCCGATGCCCTGCCCGCGGTGAGCGCCCGGTTCCGGGGGATCGAACCCGCGCCGGCCGGCATCATGTACAACTTCATCCGCTGGTACGTGCCGAATGAAGAGCAGGTGCACTGACATGGCCGCCTATATCTTCAAGCGACTCCTGGCCATGATCCCGCTGCTGTTCGGGATCACCCTCATCACCTTCGTGGTGATCCGGCTCGCCCCCGGGGAGCCGGTGGAGGCCATGACCGCCATGAGCCCCAAGATCACCGCCGAGACCCGCGAGCGGCTCCGGGAGTTCTACGGACTCGACAAGCCGCTCCATGAGCAGTACGTTTCCTGGGTCGGCCGCATCGTGAGGCTCGACTTCGGCCGCTCCTTCGCCCCGGACAACCGGCCGGTGACCGACAAGATCGCCGAGAGGATCCCGGTGACCCTCTCCCTGAACATCATCGCCCTGATCCTGGAATTCGGCCTTGCCATCCCCATCGGCATCTTTGCCGCCACCCACCGGGACACCATCTATGACAAGGGCATAACCCTCTTCGTCTTTCTCGGGTTCGCCGTGCCGACCTTCTGGCTGGCGCTGCTGCTGATGTACTTGTTCGGGGTCAAGCTGGGATGGCTTCCCATTTCGGGGCTCCACTCCCTGGGGAGCGAAAATCTCTCGCCCCTGGCATGGTTCGCGGATATGGTAAAGCACCTGGTGTTGCCCGTGTTCGTGGCAACTTTCGGTAGTCTGGCGGGGCTGTCACGCTACATGCGCTCGAACATGCTGGAGGTGATCCGCCAGGACTACATCACCACGGCCCGGGCCAAGGGGTTGTCCGAGCGCGTGGTCATTTACCGCCACGCCCTGCGCAACGCACTGCTGCCCGTCATCACGCTTCTGGGTTTTTCCCTGCCTGGGCTCATCGGAGGGAGTGTCATCTTCGAGACGATTTTCGCCATCCCGGGCATGGGACAGCTCTTCTATCAAGGGGTCATGGCCCGCGACTATCCGCTCGTCATGGGGATTCTCGTCATCGGGGCATTCCTCACGCTCATCGGCAATCTGCTGGCCGATGTCTGCTATGCCATGGCCGATCCGCGCATCCGGCACGGAAGGGGGTAGGGGATGGCCTTCCGCGACAGCTGGTTCCATACGGTCTTCTGGAAACGTTTCCGGCGCAACCGTTTCGCCCTGGCCGGTGGCATGGTTGTGGTGGTGCTCTTTGCAATCTCGTTCCTGGCTCCCTACATCACCCCCTGGGACCCGGACGCCATCGACGCCTACCGCGTCCTGCTCCCCCCGTCGGCCGAACACTGGTTCGGCACCGACGAACTGGGGCGGGACGTCTTTACCCGTGTCATCTACGGGGCCAGGATCTCGCTCAAGGTGGGATTCGTATCAGTAGGCATTGCCGTGATCATCGGCACGGTGCTCGGTCTGGTTTCCGGTTTCTACGGCGGGCTTGTCGATACGGTCACCATGCGGTTCGTGGACATCATGCTCTGCTTTCCCACGTTTTTTCTCATCCTCGCGGTGATCGCCTTTCTGGAGCCGTCCATCTGGTACATTATGGCCATCATCGGCCTCACGGGCTGGATGGGGGTGGCCCGGCTCGTGCGGGCCGAGGTGCTGTCGCTGCGGGAGAGGGACTTCGTGCTGGCGGCCCGTGCCCTCGGCGCATCGGATGTGCGGATACTGTTCCGCCATATCCTGCCGAACGCCGTATCGCCGGTCCTGGTGTCCGCCACCCTTGGCGTGGCCGGCGCAATTCTCACCGAATCGGCTCTGTCCTTTCTCGGCATCGGGGTCCAGCCCCCCACGCCGAGCTGGGGCAACATCCTCACCTCCGGCAAGGACTACATCGAGTTCGCCTGGTGGCTTTCGCTGTTTCCCGGCGGAGCCATCCTGGTGACCGTTCTGGCCTACAATTTGTTGGGCGAGGGAATCAGGGACGCCCTTGATCCGCGGGTCTGATCTTTTTAACAAGCAAAGGTGGTTGCATGACAACATCCTATTCACCGGCCGCCGAGCTCGAAGGCGAGCTCGTCATTGATAAGGCCGATTTCGTCATCGCTTCGGTGGAGGACGAGATCCGTGCCGACAACCTCTGCCGCAAGCTTCTCTCGCGGTTCTACTTTTCCCTGCTCGAACAGGGAGTCGATCCCCGGGAAGCCACGCTGCTCGCCAGCGGGGCCGACCATTTCGTTCGCGATTTCGTCGTGGGCTTCATGCATCGCAGTCTCTTCGACGATCAGCCGGGCATCGTCCGTCGGTTCGGGGGCAACTGGTACATCGTTCATACGGTGGAACCCTCCGTCGAGGAACTGGCGATCCACCTGGCAGGCGTGCGGGCTTTCTACCGGTTCCTGCTGGAGCGGGACTTGCTGGATGGGGCGTTTTTTGAGGAAATAGACCGAGAGTGCTCTGATCTTCCTTATTATGAAGAGCGGATCAAGGCATTCTGGGCCATCGAAGGGGACGGCTATCTCGCCTGGGAGCGGGAGTGCTCGTTGAAACAGTGGTGAACGGATCAAGGAGGATAGCTATGAAGTTGGCGAAATGGTTGCTTGGACCGCTGGCGGTGCTGGGTATCCTTGCCGGTTGTGCCACGAGCATGACCGACATCAAGGGTTTCAACATGATTTCCATCGAGCAGGAGAAGGAATTGGGCAACAAGTTTGCCGTGGAGATCGAAAAGCAGCAGCAACCCGTGAACGACCCGGAGGTCCAGCGCTACGTGGACAAGGTGGGCAGGCGGTTGCTGTCCGGTGCCCGGGCGGTGGAATTCGACTACATCTTCAAGGTGGTGAAGGATGACAGCGTCAATGCGTTCGCCATCCCCGGCGGACGTGTGTATGTGCACACAGGCCTGCTGAAGGCGGCTGACAACGAAACGGAGCTGGCCGGCGTCCTGGCCCACGAGATCAATCATGCGGTCGCCCGTCACGGCACCAGGCAGATGACTCAGGAGTATGGCTATTCTCTGGTCCTTTCACTTGTCCTGGGGGACAACCCCAACATGCTGGCGCAGCTGGCCGGCCAACTCTTCGGGAAGGCAGGCATGATGTCATACAGCCGGGAATACGAAAACCAGGCAGATTTTCTCGGCGTGGAGACCATGTACAAGGCCGGATATAACCCCAACGGCCTGACGAGCTTTTTCCAGAAGCTGAACGCGATGGACGGCGGTACCCAGAGCAACGTGGCCCGGTTCTTTTCGACCCATCCCCTTACGTCGGAGCGGATTCAACGGGTGCAGGCCGAGATCGCCAAGCTTCCTCCCCAGCGCTATCTGACGGACGAGACGGAATTCAAGAACATAAAGGGGCGGCTCAAGTAACCATGGACACCGATTGGAGTAATCTCGCCGTCAGACTTGAACGTCTGCTCGAACGGTTTGAACGGATCATTGACCGCCATGATCCGGTTCTTCCCCGGGATCCGGCCTTTTTCGACGGAGCCATTGCCTTCCGCTGGCGCCGGTCGGGTGAACAAGGCACGTTCGAGCCGGTGGCGCATCCCCATCTTCCCGATCCTGCCGATCTGGTTGGCATTGATCTGGTCCGCGAGGACTTGATCCGGAATACCGCCCAGTTCATGGACGGCTACCCCGCCAACAACGTCTTGCTGTGGGGGGAGCGGGGCACCGGCAAATCGACCTGCGTCAAGGGAATGCTCCGGCTGTTTGCGGACCGTGGACTGCGGCTCGTGGAGGTCCAGCGGGACGATCTGATGAGCCTGCCGACTCTCATTGCCGCCCTGAGATCGGTGCCGCGGCGCTTCATCCTTTTCTGTGACGATCTCTCGTTCGGCGAAGGGGAGGGAGGATACCGGGAGCTCAAGGCTCTTCTTGAAGGCAGCATCGAGGCAAAGCCGACGAATATCCTGTTCTATGCCACCTCTAACCGTCGCCACCTGCTTCCCGAGCGGATGGAGGATAATCTCAGCAGCGAGATCCACCCCGAAGAGGCCGTGTCCGAAAAGCTCTCCTTGGCCGACCGGTTCGGCATGGCGCTGGGGTTCTATCCGTTCAGCCAGGACGTATATCTGTCCATCGTTGAGCGATATGCGGAAAAATTCGCTCTTCCCATGGAGCGGGAGGCGCTCCGGAAAGAAGCGCATCTGTGGGCCATGTACCGTGGAAGCCGGTCGGGACGCTCTGCCCGTCAGTTTATCGATGATCTTGCCGGGCGGCTCGGTGTCAGGCTCAACGATCGTTGATGGCTACATGCGGAGCAAAGGTCCATGGGTACAACAGTAGTGCGAAGCAATGATACGATGCTGGAGGAAGAGGCATGAGTCAGCCCGGTCCCGACGTGGATCGCCCCCCCTGTTGAGGTCCAAAGACGCCTGCGGTCAGCGGGACCATTAACGAAAATGTGCCGGGTTTCCTTCGTTGGCTCGATACCCCGGCGGGGCGCGTGCCGGTCATCTCCACGCAACTGGCGATGCGCGATACCCTCGGAGCCTGGCAGGCACGCTGGGGTATCGGACGCATGTCGTACTTGGTGCCGCCCGGTCTGTACGCCATTGGCGCTCCCGGCCCCGGGACCCCGGTGGTGGTCACTGCCAACTACAAGATGAGCTACGATAGTGTCCGGTGGGAGCTGGCCGGCAGAGACATCTGGCTTCTGGTTCTGGAAACCCACGGCATTAATGTCTGGTGCGCCGCCGGCAAGGGGACCTTCGGCACCGACGAGATCGTCAAGCGAGTCGGCCTCACCAGTTTGTCGCGGATAGTGAATCACCGCACGCTGCTGCTGCCAATGCTGGGGGCTCCCGGTGTGGCTGCCCATCTGGTGCGACAGCGCACTGGCTTTAAGGTCAGGTATGCCACTATCCGGGCCGCAGACCTGCCGGCATATCTGGATAACGGCATGATCGCGACGTCTGCCATGCGGCAGCTCACGTTCACAACTGTCGAACGGCTTGTTCTCACCCCCATCGAGCTGGTTGCCGCCTGTAAATGGGGGCTGCCTGTCATGGCTCTGATTGTGCTGGCCGCGGGATTTTCGGATGGGGCATTCTCTCCAGAGAGGGCGGTTCCCGCGGCTATCGCCTGGGGGGCGACGATCGCGACCGGAGCCGTTGGCGCTCCACTTCTGCTGCCATGGCTTCCCGGCCGAAGCTTTGCTGTGAAGGGGGCCTCGCTCGGCCTGCTGCTCGCGGCTCTCCTTGTCTGGTCCGGGCGCGGCATGGTCTCTCTTCACGAGGTCGCAGCGCTCTTTTTCATTACCCCCGCTGTCTGCTCATTCCTCGCCCTGACGTTTACCGGAAGTACGCCCTTTACCTCGCGTTCGGGTGTCAAGAAGGAGATGCGGGTCGCCCTTCCCGTCATGACCGCCGCGCTCGTGGCAGGGCTCACGTCATGGCTGTTCGGCAGTTTCCTGTTATCTTGACCGGGAGGTAGCATGATCGGTTTCCAGTATCTTGCCAATGTCGCCACCCTGGAGTTTATCGGAGAGAAATGCGTTGGTTGCGGCATGTGTGTTGAGGTTTGCCCGCATCAGGTATTTCGTTTGGAAGGCTCAAAGGCGGAGGTTGTCGCACGTGACGACTGCATGGAGTGCGGGGCCTGCGCGGTGAATTGCCCTGCAAGTGCGATCCGTGTGGATGCCGGGGTAGGCTGCGCATCGGGGATGATCAATGAGTGGCTGGCCGGTGTTGTCGGTAGCAGGGGGGGCAGGTGCTGCTGATCCATCTTGGGTGGAATTTCGTGATTGACATGGCAATGTGGGGCTGATAATTAATGATTACAAATCATTGCATCCAGGGAGGGAGCGGCATGAAGAACAGAAGTTCCATGGTCAGAGGGATGTTTTTGGGCGCCGGCGCGGTGGCTATCTCCGCTGTTCTGGCATTCGGATCCGGTGGCGTGGGCGTAACGGCGGACGAGGCTCTGCAACAGCTCATGGACGGCAACAAGCGGTATGTGGCGGGGCAGATGAAAACGTGCAGCGCCAGCGACACCGCCAAGCGCGAATCATTGGCCAAGGGGCAAAAACCTTACGCGATAATTCTTTCGTGCTCAGACTCTCGTGTTCCGCCCGAGATTATTTTTGATAAAACCATGGGTGAAATATTCGTGGTTCGCGTGGCGGGTAACATTCCCGACCCGGTCGTCCTTGGCAGCATCGAGTATGCGGCTGAACATATCGGATCGCCCCTTGTCATGGTCCTCGGACATGAGCGCTGTGGTGCGGTGACTGCCACCGTTGAGGCCAAGGGAAAGGCGGAGGGCAATATCGGATCCATTGTCAAGACCATTGCTCCTGCCGCCGCAAAAGCCCTGAAGGAAGGAAAAGGCAAGTCGAAGGCTGAAGTTGTTGAGGCCGCTACCGATGCTAATCTGGATCTCGTTGCTGCCAGCCTGACCAGGAAATCGCCCGTTATCCGGCACCTCGTCAAGGAAGGTACGTTGAAGATCGTGAAGGCTAAATACGATCTTGATGACGGAACGGTTGTCCTCATGGATGGCAAGAAATAACAGCTCTCCTCAGATGGAGGGAATGTACAAAAAAGCCCGCTTCGGCGGGCTTTTTTGTGTACGGATGCTGCTTAGGGACTCGTTCAGCTCTTCAATGCTTCCTGTACTCGTGCGATCAGTTGATCAGGCTTGACCGGTTTGGCGATGAAATTGATATCTTCGGCCAGGAAACCCTTGCTGCCGATGATGTCCTTGGTGTAGCCGCTGATGAAGAGGGCTTTGATAGCTGGTTGGATTCGTTTCATTTCCTCGAAGGCAACCTGGCCGTTCTTGCCGGGCATCACCACGTCGAGCAGGACGAGATCGATCTTGTTGGCGGACTCGGCAAATTTTTTGACCGCGTCGTTTCCATCGGCTGCTTCAATTACCTCGTAACCGTTACGTTCGAGCACGTGACGGGAAAGCTTTCTGACCGCTTTGTCGTCCTCCGCCAGCAGGACGGTTTCCCTGTTCCCCTTTGCCACGATCGGTGGTGCTTCCTCTTCATGTCTCGCCGTCAATGCCACGATCGGAAGATAGATGCGGAAGGTGGTGCCGGCGCCCGGTTCGGAATCAACGGTGACGAACCCTTCATGTTGTCGCACGATGCCATATACCATCGACAGGCCGAGACCAGTGCCTTTTCCAACCTCCTTTGTTGTGAAGAAGGGGTCAAAAATACGCTCTTTTGTCTCCTGGTCCATGCCAAGGCCCGTGTCGCTGACGGTCAGAACGGCATAACGTCCCGGCCGGCACTGTTCCAGCGAACTGAAGGAATTTTCGTTCAGAACCGTCGCATCGGTCGTCAGCGTGAGAGTCCCTCCTGACGGCATGGCATCGCGGGCATTGGTTACGAGATTCATGAGTATCTGGTCTATTTGTCCTGAATCCACATGGCAGACGAGAGGTTCGTTGAAGAGAGATACCTTGAACTCCACATCCTCGCTCACGAGGCGGGCCAGAAGTTTCTCGATACTCTGGATGATCCCGTTCAAATCAGTGGGGAGGGGCGTGATAACCTGTTTGCGGCCAAAGGCCAGCAGCCGTTTTACCAGCGTCGTGGCGCGATCGGCAGCGTTAAGTATCTGGTCCACATAAATCTGGTAGGGGTTATCTTTGTTCAGACTGCGCTGCAGGAGCGTGCCGAAGCCGACGATAGCCGTAAGGATATTGTTGAAGTCGTGGGCCACCCCTCCTGCAAGGGTACCGATTGCTTCCATCTTCTGGGCGTGACGCAGCTCTTCGGCCAGCAGTTCTTTCTCCGCTTCGCGCTTTTTAAGCGTCTCCGCCATATGGTTGAAGGCATTGGCCAGGCGTCCGATTTCGTGATTGCGCTCGACCTTTACCGGGACGAAAGCGCCACCCTGCTCCAATGCCTTAATGCCGACAGTGAGTCGGTCGAGCGGATTGGTGATCCGGCGTACCACAAGATACGTGAGAATGGTGCTCAATACCAGGAATCCGCCGGTAAGGGTGCTGCAGATGAGCAAAAGCGTGTCGAGACGTCGCTTGAGGGGGTGTTTGTCCACAATGATACGGGCATACCCCAGGATCTTTTCCTTGCCCTGCGCCTCGTGTCCTAGGATCAGCGCATCGGTGCTCTGGAACGGAGCGATGGAGACGATCGGCGCCCAGAACTCGAAAAGCTCGGCTTCCTCGAAGGTGTGGGGGACTCTACTTGAGCGTGTATCGCTGAAATGCACACTCCAGTTTGGTATTTTCCTTTCCGGAGTCTTGAGCATCTTTTCATGGGCCTGCTCCCTGATGGGGGTGCCGGCTGCTGAAATGACCGAGACGAAAAGTACCCCATCATGCTGCAGAATGCCCTCCACCGGGTCTTTGAGTAGTTCGCCGTTCTCCGCAAAGACGCCCAGCCGGGCGTTGTGGGCCAGGAGGCGTGCGAGAATCTGACCCTCATGGGTGACGTTTTCCCGAAGTATGCGTCGCTGCTGCTGGTAAAACAGAACGGTGAACGATATGGATATAACGGCGATCGTTGATGCAAAGAGGAGGAAAAACCTGAGACCAAGACTGTCGTGCCGTTGTTTTAGCGTGTCGTGCATGCCCATGGTCTCTCCTATCGAATTACCCTGGCCCTTCCCAGGGCCTCTTCGGATAGTGTCAGACCGAGTTTACGCGCAACTTTCGCATTAACCGTCATGACCATGCTGCGGGGTTCGACTCGCTGGACCTGCTCCACCGGAGCACCCGACAGTATTCGCCTGATCAGGTCCCCGCCTTGCCTCCCCAGGTCGTAGGGGTCGATGTCGAGCGCCATGATGGCGCCCATCTGCACGTACTTGTCTGAAAACGTCAGAATGGGAATTCTGTTGGTGAGTGAGAAAAGGAGGAGAAATTCTATGCTTTCGGGAGTCACCACCGTGGTGTCGGGAAGCATCCAGATAGCGTCCACTTCCCCCTTCAGTCCTTCCGCCACCGGGACCACATCACGGGCAGAGCGGAGTTCACGGGCGACCGGCTCGATCCCCATCGAGCGGGCCGCGGCCTGGGCCTTGCGCGCAAGCACGCCGGACCGGGAGGGATTGTAGGGAATTCCTATTTTCCTCAGTCGCGGCATGAGGCTCTGCAGTGCCGCCAGTTGCCGTTCGGGCGGGACGTTCATGCTGACGCCGGTCAGGTTGTCGCCGGCGGTGAGGGTGTTCTGGGGATCGAGAACCATCAGGTAGACGATGGGGGTGTCCTTGACCCGCTTTACCCTGGTCAGGGCCTCTGCCCCGATCGCCAGAATCACGTCCGGGCGCTCGTCGCGCACCATTCGCGCCACATCGACCCCTTCCATTTCCGAGATAACGACCCTTTTGATGGTCCCGCTCACAACGCTTCTCACCCCCCGGAGAGCCTCTTCATAGGGGGCTACTCTCACGCTCTGAAGCACGAAAACCTTCTGGGCCGCATTACAGGGCTCGGTCAAAAGGATGATTGCGAGAATGAGAAGAATTATTCTGGTCATGTGGTTCTAGTAGACAAAAAGTAATGATTCTGTTAGGTTGAGCGACGTAGAGCAATATGGTGTATACTGTGACTTGCCCAGCACCCAGTGCTTCGATAACGTGTTGGCCATCTGTATGGGGCCTCCGGGGCAAACGTCAAAGACGCAGCAGTTCAAAGGCTGCGTGTGTCATTTGTTTGACAAAGTTTTTGCGCAGATTCAATGCGCCAGACTCTCATTTGATACCGATATCTGTGAGGTCTTAAGAGGTATACCCCCTGGCTGAACAGTCCGCATGGAGTTATTATTTTGCCATTTCAGTGCCATTTTGCGTAAAAAATGCAGTAATCGATCAATTTTGTACCACATGGTGAGGCGATAAGCCAGTAATTTTGAATTGTTATTAATCTTATGATTTCTGCTGATGACAGCAGATACGACGGCAGATGGCCGCCGAGCCTGGATCGGAATTTTTTTTGCATGGCTGAACCCGCAAAGCGCGACACCAGGTAAGGCATATCCCGTTCCGGGGCTGGGGGGCGGATGGACATTCGACTTGTTGAGAACAGAAGACGAAATCTTATTCCAGTTATCGGATTGCTCGGCCTGTCGGTACTGCTTGCCCCGACAGGTTCCAAGGGGTACGCCTGGGCCCAGGCCGACGAGGAGATGAGAGTCCTCGAGATGTTCTACGAGGACAAGGAACTGGTGGTGACCCCCACTCGGGATCCCAAGCCCGTCTCCCAGGTGGCCGAAAACATTACTGTTATTACCGCCAAAGAAATCAGGAACCTGAACGCCCATACCCTGGCGGACGTTCTGGTCACCATAACCGGTGTCCAGCAGGACTGGCGGGGCGGTCCCGGCAGTCTCGCCTTCCCCGGTATCCAGGGGTCGAATCCCAATCAGGTACTCGTTCTGATCGATGGGGTCTCGCAGACCAGTACCTCTTCAAACTTTGCCGATGTAGGCGCTATCCCGGTGCAGAATATCGAGCGGGTCGAGATCATCAAAGGACCAGCCTCCACCTCCTGGGGGTCGTCTCTGGGCGGCATCATCAACGTCATCACCAAGTCCCCCGAGGAGAACAGGGCCGCGGCCGGCATGGTGTCGGCGTCTCTGGGTGAGCGGTTCACCGGTGACTACCGGGGCGAACTCACCGGCACGGTGGGACAGTTCGGCTACTATCTCTCCGGCGGCAAGCTCCACTCCGACGGGCTCCTTCCCCATAACAGCGTCGATACTGACCGGGCGTACCTGAAGCTGACCCACCAGTTGCCCGACGGCGGAGATCTACGCTTCTCTCTCGGCTACAGCGCCGGCGACCGCGGCGACCAAATGGACCCCGTTGCTCGAACGTCCTATGACAATACGTTCGACAATCTGTTGACGACGCTCTCCATCTCGCTCCCTCTTACCGAGCGGATCGACTGGGACCTTTCGCTCCGCTCCCAATGGCTGGAATACGATCAGCTCCGCCACGCCCTTGATACCGGACTCGTTGATGCCTCGCTGCTGGATGACCGTTCCTTCGGAGCCACAACCAAGCTCGTCTGGCGTACCGGTAACCACAGCTTGACTGTCGGGGCGGAGTTTGACAGGGGTGATTTTAGGCTGGAACAGGATGTCGCAGGAGTCGGGCGATCTTCTGTCCGTTCGCACATTGCAAAGGCAGCTATTTTTACCAATGACACGATTGTGCTGGGACCTTTGACAATAACCCCGGGGATTCGCTTCGATCACACCACCACCAACGGTGATTTTTTGAGCCCCAGTCTCGGGGTTACCTGGGGCATCGGTGAGCACACGGTGCTGCGTGGCGCCGTGGCGCGGGGATTTACGGTGCCCCCGGTAACTCATACGATGGGCGACGGTTTTGCCTTAGTCCCCAACCCCGACTTGAAGATGGAAAAGGTTCTCTCCTGGCAGGCCGGATTCGAGACGTCTCTTCTTCGTTACCTCTGGCTCAAATCGACCTTTTTCCTGCATGATGTTTCTGGTGCCTTGGTTGCCACGCCCACAGATGATGGCCGGGTTCGTTATGAAAACCAGGAAAAGCAGCGGCGGCAAGGGGTTGAAGTGGAGGTGAAGACCATCCCGTTTCTTTTTACAACGATGGGAGTTGGCTATACCTTTGTGGATTCGACTGATCGTGAGACACATCAGAGAATTCCCTTTGCGGCTCGGCAAACGGTCAGTGCAATCCTTCTGTTCGACGATCTGAAGGATACAAGGGCAAACCTCGCGGGACGGTACATCTGGTGGAATGCGGATAGTTCCAATCAGGGCAGATATGGTGCCATGGTCTGGGATTTGAACGCAGCACGACGTATCTACCGGGATGATCGGCTCCAGGTGGAACTTTTCCTCTCAGTCCGTAACCTGTTTAATGGCTCACAGTACGTCGATACCACTCTCAGAAACCCCAGACGCTGGTTCGAGGGGGGAGTACGATTTGATTTCTAGTGTTGCTCAGAGGGGTAAGATTGGTAGTTGTTAATTGTTTTGATTCATATAATTACTGAAAAATATTGGTTGACAGAGGAATGTGTTTGCAATTACTTTTGAGGCAGTCGCCGTGCCATTTATCCAGGAGGGAGGAGATCACAGACATGAAAAAGTCAGCTCGCATTGCCGTCCTCAACGCAGGGTCCGTCCGGAACCCGAACCAGCCCGGTTATATTTGCCTCGTAATTTTTGGCCGAGTTGGATATTAAGTAAGGGATGCAGTCTGATCGCAAAAAAGGGGAGAGCAATCTCCCCTTTTTCTTTTGGTGAACCCGTGCCGTCCCACAGCATTGTTGATGGCGAAACTGCCCGATGAGGTGATTTGTGGTCTTATCGCGCCATGTGATTATTACTACCTGCCCGGACTGGCCGGGCACGTCCATTCTGTTTTCCGCCAAGCGGGGAGCGCTCATCCTGGTGGATGATGAGTTGCTGGCTGCCATCGGTGCCGGAGGGCTCGACGCCGACGAGGAGCAGACCCTGGCCGAACTGGGTTTTCTCGTGCCCGATCACGACAGTGAGCAGCAGGAAATGTGCTCCTTTGTTGATGAAAGCAACCGTGCGAGTCGATCGTTTGCCGCCCTGGTCATCCTGAATCTGAGCTGCAACCTTGCCTGCTCTTACTGTTTCGAGGGAAACAGGAGGGGGGCGCATTTCATGGACGACGACACGGCGGATCGCCTGGTGGCGTACCTCGTTTCGGGCCCCGTTGCCGAGGGGAGATCGCTGTCACTCAGGTTCTACGGCGGCGAACCGCTTCTGAGCGTTCCCACCATTCGGCGCATTGCCCGCCCTCTGAAGGAAGTGATGGATGCCCGCGGCCTGTCCTTCAGTTTTTCCCTGACAACCAACGGAACGCTCCTGACCCGGGAACTGGTGGAGGAACTCATCCCCTTGGGTCTTGTCGGTGCAACGGTTACTCTCGACGGTCCTCCGGATATCCATGATGCGGCCCGGCCGTTCGTGGGAGGGGAGGGGAGTTTTTCCGTCATTCTCACCAACCTCAAGGCCGTTGCGGATCTCATAGCCCTGGAGATCGGCGGCAACTTCACTCCCGAGACCTACCGGGAATATCCTCGTCTCTTCGATCTGCTCGTGGCAGAGGGCCTCGGTCCGGAACGGCTCGCTCTGATGCGGTTCAATGCAGTCATGTCGGCGGGAGAGAATCGGGCACTCCCCGAGTTTACGGGAGGGTGCGCGTCGGTGAATGAACCCTGGCTCAAGGATGCCACCCTTTTTATCCGTGAGGAGCTTCTGCGCCGAGGATTTCCCGCACCGGGGCTTTCTCCTCATTACTGTGCCATTGAAGCCGAAGACTCACTCATTGTGAACCATGATGGGACCTTCTACCGCTGTCCTGCCTTTATCGGCATTGAAGGGCTTGCGGCAGGCAGCCTTGATGACGGCCTGTCTGATCATGCCGCCAGCCATGGCCTTGGGGCGTGGAAGAACGATGAGTGCCTGAGTTGCGCCTATCTGCCCCTCTGTTTCGGAGGCTGTCGCTATTATGGTTACCTGGAGCATGGCAGGATCGACCGCGTGTCCTGTGGCCGGGATTTGTTCGATGCTATTGTGGGGCCGTTTCTCGCCCTTGAGGTGAAATACCGCCACCAGCCGGGCGAGGATGCCTCCGATACGGACGGCGACTCGGATTGAGGTGATGCGGGTCTGAGGGTGTATAGCGTGTAGCGATCTCTTCTTTTTTGCTGGAAACTGTTACTTGGTCGGGCGTGGTCGGTTTGTTTCATCCGGACCGACGATATGAATGCTGATCCTGCGGATGAGGTGTTCGATCTGCGCAAGCTTTTCCTCGTATTGCTGGAGAAAGTAGGCGCGTCTGTCTCCCTGATGGAATGTCGTGCCGTCCCGTAGCATGGCGATTCTCAATTTGGCAACTTCCTTCATGATTTCGAGAACTTCCCGTGCGTCGGCCATGGGCGTCACCCTTGATGCCGGTTGTCAGGCGTGGGAGTGTTTTCGTTGCGCTGCCAGTTCCTTTACCTTTTCCGCCAAGCTGTGGGCAACAGCAAGACCCCCGCGGCCGCTCCCCAGTTCCACGTCGTCCTCGAAACCGTGGAAGTCGGATCCTCCCGTCATCAGCAGCCCGAATTCCTCGGCGAGGCGCTCGAGGTAGAGCATGTCGTCCTTGAAGCAGAGGTTATTGAACACTTCGAGTCCGTCAAGTCCCAGCTGCGCCAGTTGTTCGACTACCTGTCGCAACCGCCGCCGATCTTCGGTGATGGTCGGGGGGTGCGCTAACACCGACACGCCGCCTATGCGGCGGATTTCGGCAATCGCCTCGCCGGCCGGCATATAGCGCTTCGGTACGTTACAGGGGATCAGATAGCGCCGAAAGGCATCTTCCATGTCCCTCGCATACCCATTATCGACCAGTACGCGGCCGATATGAGGTCGGCCCACGGCGCCGCCGGCCATGGAGAGGACCTCATCATAGGAGAGGGGCGCCTTGCGGGAGTGGAGCAGTCGGCGGTTGATCTTATCGAGGATCGCCTTGCCCCGGTTGTCGCGCGCGGCCCTGAAACCGGCGAGTTTATCGCGAAAGGCTGGATCGTGGTGATCAATGCAGTAGCCGAGAATGTGCACGTCGCTGAAGCGTCCCAGCTCAACGGAAAGCTCCACGGCGGGGATGACGTCGACGCCGAGCCGCATGCCTTCCGCCATTGCTTCGTCAATGCCCTCGACGGCATCGTGATCGGCAATGGCGAGCGATGCCAGTCCCCGCTCGGCGGCCATGGCGACCAGGACAGCCGGGGCAAGAACTCCGTCGGAATGGTATGAGTGAACGTGAAGATCGATCAGTTTCATGGTGTGCCACCCTCTCTGTCAACTAAACCACGCCATGACGGCCTTGGCAAGGGGCTAATGTATACATGGGAGAGTTTTCACATTGACGTTGCCATGATTGGTCCATTCCGATAGAATGCCCGGTTGCAGGCTGGGCCAGGCATGGAAGGAAAGGGAGACTTTAATGGTCAAGGATAAGGGGATCGCTCTGGCGGTCGTTGCGATGGGGCTCTATGTGCTCGGCGGGCTGTTGACGTTTGCAGGGCTGTACCTGATCGGATTCATGGACGGCCGTGATTTCCTCGGCTGGGGAGACGGAAGAACCCTTGGGTATCTCTTTTTCTGCGTGGGAATATCGTTGTCGATCCTTGGTGTGCTCCTGATGCGCATTTTCAGAAACCGGGGATTATCATGAACGAAGGCGATATCCACGTCGTCATGGCCGGCTTGGCGGAGGCCGTGAAACAGTGGCCGTCCCCCGCCGTGACCATCGTTTCGCAGCGGGAGGGCAATCCCTTCAAGGTTCTCGTCTCCTGCATCCTGTCGCTACGCACCCAGGACCGGACTACCGGACCGGCATCGGAGCGTCTCTTCGCGCTGGCGGATACACCCGCCGCACTGGTACGTTTGTCAAAGGACGACATCGAGAAGGCCATCTATCCGGTGGGCTTTTACCGCACCAAGGCCGAACAGATCCTCGATATCTGCCGTCTCCTTCTGGAACGGTACGGCGGCAGAGTTCCCGATGAACTCGACGAGCTTCTCGCATTCAAGGGGGTAGGGCGCAAAACGGCGAACCTGGTGATCACTCTCGGTTTCGGGAAGCCGGGAATCTGCGTCGACACCCACGTCCACCGGATCTGCAATCGCTGGGGATACATCAGGACCAAGACACCTGAGGACACGGAGTTTTCTCTGCGCCGTATCCTTCCGCACCGCTATTGGCTGGTAATTAACGACTACCTTGTCACCTTTGGCCAGAATCACTGCACTCCCGTTTCCCCCCGCTGTTCAACTTGTGTCCTTGCCCAATGGTGCGACCGCGTAGGGGTTGCGAAGCACCGATAGTGCCGCGGGAACCGGTAATGTTCGAAAATCATTTGCCGGTGGAAACATTTAACGGTATCTTTTTTTCAGTTTGATGTGCCGTATTTTAAACTGGACTATTGTCTCGGCGCACAAGAGCATGTACTATTGTGAACCATCCGTGACAGTGTTTTATCATGCGAACCAGGAGGCATTATATGCTGAGAAAAGTCGGTTTCTTGGGGTTGGGTACGGTCGGGCGGCACATGGCTGCCAACCTCTTGAAGGGGAATTACGAACTGACGGTTTATGATTCTGACCCGGCAGCGGTTGCTGATCTGGCGGCCCTGGGCGCCACGGGAGCAGCCACGCCCCGTGAGGCTGCCAAGGGAAGGGATATCGTCATCCACATCCGTCCTGAGAAAGAGCGGCTTCGTCCCGACATCTACGGTCCTGACGGGATTTTCGCGGGAATTGACCCCGGCACGATCCTTGTCGACATGGGAACCCACTCCCTGACGAGCACCATGGAGATGGCCGATGAGGCCGCCAAGCATCGCGTCATGTACCTGGACGCGCCGGTGTGGGGAACCAAGGAACATGCCGCCAACGGCCTGTTGACCATCCTGGCGGGAGGGGATCCCTCGCTGGTCGGGCGCTGCCGCGAACTGTTCTCCTTCTTCGGGCTGAATATCATCCATGTGGGAAGCATCGGAGACGCTACCCGGATGAAGTTTGTGGTGAACCTGGTCCAGGCCGAACTCATGCAAGCCCTTGCCGAGTCCATCGTGTTCGGAGAGAAGCTTGGATTCACCGCTGACAGGATTCTTGAAGTGCTCGATTCGGGCGGAGTGGCCTCGCCCCTCTTCCACTCAAAGGGGCGCAGCATTGCCCGTGGTGATTTCACCCGGAATCTGGCCCTTAAATACGTGCACGAGCAACTGGAGCTGGTGCTGGAAAAGGCTGATAAGCTGGGACTGGAGCTGCCGGCAGCCAAGGTGGCCTGCGCCACCTATGAGCAGGGCGTCAAGGACGGGCGGGGAGAGGAAGACTTCTCTTCGGTCGTGAAGGTGCTCAGAAAATAACAGCTTCTGCGGAAAGCTGCATGATTGATGTTCCCAAAAGGGGGGGGCCGTTCAGACGGCTCCCCCTTTTGTCTTGTGGTGGCGCCGGGGGCGGCTGAGCTCCTTGGCCGGCGACTCAAGCCGGTCATTGCGCGGCAACTCCTTGACCAGCAGGGCTATGTTCTCCACGTGCGGGGTCTGGGGGAACATGTCGACGGGTTGAACCCGGAGAGTGGCATACCCCAGGCCGGCGAGGATGTCCAGGTCGCGGGCGAGGGTGGCAGGGGCGCAAGATACATAGATTATCCGCGCAGGCCCGGCTGCGGCAACTTTATTGAGAACGCCAGCGTCACATCCCTTTCGCGGCGGATTGAGTACGACCAGGTCAAGACGTTCACCCTCCTCCACGAGTTCCTCAAGCAGTTCGGCTGCATCACCCGCCTCGAAGCTGCAGTTGTGGATGCGGTTCAGCCGGGCATTGCTTTCGGCGTCGTTCACCGCCGCTTCCACCACTTCAATGCCGTGAACCTCGCGGGCCGTACCTGCGAGGAAGAGTGCGATGCCGCCGATGCCGCAGTAGAGATCGACAACGGACTCCTTGCCGGTCAGGCTGCTCCATTGGCGGACCGTCTCGTATATGATCCGGGCCCCGCCGCTGTTTACCTGAAAAAAGGACCTGGGTGAAATGGTGAAGCGGATGCCGCCCAACTCCTCCGTAAGAGCACGCTGGCGGGTCAGGAAGTAGTCCCGTTGTCCGAGGATGACATTCCCCTCCGATGAGTTGACGTTCTGGACAACTACCTCAACCTGGGGGACGCGCTGCTGCAGGTGCTTCGCCAGGTGGTGGATTTCATTGTAGTTGCGGTCGACCGTGACGAAAACCGCCATGGCCGTGCCTGTCCGCTCCGAAATCCGTACCACCAGATAACGGAGAATGCCGCTTCCGGTCCGCGGATTGTAGACCTGGACCTTGCACTTGGCGATTCCCTCCTTTACGGCTGTTACGACCTGGTTGATAAGAGGGTGGTGGAGGGGGCAGGCGCCGATATCCATGACCTGATGACTGTTGCGCCGGTAGATACCGATCACCGGGCGGCGGAACGTTCCAGAAACCACCAGTTTCGCCGAGTTGCGATAGTGAAGCTGATTGGGGGAGGGGAGTGTCTCCAGCACCTCCGCAGCGCCCAACGTCTGGTAGCGGCGGATCTGACGCTCGGTGAAGGTGCGCTTCCAATTTAGCTGGTCCGGATAATGCATAACGATCAGCGGACAGCCGTCGCAACTGCCGACCCTGGTGCAGGGTATCTGTGAGAGCCTTGTCCGCGAGGGGGTGAGCACCTCGACTGTTTCGGCATGGAAGTGCTTATTGCCCATGTGGGTGAGGCGTGCCCGTACCCGTTCATCAGGCAAAGCCCCTGTCACATGGACGTTGGTGCTGTCATGGATGCCGATACCGTTTCCATCTTCGTCAAGAGCGGTAACGGCGAGCTCAATCAGATCTCCTCGTTTGGAGGAGGGGCCGGCTGCGAGTACGGTTTTGGGAGATCGTTTTTTATTCATGGCTTCAGTTAAACAGGAATCTTCAAGGATTGTCAATGACCCAGGCCGGTGGATGACCAGTGGTTTGAGTTGCATCCTGAGAATATTTTTACTAATATTTTCAATTTTCCCATGCAATGGCTAGCGGTTCGGGGGGCATCTGAGAAATGGTCGAGCTTTACTTGCATCTGCTAAATACCGGCATGATCAGGGATTTCATCGTTGCGGTGAATATCCTGCTCTTTGTCGTCACGCTCGGCCTTTTCCTGACGCTCCTGTTCCACAAAGTTCATGTGGAGAGGCGCACCCGCCGTCTCGCAGCTCTCAAGGAGCGGTATCTCGAAGAGCTGACGCACAAATGCTATGAACCATCCCTTGCGATCCCGAAGCCGACCACGGCACTGGAGTACGATGCCCTTGGCGCTGTATTCGCCACTATGCTCGTGAACGTCTCCGGCGCCATGGCCGCCAGCGTGAGATGCTTCATCCGCGAACTGGGCATCGATGCCTATTACCGGGCTCGCGTCCGGTCCCGTTCGTGGGTGAAGAGGTATGTGGCGGTCGAGAAACTCGGCTATTTCGGCTTTCCCGAGCTGAAGCCCTTGTTTCGTTCACTGCTCGATACCGAGAGGGATACGCGGATCATTCCCAAGCTCGTCTGGGCTCTCAGCGTGATTGCCGACCGTGACGACGTGCCGTTCATCAATCGGGTTCTGAAAGATCCCCTGTTCATGTCAGCCAAGTTCAATGAATATATTTACACCAATATTATTCGTGCGTTCCGCGAGCGGGATCAGGAGCAGGAACTGCTGGAACTGCTCACATCGCTCATGGACGAAGAAGCGCTGCCGGTCATTCTCAAGCGGGATATCATCCAGGCGTGCGGCAGCGAGATGTTCCTCATTGCCAAGGATCTTGCGGCTGACTGCTTCCGCCGCTTCCACGAAGTGGCCGAGATGCGGATCGCCTGTATCCGTACGCTGCAGCGTTTTTCAGCGGTGGACATGGAGGTGCTTTTGAACGAATGCCTCCGGGATGCCGATTGGCGAATCAGAGGCGTTGCCGCCAAGAGTGCCCACCTTTACTCCGCGGCAGTTCTGGGTTCGTTGCGGCAACTACTCCACGACGAAAGCTACCACGTGCGGATTAACTCCGCACTCTCGCTCTCCAGAATGGGAGAGGCGGGGCTCGAAGTCCTCGTGGATGCAACCCGGAGCGAGGACCGGTTCGTGCGCGATGTTTCACAGTACGTGTTGAAGAGGCTCATCTATGCTTCCTGATATCGTGGCCTTCCTGCTGGCGATCCAGCCGGTTATTTTTATTTATTTCATTGTTCTGAACGGGTTTTACACTCTGTTCACGATCATCTCCCTGCGCGACATCCGCAACTACCTGAATGCCGTCACGAGCCAGAGCATCGACAACGTGCTCAATGGGATGTTCTATAGGCCCCTGTCGATTCTCGTGCCCGCCTATAACGAGGAAAAGACGATCGTTTCCTCGGTGAAGTCGCTGCTTGCCCTCCGGTATCCCGAGTACGAAGTCATCGTCATTAACGACGGGTCAACCGACGGCACTCTTGAAAGTCTCATCAGCGAATTCCGTCTTGTCCGGATCGACAAGCCCATCGGCCTGCATGTCCCCCATCGGCCGACCCTCGCCAAGTACGTTTCCGTGGACCATCCCCAGCTCTTCGTGCTGGACAAGGAGAACGGCGGCAAGGCCGACGCTCTCAACGCGGGGATAAACGCTTCCCAGTACCCCCTGTTCTGTTCGATCGATGCCGATTCCGTGCTTGAGGACGACGCTCTCATCCGTGCGACACGGCTTTTCGTGGAAGACCGTGAAGTCGTGGCCACCGGCGGCATCGTGCGGGTCCTCAACGGTTGCGAGGTGGAAGACGGCATCGTCAAGGAGGTCCGCGCCCCCCGGGGGATGCTGGAGTGCTTCCAGACCGTGGAGTACACCAAGGGGTTCCTCTCGGGGCGGACATCGTGGAACTATTTTAGGAGCCTGCTCATCATCTCCGGGGCCTTCGGCATCTTCCGCAAGGACATGGTGATGGCCGTCAAGGGGTACCGGGAGAGTGTGGGCGAGGACATGGACCTGGTGATACGGCTTCACCGCCACTGCCGGCAGAACCGGATACGCTACAAGGTTGTTTTCGTGCCCGATCCCGTCTGCTGGACCCAGGTCCCCTCGGACATGGCATCGCTCCTCAAGCAGCGCAATCGCTGGCACCGTGGACTCATCGACAGCCTCTGGCACAACCGGGGCATGTTCCTCAACCCACGCTACGGCATGGTCGGCCTGTTCGGGTTCCCCTATTTCGTCATGGTTGAACTGTTAGGGCCGGCTGTTGAATTTATCGGCTATTTCGGGTTCGTGCTTCTCTTTTTTCTGGGTCAGGTGAATCGCGAGTTTGCGATTCTCTTTTTCCTCCTTGCCGTTCTCTGGGGAACCTGGATCAATCTCGGTTCCATCTTTCTGGACAACCTCATCTACAAGCGCTACAAGGGGGTGCGCGACATTCTGAAACTCTGCCTTTTCGGCCTGCTCGAATTTTTCGGGTACCGGCAGATCATCGTGGTGGAGCGGCTCATCGCCACGTTCATGTTCTGGAAAAAGGGATGGGGCAAGCCCAAACGAAAGGAGATCGAAGGTGAAGTGTCTGGCTCGGTTGCCTAGCAGGGTTCTCTATCTGCTGCCGCGGGTGCTGCTCCTGGCCCTGTTTCTCACCTACGTGACGTTCATGCTCCTGTCTTCCTACGAATGGTTCCGTCCCGTGGAGGTGGCCGTCCAGGGGGCGATTGCGAAACTCGTGCGGGGTACGGCCGGCTTGTGGAGCAGACTATGACGGACAAGCCGCGGATCGACTATGTGGCTCTCGGGTTCACGGCCCTGGAACGGGGCGACTGCCAGGAGGCGGTCAACATCTTCCGGCGGGCCCAGGAGACGGGTCCGACCGCCCGGAGTTTCGTGGGGCTGGGCCTTGCCTTTCACCGGCTCGGTGATCCGCCGGCAGCTCGCTGGGCCTTTGCCAAGGCCCTCGACCTGGAGCCAGCCGACCGGGATGCCAACGAGTGGATCGAACGGATCGGCAGACCTGCCGTGCCGGCGCGGACCAGCGGGGGCCGCGGATGCCGTTTCCGAGCCGGCGAGGATTTCCTTCAGATCAAGGAGAATGGTTCCTGGCGCAGGTTCTTCATCAAGGGAATCAACCTGGGGCTGGGCCTGCCGGGGTACTTCCCGGGCGAGTACCCTATTCACCGGGAGACCTATCGTCGGTGGTTCCGGCTCATGGGAGAGCTGGGGGTGAACTCGCTACGGGTCTACGCGGTGCAGTCCCCTGGATTCTACGAAGCGCTGGCCGATCATAACGAGCAGGGGGGACGGCTTTTCCTGTTTCAGGGAATCTGGCTGGAGCTGCCCGAAGATGGCGATTTCCGCGGCCGGGACTTTCTGGCGTATGCCCATCGGCAGATTCGCGAGGCGGTGGACGCGGTCTGCGGCAGTGCCGACTTCCCCGAGCGACCCGGCCTGCCCCACGGTTCTTACCGCCGCGACGTTTCCCCCTGGACTGCCGCCTATGTGGTCGGACGTGAATGGGAAAGCTGCGCGGTACGCGCTTTCAACGGCCGCCACGGCCGCAAGCGGGGCGGTTTCGCCGGCCAGTTCCTGAAGGTTGACGACGGGCTCCCCTTCGAACAGTGGGCCGCCGAGACCTGCGACTACCTCCAGTCTTACGAACATGCCACCTATGGCTGCACCCACCCGGTGACCACCATCAACTGGCCGACCCTGGACCCCATGACCCATCCGTCGGAGTCCACCTACGAGGAGGGGCTCATTCGCCAGGGTTTCCAGGTGAACGTGGACGTCTGCAATGAAGACGAGGACGTGGAGACCTTCGACCCCGCGCGCATCGCCTCGCGGCAGGGGGCGGGGTTCTTTGCCACCTATCACGTCTACCCCTACTATCCCGATTTTCTCAACAACGATTTCCTGGATGCCGACAACCCCTACCGGGAGTACCTGAAACGGCTCAGACGCCACCATGGCCGGCAGCCTGTGGTTATTGCCGAGTTTGGGGTGCCGTCGAGCCGTGAGGCAACTCACTGGCAGCGGGATGGCTGGCACCATGGCGGTCATGACGAGATATCCCAGGGGAAAATCAATGGTCACATGATGGAGGCCATCCGCGACGCGGGGCTTGCCGGGGGGATGCTGTTCAGCTGGTTTGACGAGTGGTTCAAGCGCAACTGGGTCTTTCTCCCCTACGAACTTCCGGCCGAACGCAACCCCTTTTGGTTCAATCACCAGGATGCCGAGCAGACCTACGGTCTTATGGCCGCCTATCCCGGCTATCCCGGCAAGGTTGTGACTCTTGCCGGGCGACGTGAAGAATGGCGCGACGCCATACACCTCCAGGAGAAGAGGGGAGGCGGCCTCCTGCACCGTTTCGGCGACGGCCGCGACGGGGCGCGAACCCTCGTGCGGCTTTCAGCGCGGCACGACGAGGGATTTTTCTATCTCTGTCTCGAAACGGCCGAGCCGGTTGATTTCAACGCGGCCCACTACCTGATCGGCCTTGATACCTGTGGGACGAAGGCCGGGGAGACGCTGCTCCCCTTTGGCACCAACGCCCGAAGCCCGCTGGGGCTCACCTTCCTGATCCATCTGGCCGGAGAGGGCACGAGCCGCATCCTGGTGAGCCGTTTTTACGACAAATATCTCAATGAGGGGCTGCCGGTCCGTCCCGTGCCGTCCGATACGGGAGAATGGGTTGTCATGCAGAACATCACCAATCACCGCCGCATCAGCAAGGACGGCTCCCGGTTCTATCCCTCCCGGGTCTTCTCCATGAGCGGGCTGCGCTTCGGCAGTCTCGATCCGCGGAGTCCCCGCTTCGACTCCCTGGCCGACTGGCATGTCTCGGGCACCCTTATGGAGCTTCGGCTGCCCTGGGGTCTCCTGAACGTCACCGACCCCAGTTCCCGGCAGGTCCTCTGGATGGCGGAACAGGGGAGCAAAACCCGCACCACCGACGGCATTGCCGCCATCGCTTGTTCTTATCGCCCGTCGGGCGAGGGGCTCGCCGCCCGTCCCACGGGCGGGCGAACCAATCTAGCCGACGCCCTGCCCGCCGGTCTCGGCCCGGATGCCATCCGGCGCTATCAATGGGAGGGGTGGAACCACCCCCTGTACCACACCTATCTCAAGCGGAGCTACTACCTCTACCGGGACGTGCTCGACCGGATGCCGGAGTGATGCCGTGAACGTGAGCCGCAGGCAATTTCTGATCATCGGGGGCGCTGCGCTGGCCGCCATGGCCGTTCCGCTGCCGGTCTCGGCCCGGAAGGAGGCGGTGTTGCCGGTGCTCATGTACCACGATGTCTCCAACCATTTTCACGACCCCTTCACCATCTCACCCGCGCTCTTTGCCGCTCACATGGAGTGGCTCCATGCAGCCGGCTACCGGGCCGTGACAGTGGGGGAAGCCCTGGCCGCACGGGGAGCAACTGCCGGCAAAATGGTGGTGATTACCTTTGACGACGGCTATGCCTCGTTTCTGGACTATGTCCATCCGCTATTGCTTCAGTATGGCTTCTCGGCCGCCATTTCGGTCATCGGCAGTCATGTGGGGACCTGGCTGGAACGGGACGGCCGCCGGCCCATGCTGAGCTGGGACGAGTATCGCTATCTGGCGGCGCGGGGTGTGGAGGTGGGGTGCCATGCCTATTATCTCCACGCGATCGAGCGGTTGCGGCATGCCTCGACCGGCGAACTGGCTGAAGATCTGGAGCTCTTTCAGCAGACCATGTCACGGGAGATGGGACGGCGGGCCACGCTCCTTGCCTGGCCCTACGGAATCTACACCTCCGAACGGGTTCAGATTGCCCGGCAGGCCGGATTTGTGCACATTCTCACCTCCAACGAGGGGTATGTGGACGGCGGAACCGATCCGGCGGCGATCCCGCGGCTCAATATCGATAATCGGCTTGACCTTGTTTCGTTCAGTAACTATCTCAGGGGGGAATGAAGAATGATGAAGACGATCATCCCGGCAGTCATGCTCGTGGTGATGCCCTGCGCGGCACTGGCTTCGGCGCCGGCCGACCTGTTCCGGGGCGGGAAGATAGACGAGGCGGTGACAGCCTATCGCGCCACCATCGGCCAGGCCTCCGCGGTACGGGAAAAGGCGATGCTCCACAAGGAGTTGGGCGATCTGTACGCAGAAAAAGATCAGTATACCGAAGCAGCTGATGAGTACGTCGCGGCTCTGGCGCTCGACCACGGCTTTCCAACGACTGAACGGATCAGGATGGCAGTGGCCGTCTCGTGGGCCAACAGGCTGGACGATGCGATCTTCGCGCTGCGCGCCGTGGTTGCCGACGAGCCGGACAACACCACTGCCCGGACCCATCTGGCCCGGACCCTGTCCTGGCGCGGCGACCAGCCCGATGCCATTGCCGAGGCCGACCGTGTCCTGGCCGCCCGGCCCGGAGACCGGGATGCGCTCCTGGTCAAGGCCAACGCCCTCCGTTGGCAGGGGAACAGCAGCCAGGCCCTGCCGCTCTACCAACTGATTCTGGCGGGGAGTGACGACTTCGATACCCGCCTGGGCCTTGCCTTTGCCCAGCTCCAGACCGGCAACAAACAGGAGGCGGCCGCCAATGCCGCCATCCTCAAACCCCGCTTCCCCTACCAGGAGCGGGACCTTAAGAGGCTCCGGGAGGAAATCGAAAACACCACCGCCAATACGGTCGAGGCGTCCTACACCCGCTATGGCGATTCGGACGACAACAAGGCGGACCGTTTCGGTGTTGCCTACACCCATCGCCGGGGTGACTGGAGCCTCTCCGGTTCCTACCGCCACTTCACGGTAAACGATACCATCGGCGACACCTATGCCGACATCCTCGATGCGGGCGGTTATCTGCGCCTGGCCGGCCGCTACGGTGTCGGCGCCGGTATCGGCGTGGCCCGTTTGGACAGCGGCTCATCCGACATGAACCTGACCTGGCGCCTCAACGCCGATGCCGATGTGGCGCGGGGCGGTGTAAGTCTTTCCCTGCGCAAGGACGTTCTCACCGACACCGCATCCCTGGTGGAGAACCGGATCAGATACCTCTCCGCCGGCATCAGCGCCAGCCAGCGCATCACCCAGCGCTTTACCCTGTTCGGCGGTTACTCCTGGCGCGACTACTCCGACGACAACAGCGCCCATGACCTGCTTATCGCTCCGTCCTATACCCTTTACACCGGCGACCCCACGGTACGGACCGGCTATCGCTTCCGATACCTCAATTTCGACCGCCAGAGCTTCGGCGGCTATTTTGATCCGAATGACTTCATATCTCACCAGCTGTTTGTCTCCGTCGACTGGCAACTCGACCGCATCTTCCTCTATGCGGAGCCCTACGGCGGGTTCCAGTCCTTCGACCGCTACGGCGATCACACCGACGATATCTTCGGCGGCTTCAGCGGCACCCTCGGCTACCGCTTCACCAAGCGCCTCACGGGTGAGGTGAACGGGGAGCTCGGCAACTACGCCCTCGGAGCCACCTCCGGTTTCGAGTACTACTCCGTCGGAACCCGCTTCGCCTATTCTTTCTGATCAGCCGGTTGGACATGCCCCGTTCGGACCTCCGGACGGGGCACGATTTCTTGACTTTTCGCCGACTGTCCGGCTACTATGCCCCGTTATGAAAGCCAAGACGAGACAGATCCGAGTGGGGAACGTACCGGTGGGCGGCGATGCCCCCTGCGCGGTGCAATCCATGTGCAACACCGATACGAGGGACGCGGGCGCTACCCTTGATCAGATCAACGCCCTGGCGGCTGCGGGCTGTGAAATCGTCCGCTGCGCAGTCCCCGACATGGCAGCCGCCGAAGCGCTGGGCGCCATCAAACGCCAAAGCCCCATCCCGGTCATTGCCGACATCCACTTCGACTACAAACTCGCCCTGAAGGTGCTGGAGGGGGGAATTGATGGTCTGCGCCTCAACCCCGGCAATATCGGCGAACGATGGAAGGTGGAAGAGGTGGTGGCAGCGGCCCGGGAACGTCTGGTGCCCATCCGCATCGGCGTCAATGCCGGGTCCCTGGAAAAGGAGCTTCTTCAGAAATACGGCCACCCGACCGCCGAGGCCATGGTCGAGTCGGCCCTCGGCCACGTGCGTATCCTCGAAGAACTCGGCTACGATCAGATCAAGATATCCCTCAAGGCATCGGATGTACCCAAGACGGTTGCGGCTTACCGGCTCCTGGCCCAGCGGGTCGACTACCCGCTTCACATCGGCATTACCGAGGCGGGCACTACTTTTTCCGGAACCATCAAGTCAGCCGTAGGGCTCGGTATCCTGCTCGCCGACGGCATCGGCGACACTATGAGGGTATCCCTCACCGGTGATCCGGTGGACGAGGTGCGGGTCGGTTTCGAGATCCTCAAGGCGCTCAATCTCAGGCAAAAAGGGATTAATCTTGTCTCCTGCCCCACCTGCGGCCGCTGCCAGATCAACCTCATCGGGGTGGCCGAAGAGGTTGAGAAGCGTCTCTCCTGCATCGACGCCCATCTCACCGTGGCGGTCATGGGATGCGTCGTGAACGGACCCGGCGAGGCCCGCGAGGCCGACGTGGGGATTGCCGGCGGACGGGGCGAGGGGCTCCTGTTCCGCAACGGGGAAATCGTCCGCAAGGTGCCGGAGGCCGACATGGCCGATGCGCTGATTGCGGAAGTCGAAAAGATACTCGCTGAAAAACACTAATTTCAGAGGTTAGTCGATGCGTTACACCAACTGCTTCATCCCCACCCTCAAGGAGACCCCGTCAGACGCCGAGGTGGTCTCCCATCAGCTCATGCTCCGTGCCGGCATGATCCGTAAACTTGCCGCTGGCATCTACAATTATCTGCCGCTGGGGCTACGTTCCATCCGCAAAGTGGAAACAATCGTGCGCGAGGAGATGGACCGTGCCGGCGCCATCGAGTTGCTGATGCCGAGCGTGCAACCGGCTGAGCTCTGGCAGGAATCCACCCGGTGGGAACAGTATGGCAAGGAACTTCTCCGCTTCAAGGACCGCAAGGACGCGGAATTCTGCCTCGGACCCACCCATGAGGAAGTGGTCACCGACATTGTCCGCCGCGAGGTCAAAAGCTATCGGCAGATGCCCTTCAACCTCTACCAAATCCAGACCAAGTTCCGGGACGAGATCCGCCCCCGGTTCGGCCTCATGCGGGGGCGCGAGTTCATCATGAAGGACGCCTATTCCTTCGACGTCGACAGCTCCGCTTCGGATCTTTCCTATGACAAGATGTACCAGGCCTATCGCCGGATTTTCCAGCGCTGCGGCCTCAGATTCAGGGCAGTGGAGGCAGATACCGGCTCCATCGGCGGCTCGTCGTCCCACGAATTCATGGTCCTCGCCGATTCGGGAGAGGATGCCATTGTTTCGTGCAATCAGTGCGAGTATGCTGCCAACGTGGAAAAGGCCGAGGCCCGGCCCGCCCCTGCCGAGCATGCCGAGCCGCGCCCTCTGGAAAAGGTGGAGACACCGGCCAAGCGGAGCGTCGAAGAGGTGACTGCCTTCCTCGGCATACCTTCATCCGCCCTGGTGAAGACGCTGCTGGTAGTGGCCGACGGCACGCCCGTGGCCGCTCTCGTGCGCGGCGATCACGACCTGAACGAGATCAAGCTCAAGCACCTGCTGGGGTGCGAGACTCTGGAAATGGCCAACGAGGAAATGGTGACCAGGGTGACCGGCGCTCCCGTGGGTTTTGCCGGCCCGATGGGGCTGAACATCAAGATCGTTGCCGACCTGGCCGTCCAGGGGATGAAGAACTTCGTTACCGGAGCCAATGCCGGCGATCTGCACCTGAAAAACGTCACCATCGGCCGCGACTTTACCCCGGCTCAGTATGCCGACATCCGCAACGTGGTCCACGGTGACCCCTGTCCCCGTTGCGAGACGGGACACCTCGAACTGTGGCGAGGCATCGAGGTGGGGCACGTCTTCAAGCTGGGCACCAAGTATTCGGAGGCCCTGCGTGCCACCTACCTGGACGCCGACGGCAAGGAGCAGATCATCTTCATGGGGTGCTACGGCATCGGCATCAGCCGGACCGTGGCCGCCTGCATCGAGCAGAACCATGATGCCGACGGCATCATCTTCCCCATTCCCATTGCCCCTTTCCACTGCATCGTCTCGGCGGTCAACACCAAGGACGCAGAGGTCATGGCCGCCTGTGAGTCACTCTATCTCGACCTGCGCGCCGCAGGGGTGGAGGTGCTCTTCGACGATCGCGACGAGCGCCCAGGCATCAAGTTCAAGGACGCCGACCTCATCGGCATACCTCTTCGC
Source organism: Geobacter sp. 60473 (assembly GCF_036323535.1). Classification (GTDB taxonomy): domain Bacteria; phylum Desulfobacterota; class Desulfuromonadia; order Geobacterales; family Geobacteraceae; genus Geobacter; species Geobacter sulfurreducens. The sequence goes on from NZ_AP028967.1 coordinate 990,397, forward strand.
CTGGTGGTCGGCTCGAAGAATCTGGCCGACGGCAAGGTGGAGCTCAAGAGCCGCAGGACCGGCGAGGTGGAACTGCTTCCGCTGGCCGGCGCGGTGGAAAAGGTCCGGAACATCGTGGCCGAAGCCCTCGGCCGGTAACCGTACAAGGAGATATCACCGTTATGACAAGAGATCAAGCGCGGGAGAAGGTTATCTTCGCCCTCGATTCCAGTGAATTCGCCCATGTCCAGTACTGGGCCGAAACCCTGTCCGACCGGGTGGGCATGTTCAAGGTCGGCAAGCAGTTGTTCACCGCCTGCGGGCCGGCCACGGTCCGGATGATCCAGAAATTCGGCGGAGAGGTTTTCCTGGACCTCAAGTTCCACGATATTCCCAACACCGTTGCCATGGCCTCCCTTGAGGCAGCCCGGCTGGGAGTAAAACTCTTCAACCTCCATGCCCTGGGAGGGTACGAGATGATGGCCCGCACGGTGGAGGCGCTGGACAAGGAGTTCAAGGGGGGGGAGAGAGCGAAGGTGCTGGCCGTTACCATCCTTACCTCCTCAACCGAAGAGACCCTGCGCCAGGTGGGGATCGAATCGCCGGTGGAGGAGATGGTCGTGCGGCTCGCCACCCTGGCCAGGAAGGCCGGCATCGACGGCGTGGTCGCTTCACCGCGGGAGATCCCCCTCATCCGCGAGGCATGCGGTCCCGATTTCCTCATCGTCACGCCGGGGGTACGCCCGGCCTTCGCCGCCCTCAACGACCAGAAGCGGGTCATGACTCCCGCTGAAGCGGTCAGGGCAGGGGGGGATTACCTCGTTATCGGCCGCCCGATCGGCGACGCCCCTGACCCGGCCGGCGCAGCCGAAATGATTCTCGACGAGATCATGGCCGGCTGAGGGAAAAAGGAACCACAGCGTGAAAGAAGAAATTCTGTACGGAATCAACAGTGTGATGGAGGCCCTGCGCGGATCGCGGAGGGCCTTCGAACTTTTCGTTTCCCGGGAAACCCACGACCGGCGCACGGAGAAACTGCTCGCGTTTGCCGCTGAAAGGGGGGTGCCGGTCCGAACGCGCGACAAGCGCGACCTTGCCCGTCTCTGCGGTACAGACCACCATCAGGGTGTTGCCCTGCGGGTCGAAGGGTTTGCGTACGCCGCTCTGGAAGACATTATCGCCTCATGGCGATCCTCCGGGGAGCCGGGACTCATTCTTGTGCTGGATGGCATTCAGGACCCGCACAATCTGGGCGCGCTCATCCGAAGCGCCGCCTGTGCCGGAGCCCATGGCGTCATTATCCCCAAGGACCGGGCAGCCGGCGTAACCGCTTCGGTTGAAAAGATTTCTGCCGGCGCAACAGAGACGATTCCGGTGACCCAGGTGACGAATGTCGTCCAGGCGCTGGAAACTCTCAAAGAAGAAGGGTTCTGGGCATTCGGTACTGCCGACAGTGCGGCCTCGTCACTCTATAGTCATGACTTGACCGGCAATGTCGTCATCGTGATCGGCGGTGAAGGGGAGGGGGTCAGACCCCTCGTGCGGAAGAAATGCGATTTCCTCGTGGCCATCCCCCTGAAAGGAGGGGTGAGCTCGCTCAACGCCTCGGTGGCAGGAGGGGTAGTTCTCTTCGAAGTGGTGAGACAGCGTCAGTCCTGACGTTGTGTACGTTGTGTGTGCCTGAACGGGAAAAGGTTTTGTGTCAAATTGTGTCAGACGGCTTGTGGGTAACGTTGTGGATAAAAAAAGGGCTCCCCATCGGGAAGCCCCTATTGTAGCTGGTGCCGGAGGTCGGAATCGAACCGACACGAGGTTGCCCCCGGCGGATTTTGAGTCCGCTGCGTCTACCAGTTTCACCACTCCGGCAAAAGTGTTCGGATTATAGATGCAAGGTCGGTGGAGCGTCAAGGGGAAATGCCCTCTGTGTGGGCGATAAAAAATGTGTTGACACCCCTCGACCTGTTTGGTATAAGTCAGGTCTCTTTTGAACGGGGCTGTAGCTCAGCTGGGAGAGCGCTTGAATGGCATTCAAGAGGTCGTCAGTTCGATCCTGATCAGCTCCACCAAAAACAGAAGGGGTTGGCCGAAAGGCCAACCCCTTTTTGCGTTTTATGGTGCATCCGCCAAGGTCTTTCCCTCGTGCGTCCGTAGTCTATTATTCCTTGAAGTAGATTTGCGCTTTCAGTATACTTGACCGGTTTTTTAAGTGACGAGACAGGAGGTTTTTACCGATGACCGATATGCTTGGCGACTGGAAACGATCTCACCTCTGCGGAACCTTGACCAAGGCTGATGTGGGCAAGCAGGTGACGCTCATGGGCTGGGTGATGCGTCGTCGTGACCACGGCGGACTCATTTTTATCGATCTTCGCGATCGGGAAGGGCTTGCCCAGATTGTTTTCGATCCCGCCCGGGCACCGGAGGCCCATCGGGAGGCCGAGTCCGTCCGCAACGAATACGTCGTGGCCATCAAGGGCGAGGTTATTCCGCGCCCCGAGGGAACCGTCAATCCGAATATGAAGACGGGAGAGGTGGAAATTCTCGTCACGGAATGCAAGTTGTTGAACCGTTCCAAGGCCCTTCCCTTTACGCTGGATGATTATGTCGATGTGGCCGAAAACCTGCGCCTCAAGCATCGCTATCTCGATCTGCGCCGTACTCCACTTCAGCAAAACCTGATCCTTCGTTCCCGGGTCAGCCAGGTTACCCGTCAGTATCTGACCGAAAACGGTTTTCTGGAGATTGAAACACCATTCCTCACCAAGTCGACCCCCGAAGGTGCCAGGGATTTCCTTGTGCCGTCCCGGATCAATCAAGGCAACTTTTACGCTCTCCCCCAATCGCCCCAGATCTTCAAGCAGATTCTCATGATTTCCGGTTTTGATCGCTACTTTCAGGTCGTGCGCTGCTTCCGGGACGAAGACCTGCGGGCCGATCGTCAGCCTGAGTTTACGCAGATCGACTGTGAGCTTTCCTTTGTTGATCGCGATGACGTTGTCGCCGTCATGGAAGGCTTGATTGCGCGAATTTTCAAGGAGGCAAAGGGGGTTGACGTTCAGCTTCCGATCCCGCGCATGACCTATGCCGAGGCGATCCGCCGCTACGGAGTTGATAACCCCGATGTTCGTTTTGGTCTCGAATTGGTGGAACTGACAGACATCGTCAAGGGATCCGGCTTCAAGGTTTTCGCCGATGTGGCCGCCGGCGGGGGCATCATCAAGGGTCTCAACGCCAAGGGTTGCGCACGCTTCTCCCGCAAGGAGATCGACGACCTTACCGATTTCGTCAAGATTTATGGAGCCAAAGGGCTCGCGTATGTCAAAATTGAAGGGGGAGAATGGCACTCTCCCATAGCCAAGTTCTTTACCGCCCAGGAAATTGCCGACATGAACGCAGCTTTCGGTGCCGAGGAGGGGGATCTGCTCCTTTTTGTGGCCGACAAGCCGAAGGTCGTCAATGACTCGCTGGGCAAGCTCCGCAATCAACTGGCCCAGATTCTCGGACTCGTCGATAAGGGGACCTTCAAGTTTGTCTGGATCACTGACTTCCCGTTGCTGGAGTGGGACGAGGAGGAGAAGCGCTGGGCCGCCGTCCATCACCCCTTCACCGCACCCATGGACGAAGATCTCGACAAGGTCGAGTCAGACCCCGGGGCCTGCCGTGCCAAGGCCTACGACCTGGTTCTCAATGGTAACGAGATCGGTGGCGGCAGTATCAGGATTCATCAGCAGCACATCCAGTCTCTGATGTTCAGGATGCTCGGCCTGTCCGAGGAAGAGGCCCGCGCCAAATTCGGATTCCTTCTGGATGCCCTTGAATTCGGCACACCTCCGCACGGAGGCATTGCCTTCGGGATGGATCGACTCATCATGCTTCTTACCGGCAGTGACTCCATCCGGGACGTTATTGCGTTCCCCAAAACACAGAAGGGGGCTTGTCTCATGTCCGACGCCCCGTCGCCGGTTGATTCTAAGCAGCTCAGGGAGTTGGCCATCAAGGTGACGGTCAAGCAGTGATCGGGGATTCCCTATGAAGGTCCGTGCCGGTATTGCCGCACTTGTGACCATTGCAGTTCTTGCGGGGTGTGCTTCTCACCTGCCGGTCCACCGGATTGACGCTCTCACCAGGTTTTCGGCTGTAAGGACGATGGGGGCGGAGAAATATGCAACTCCGGAGTTGGCTAGTCTTCAGCAGGCCATTGCCGAGGGGGACGCGCTCATGCAGAGTGGTAAGTATGAGCTGGCCGACAGTTATTATCTGCTGGCCATTCGCAAAAGTGAGGTCGTGGAGCGGAGTATCGCCCGTGAGCGTGAACATGAACGGGAGATGCAGGTGCAGAGCGAGAACGAGCGGCTTGCCCGTGAGCGCCAGAAGGCACTCGAAGAACTGAAACGCGAACTTGCCGAAAAGGAAAAGGAAGAGAAAAAGCGAACCGAAAGAGCTCCTCAGCCTGTCCGTGACAAGGAGAAGGAAAAAGAGGTCAGGTCGTTTCCGCTCTATCATACGGTAAAGCGTGGCGAAAGCCTTCCGCAAATCGCCGCACAGCCAGACGTTTACGGCGATGCAGCGCTCTGGCCTCTCTTGTACCGTGCCAACCGTGATCAGATACGTGACCCAGGTAGAATATGGCCTGGCCAGGTACTCAGAATTCCTCGAAATATTTCGCGTGACGATCTTGCGGAGGCGAGACGTTACGCGCAGGAGCGACCAGCGCCCTGATCACGCGAGAAGAGACAGAAAGCCGGGATTTTCCCGGCTTTTTTGCGTCTAAAACGTTGGCATTTTTGTTGTATACGGAAAAGGATTTTTTCTTGACAGCAACTAACCTTTTGTATACTGTATACAAACTGATTTTAGAGTATGTTAGGCTTATTTCATGTAAGTCGGTTGAGTTGACAGGGTTGAAGGTCGTTGCTGTAAAAAGTAAGACTGTGGCGGCGGAAATGGCCATGGTGAAAATCTGTGGATTGGTTTGTCATTAGGCCTCAGGCGATGTTAGTAAAAAAACCAAGGAGAGAACATGGCAACGCACAAGATTATCTGGACGGAAATTGATGAAGCGCCCGCACTGGCAACGTACTCATTGCTCCCGATTGTTCAGGCATTTGCTAAGGGAACGGGTGTAGAGGTTGAAACCAGGGATATCTCTCTTGCCGGCAGAATTATTGCCAACTTCCCGGAAAACCTGACAGACGCGCAAAAAATTCCTGATTTCCTGACTCAGTTGGGTGAGCTTACCCAGAGCCCCGAAGCGAATATTATTAAGCTCCCCAATATCAGTGCCTCCGTTCCCCAGCTTAAAGAGGCCATCAAGGAGTTGCAGGATCAAGGGTACAATGTTCCTGATTATCCGGAAGATCCCAAGAACGATGCGGAAAAGGAGATCAAGGAGCGCTACGCCAAGGTGTTGGGCAGCGCCGTGAACCCTGTTCTGCGTGAAGGTAACTCCGACCGGCGCGCCCCGCTTTCGGTCAAGAATTTCTCCAAGAAAAATCCCCACAAGCTGTCCGCTTGGGGTTCCGATTCCAAGGCCCATGTGGCTCACATGACCGGTGGCGATTTCTATGGTAATGAAAAATCTGTGACCATGGAAAACGGCGGAGATTTCAAGATCGAGTTTGTTGATAAAAATGGGAAGGTGACTGCGTTCAAGGAAAAGCTGACCGCCTCCAAGGGCGAAATTCTTGATGGTACCTTCATGAGCAAGAAGGCTCTGTGCCAGTTTTATGCAGAGCAGATTGAAGATGCCAAGAGTAAGGACCTGCTTCTGTCCCTGCACCTGAAGGCCACCATGATGAAGGTGTCCGATCCCATCATGTTCGGCTACGCTGTCTCTGTGTTCTACAAGGACGTGTTTGATAAGCACGCCGACACCTTCAAGCAGCTGGGCGTCAATCCCAATATGGGCCTGGGTGATCTCTACAAGAAAATCGAGTCCCTGCCGGAGGCCAAGCGGGCCGAGATCGAAGCCGATATCGCCGCTGTGTACGGTAAGCGCCCGAAGCTGGCGATGGTTGATTCCGACAAAGGTATCACCAACCTGCATGTACCCAACGACATCATTGTCGATGCGTCCATGCCGGTGGTTGTGCGTGACGGTGGCAAGATGTGGGGCCCCGACGGTCAGCTGCATGATACCAAGGCCATGATTCCGGACCGTTGCTACGCCACCATGTACCGGGAAATCATCGAAGATTGCCAGAAGCATGGTGCCTTCAACCCGGCAACCATGGGCTCGGTGCCCAACGTTGGTCTAATGGCTCAGAAGGCTGAAGAGTACGGCTCTCACCCCACTACCTTTGAAATCCCCGCCGACGGTACGGTACGCGTCGTTACTGCCGACGGTACGGTGCTGATGGAGCACCAGGTGGAGGCGGGCGATATCTGGCGGATGTCCCGCGTGAAAGACATTCCGATCCAGGATTGGGTCAAGCTGGCTGTGAATCGTGCTCGGGCTACCGGCGCGCATGCCATTTTCTGGCTGGACAAGAGCAGGGCTCATGATGCGCAGGTTATCGCAAAGGTGGAAAGTTATCTCAAGAATCACGATACCACGGGGCTTGAGATCAAAGTGCTCCCGCCGGTCGAAGCCATGCGTTACTCGCTGGAGCGCATCCGCAAGGGCCTGGATACCATTTCCGTAACCGGTAACGTTCTTCGGGACTACCTGACCGACCTCTTCCCCATTCTTGAGCTCGGCACCAGCGCCAAAATGCTTTCCATTGTCCCTCTGCTGGCAGGCGGCGGTCTGTTCGAAACCGGCGCCGGCGGGTCGGCTCCGAAACACGTTCAGCAGTTCGTCAAGGAGGGGTACCTGCGGTGGGATTCTCTTGGTGAATTCTCGGCCCTCGCCGCGTCCCTCGAGCATCTCGGCACCAGTTTCAAGAACGACAAGGCTCTCGTGCTGGCTGAAACTCTCGACCAGGCAATCGCCAAGTTCCTTGACAACAACAAGTCGCCTGCCCGCAAAGTCGGCCAGATCGACAACCGTGGCAGCCACTTCTATCTTGCCATGTACTGGGCTGAGGCTTTGGCCGCTCAGTCCAAGGATGCGGAGCTCCAGGCTAAATTCGCTCCCATTGCGAAGCAACTCCAGGAGAGCGAGGCTAAAATCAACGAAGAACTGATCGGTGCTCAGGGTAAGCCGGTAGATATGGGCGGTTACTATCACCCTGATGCGGCGAAGGTGGCCAAGGCTATGCGCCCGAGCGCCACTCTCAACGCCATTGTTGACGCTATTTAAAAGTGACGTAGGAAGTACACTCAAATCAGTTAAAGGAGGAAGATCAGTATGGCACGTAAAAAGATTGCTCTCATTGGTGGTGGCCAGATCGGTGGTGTGCTTGCTCAACTCTGCGCTCTCCGTGAACTTGGCGACGTCGTCCTGTTCGATATCGTAGAAGGCCTTCCCCAGGGGAAATGCCTGGATATCGCCGAAGCTTCTCCTGTTGACGGCTTTGATGTCTGCCTGAAGGGTACCAACAGCTACGAGGACATTGCCGGCGCCGATGTTGTCATCGTGACTGCGGGCCTTCCCCGCAAGCCCGGTATGAGCCGTGACGACCTCATCGAGGTCAACTCCAAGATCATGACGTCGGTTGCCGAGGGGATCAAGCAGTACGCACCCAATTCCTTCGTGATCGTAATATCCAACCCTCTGGACGCGATGGTTACCCTCTGCCAGAAGGTTACCGGTTTCCCCTACAACCGCGTTATCGGTCAGGCCGGAGTTCTCGACTCTGCCCGTTTCGCCACCTTCATCGCCTGGGAACTGGGCGTGTCCGTAAAGGACGTAACCGCCATGACTCTCGGCGGCCACGGCGACGACATGGTACCGCTGGTTCGCTACGCCAGCGTGAACGGCATCCCGGTCATGGAGCTCCTTGAGCGCAAGTATGGCAGCAAGGAGAAGGCTAAGGAGGTTATGGACGCCATGGTTAACCGTACCCGTCTCGCGGGCGGCGAAGTCGTTGCCCTCCTCAAGACCGGTTCCGCCTTCTACAGCCCCGCATCCAGCGCAATCGCCATGGCAGAGTCGATCCTCAAGGACCAGAAGCGGGTTCTTCCGACCTGCGCCTACCTCCAGGGCGAGTTCGGCGTCAACGGCTACTATGTCGGCGTACCCTGCGTGCTTGGTGAGAAGGGTATCGAAAAGATCATCGAGTTCTCTCTCGATGCCGAAGAGCAGGCGATGATGGACAAGTCGGTAGCAGCGGTCAAGAACCTCGTCGACAGCCTCAAGTAAGGTGTTGTCACCCATGACGCAGCAAGGCAAAAGAAGGGCCCTGTGCCCTTCTTTTGCCTTATGGGGGGAGTTGGCGCAGTCAGGTCGATTCCCTATAATGAAAACATATGAGAGTTGAAGTTGTATACGGTATATGCTATATACGTATGCAATTTTGTGCCGGTAACGGCCCCACTTCAGTAAAGGAGCGTATCTAGATGGAAAAACAGCTTCCAACGATTGAGATCATTGAGAAGTACTGCAAGGGGTGTCACATCTGTGTTGAGTTCTGCCCCACAAAGGTACTGGAGATGAAAGGGTTCGTCGTGGCGGTAAAGAACCTTGAAGCTTGCATCAAGTGCATGCAGTGCGAACTGCGGTGTCCCGATTTCGCCATTAAGGTGACCCCTTAACTATTCTCGAGGAGGTAAGTGACGTGGCAAAAAAAGTAGCATTTTTACAGGGTAACGAAGCGGCCGCGCATGGCGCCATATACGCTGGGTGCAAATTCTTCGGTGGTTACCCGATCACTCCGTCGACCGAGGTCGCCGAGGTGATGTCGGCAGAACTTCCCAAGGTGGGTGGCAAGTTCATTCAGATGGAAGACGAAATCGGAGCCATGGCCGCCATCATCGGTGCCTCCTTGACCGGTGTCAAGGTCCTCACCGCAACTTCGGGCCCCGGACTTTCCCTCAAGCAGGAAAACATCGGTTATGCATGCATCACCGAAGTGCCCTGCGTTATTGTTGACGTAATGCGTGGCGGTCCTTCCACCGGTATGCCTACCGGTCCTTCCCAGTCGGACATCATGTGTGCCAAGTGGGGAACTCACGGAGACCATGCCACCATCGCGCTCATGCCCGCGTCGGTTCAGGAATGCTTTGAAATGACCGTCAAGGCGTTCAACCTTGCCGAGAAATACCGCGTACCCGTTTTCGTCATGCCCGACGAGATAGTTGGTCACATGCGCGAGCGTATTGAGTTCCCCGAACCGGGCGAACTGGAGGTGATCGATCGTGCTGCTCCGACCGTGCCGCCCGAGCAGTACAAGCCCTATGATACCCAGTTCGGCGATGTGCCTCCCCTTGCTGCATTCGGGTCCGACTACCGCTTCCACGTGACTGGTCTCAACAAGATGGCGGATGGTTTCCCCACCACCAAGGCTGCAATCGTTCAGGCCGAGGAAGAGCGCCAGGTACGCAAGGTTGAAGCAAACAAGAACGAAATCATGGAATGGGAAGAGTTCATGTGTGAGGACGCCGACGTGATCGTCGTCGCCTTCGGCTCGACCTCCCGGTCCGCACGTTTTGCCGTGAACGAGGCCCGTAAGGAAGGCATCAAGGCGGGTCTTTTCCGTCTCAAGACCTTCTGGCCGTTCCCCGAGGAGCGGATGCTCGAACTTTCCAAAAAGGTAAAGGCCTTCATTACCCCCGAGATGAGCCTTGGTATGTGCAATGGCGTCGTCAAGGGGTGCATCGAAGGCAACGCTCCTGTCCTCGGTATCTATCACGTGGATGGCGAACCGGTAAATCCCGGCGAAATCCTCAGCAAGATTAAGGAGGTCAAGTAATAATGGCTTTCAATTATGAGAAATACATCCGTCCGGGGAAACTGCCTCATATCTGGTGCCCCGGCTGTGGTCACGGCATCGTCATGAAGGGTCTCATCAGGGCGATGGATACACTCGGTCTCGAGAAGAACAATACGGCGATCGTCTCCGGTATCGGTTGCGCCTCCCGTCTTCCCGGATACATGGATTGCTGCACTCTCCACACCGCACACGGTCGCGCTGCTGCGTTCGCCACCGGCGTAAAGCTGTCTAAGCCGGAAATGACTGTCTTCTGCGTCGGCGGTGATGGAGACGGCGTTGCTATCGGCGGCAACCACTTCATCCATGCCTGCCGTCGCAACATTGACATGACGTACATTTTGATGAACAACAAAATCTACGGCATGACCGGCGGGCAGTTCTCGCCGGCTACCCCGCACATGGCGAAAGCTTCCACCACCCCCTATGGCAACCCCGACCCGTCTTTTGACATCGCCAAGCTTGCCATTGGTGCCGGTGCAACCTTCGTGGCCCGCGGCACGGCATTCCACGCCAACCAGATTGACAAGCTGATTGTTGAAGCCGTACAGCACAAGGGAATGTCGGTTGTTGAAATTCTTGACGACTGCCCCACCTGCTTCGGCCGTCGGAACAAGTTCCGGTCGGTTGTAGAGATGATGAATCATCTCAAGGAAGTTGCCGTACCGGTCAAGGCCGCTGAGAAGATGACGCCCGAGCAGCTTCAGGGCAAGGTTCTCACGGGCGTTCTGTACAAGGAAGACAAACCCGAGTACTGCGAAGAGTATCGGAAAGTCATCGAGCGCGCCCAGGGCGGTGCCAAGTAAACCGAGCATAAAAGGAGATAGATACATGTCTGGAAGATATGAAATCAGGTTTTCCGGTGCCGGCGGCCAAGGGCTCATTCTTGCCGGGGTGATTATGGCCGAGGCGGCCTCCATCTACGACGGCAAGCAGGCTGTCCAGTCCCAGAGCTATGGCCCTGAGGCACGGGGAGGCGCTTCCAAGTCGGAAGTCATCATCTCGGATGGTCCGGTTGACTATCCGAAGGCTACGCAGTGCGATGCTCTGCTGGCTCTTACCCAGGAGGCATGCGACAAGTACTCAGCAGACCTGAAAGAGGGTGGAGTCCTGCTGGTTGATTCTGACCTCGTTACTAAACTGCCGCCGGGCAACTATCAAACGACCGCGTTCAATATCATTAATACCGCAAAGAACGATGTTGGTCGTGAAATCGTTGCCAACATCGTTGCTCTTGGTGCCATGGTTGCCCTGACCGGCGTCGTGTCCAAGGAAGCGGCCGAAAAGGCTGTTCTTTCCCGAGTTCCCGAGGCCTTTGTGGAGCTGAACAGAAAAGCGTTCCAGATGGGTTTCGAGAAGGCATTGGCTGCAAAAAAATAGTATTCGTTCATGTGGGAACGACAAAGGCTCGGCGTATGCGTCGAGCCTTTGTCGTTTTCGGTCAAACCCTGTTAATCCCTTGCGGGCCAAGGCATTATGGGGTATAACGTACGCTAAATGACGGTGCGTTGACCTTTCTTGCCAGGAGTCCTGCCATGACGCTGGAGCTCTGCAGATTGTCGTTGCAGCAGACACAGGAACTCTTGAGGCTCACTGATGCCACGCTCAAGAACATATGTTCTGGCAGGTTTTCCGGTGAGGAGCTCTACTCCGAGGCGATTCGGCGGGTTCTCGGTGGTGGCGGCAAGCGGGGTCCGGAAAGTATTTTTCTCCTCCTTGACGGCTTGGGCGGTACGAGCAGAGGGTGGATTTTTCAAATCCAAGCCAGCGAGTTGGTAAGAAGTTCAGATGAAATTCTCGTAGATGCCGACTCGGTTTATTCACTGGGCCGCCTCGGTAGCGAGGTTCTCGTGTCGAACTGGCGTGAGAGCTTCGAATCGATTGACCGCTATCAGCTAATCTTTCATCCCGACATTGTCAAACATATAGCAAAGCCGATCAGGAACTTTGTCGCATGCCAGATCAGCGGCGAGAGTAATGGTGCGCTCCTTGCATTTAATTACGCCGGGGAAGCCACAGAGTACGACGGCGATGTGCTTCGCGGACTGTCGGTTGTCATTGGCTCCCTCGTCACGCTGTCGGCGATGGTTCGCGAAACCGAGCATGCATTCATTTACACCATCGAGGCATTGGCTCGGGCATGCGAGGCGGCAGAGGAGAGCACGGGTGACCATATCGTACGGGTGAATCGCTATGCCGGAGCCCTTGCCGCGCATATGGATCTCTCTCCCGACTTTGTCGAGGTGATATCCTATTCGGCTCAGATGCACGACGTGGGAAAGATTCGGGTTCCGGCGGCCATCCTCTTGAAGCCCGGCCCCCTTGATGAGGCTGAAGAACGCATCATGCGCCTACATCCGGAATTCGGAGAGCAGATTCTGGGTGATTCTCCCCGTCTGAGCGTGGCACGGGAGATTGCTCTGACTCATCACGAGAACTGGGATGGAAGCGGGTATCCCCGAGGCTTGCAGGGTGAAGCCATTCCGCTGGCCGGTAGAATCGTGAAGCTTGCTGATGTCTATGATGCTCTCCGTTCCAGGCGCAGTTATAAAAACGCCCTGAGCCACGCAGAAGCGCGCAATGTCTTCTTGAACGGCGATGAGCGGATCACGCCGCGCAGTCATTTCGATCCTCGGGTTCTTGAGACGTTCTTTCGCATAGAGCCTCTCTTTGAGCGAATCTACGAGGGTTCGCGCAACCAGCAGGCATAGGGTGACGCTGCTGTTCAGGTAGCGCCGCACATGCGTTTTTACCTTGAAACTTTAGTATGCTAAAGGAGATCGGAATGTTTCTTCTTCCCAAAGGGAATCCGTTGTATGAGAACATTGCGGCGTCCAAGGTCAAGATCCCCGACATGTTTGAGAAGCTGAAAAGCAGTTCTTTCACCGGCTATCTCTGCTTTTCGTTTCCTTCATCCATTGCAATTTTCTTTTTTGAGGCCGGAAAGCTGATCAGCGCCATGCTTGAGCAGGACGGAAAGAGGCAGACCGGCTTCGAAGCCATTGCCGGCGTATGTACTCAGATTTTTGGCGGTGGCGGTGCCTTGAGCGTGTACAAGCTCTCCAGGGATCTCACCATGTGTCTCCATGCGATGCTCCATGGTGATGTGCTGTACCAGGGGCAGGAGCTCAAGCTGATCGACATCAAGGGCTTGCTCGAAAAGATGAAAGCCCAGCGTCTCAACGGTTGTTTAAGGATATATACCGAGGACCGGACAGCCCTTATCTTTTACAAGGATGGGGCACCCCTTGGTTTTTTTCATGATGGTTCCCACGATATAGAGACATCCGCTTCCGAGTCCCAGAAAATCGCCGGCCTGCCCGGAGCCAAAATTGACGTGTTGTCGACCAAGAGCGCTGAAGAACTCATGCATTACGACCTGTTGGAAATGGTCAACATTGCCAAGCTCTGGGAGTCGACCACGGCTCGCTTTTCCTCAGAACGGGAAAAGATCCGGAAAGATGCGGAGGTCGTTGGTCGACAGCATGCAGATGACGCATTGAAGGAACTTGAAGACGATCTCAAGGAAGTAGCCATGGCCTATGTCGGTAAAATGGGCGCTTCGCTCGTTGAGAAGGAACTGAATGACCGCGGCGGGCGCCGCTCCCTCACGGACGGTTCTCAGGTCGGCGCATTCCTTGCCGGTGTGGAGAAAGGGGCAAAGCTCCTGACCAGCATATCCAAAGCCAAGGAAATGCTGGAGACCATGAAAAACGAAATCGCGGAACGGACGAAATCACTTCTGTGACAATGCAATCGTTGGAGTGCTCGAGAGGGAACGATGGCAGACATATCAACCGTTGACCTGGTTCAGATTATCTTCTGGTTTCTGGCCGGATGCGTTAGTTTTTACTTCAGCATGGACAATGCCCGGGTCTGGACCAGTATCTCCATGGGCTTTTTTCTCATTTTCCTGAGCCAGCTCTATGTGGTCGAGAAGGCGCTGGACGCTCCCTGGACCGCGTATACCCAACTGGAGGCGATCCATTACATCATTGGCACCGTTGCCATCATGGTCATGACCCACGGGTTCCAGGAGTATTATATCTTCAGCCGAACCCTAGAGCTGGGAGGGAGCAAGCATGTCGTCTACCTCTCCATTCTCGGTGTTCTCGTGGGGTCGGTGATCTTTATCTTTGTCAACCCTGAGCCCCAGTATCCGGTTCTGCGCAACATCGGCATGATTGAAAACAGCACCTGGGTTTTCCTGTCGCTGGTAAATATTGATATAATTCGCAAGATTTATCTGCAGATTCGAGATTCGGTGATAGCCAACGGCTTTATCGCCTTTGGCGTCGTCTTTGTTGCTATCTTTCTGTGGAAAGGGTCTGAATTGTACCTTCAGGTCTACAACTGGGACTATGACTGGCAGATCATCATGCAGAACCTGGGTGTCACATTGCCGGAACAGTTCATGGGCCGCCGCCAGTTTTCCCTGATGGTTCATGATGCGGCGGGGCTTGCTTCGGGACTGACAGCCGGCGGTACGTTTCTGTACCTTCTCAGGCTGCTGCGCTGATCGCTGCTTCTCACATTACGCGGAGAAAAGGGCTGGCAAAGCCCTTTTCTCTTTTGCGGGCCACGTCACGACGCCGGAAATGCGTGGTACACTCCTCTCGGAGGCTGCGTGCAGGAATTCCTTGGCCAATACTTGACAACCTACGGTTACGGAGTGCTCTTTGTCTGGACCTTCCTTGAGGGCGAGGCAGGGCTCATACTTGCGGGGTTCCTTGCGTTCCAGGGGTATCTGGATATCGGAGGCGTCATCCTGACCGCCCTTGGGGGCGCGTTTGCCGGGGATCAGTTCTACTTTTACCTGGGGCGCTGGAAAGGGCCCTGGCTGCTGAAGGCGTTTACTCTTATCGCCCGCAAGTTCCGCAAGGCCCTCCGACTTATCGAGCGCTACGGTACCTTTGTTGCCTTTGTTTCGCGTTACACCTACGGTTTCAGAATCATCCTGCCGATCATTCTCGGCATGACCACGTTCCCCGCCCGGCGGTTCCTCTGGCTGAACCTCTGCAGTGCCTCTCTCTGGGCAGTGCTATTTTCCCTGGCGGGTTATTTTTTCGGTAAGAGCGCGTCACTCTTCGTGGAGGACGTGAGCCGGTACGAGTCGCATCTGCTGGCAATTCTGGCAGGGCTTGTCTTCTGCATGTGGCTGTTTCATCTGATCCATGCCCGCATGAGAAGGAGACCCGCCCGTGAACGGCTCAAACGAATGAGGCAACGGGAGTTCGATTGATGGGAGGAATGAAGAACGATGTCGGATCATGAAGTGACCGGGGGCGTTTCCCTGAAAGAGCGGGTCGCCATAGTACTGGTGGAGCCGCAGAGCCCCGGCAATGTGGGGATGGTGTGTCGCGCCATGAAGAACATGGGGCTCGGTGAACTGCGAATCGTAAAGGGGTGTCGTCTCGATCACCCGGAAGCACTCAAGTTTGCAGTTTCCGCCCGGGATCTTCTTGAGAGGGCCAGAGTATTCGAGTCCCTTGAAGATGCCCTGTCTGATACGGAACTGTCCGTGGCCACGACCCGTCGCCACGGCAAATACCGTCAGGAGATCTTTTCACCGAAGGAGATCGTGTCGAAGTTTGCCGCCAATCTTGCAGGCAACCGTGCCGCCCTGGTCTTCGGCAGGGAAGATAACGGTCTGACCACCGATGAGCTTTCCCTGTGCCGCTGGCATGCCACGATTCCCTCGTCGGAGGAGTACGGTTCTTTGAATCTGGCCCAGGCAGTGATGGTGTTCTGTTACGAGCTGTTCACCTCCTTGGGCAGCCGGACAGTGGGCGGGGAAGATCGTCCCCTTGCGGGATCAGCCGAAACGGAACCCCTCTTCGAACATATGGAGCGTACCCTGATGCGTATCGGGTATCTCAATCCCCAGAATCCCGCCCACCTGATGCGTTCGCTGCGGCGCATCTTTGCGCGCTCCGAGCTGGATAGCCGCGAGGTGGCCATTCTGCGCGGGATGATGACCCAGATCGACTGGGCGGCCGACCAGTTCAAGGGAAAGAAGGGGGCATGACTGTCACGACGCTGCTTGGACTTACGGCGGGAATCCTCACGAGCGTAGCCGCCATACCCCAGGTGATCAGAGCTTTCAGGACCAAACGGGTGCGCGACATTTCGATCTGGCAACCGGTGCTTCTTGTTACCGGCCTGTTCCTCTGGCTCGGATATGGCCTGCTCCTGCGCGATCTCCCGCTCATTGCCGCCAATATCGTTTCGATCATCTGCAACGGTGCCGTGATCGTCATGAAAATGAGCTATGGGGGGGATGACAACCGGCCGGCTGATGATTATCCTTGAGAGTGGCATTATTCCAGGATGGTGGAGGACCCATGAAACGACTGGTGATGATGGTGACAGCGCTGCTGGGATTGTCGCTGCTTTCGGGCTGCGGCTACAACGTGATGCAGGCCAACGAAGAGGCGGTATTTGCCGCGTGGGGCGACGTTGAGGCGGCGTACCAGCGGCGGGCCGATCTCATTCCCAATCTGGTGGAGGTGGTCAAGGGGTACGCGAAGCATGAAGCTGAAACCCTGACGGCGGTGACCGAAGCCCGGGCCAAGGTCGGGTCCATGCAGGTGACCCGTGATACCGTGAACAATCCGGAAACCCTGGCCAGGTTCCAGCAGGCCCAGGGGGAGCTCTCCAGCGCGTTATCGCGGCTCATGGTCGTGGTGGAACGATATCCGGATCTGAAGGCCAACCAGAACTTCCTTGATCTCCAGAACCAGCTGGAAGGGACCGAAAATCGGATCAATGTAGCCCGGACCCGCTACAACAAGGCGGTACAGGACTTCAATACCAGCATCAGAACCTTCCCCAACAGCCTTACGAACAAGCTGCTGCTCCACCTGGAGCGCAAGGAACCGTTCAAGGCCGACGAAGGTGCCAAGGCCGCGCCTAAAGTGAAGTTTTGACGAGGTCCCGGATCTCCGGTCTGAACATGAAGCGCCTGCTTCTCGCCATATGCATCATTCTGTTCCCGATATTCGCCGCAGCACGCGACGTGCCGCAACTACGCGGGTACGTGAACGATTACGCCGGACTCCTGTCTCCGCAGGCAACTCAACGGGTGGAGCAGATCCTGGCCGATCTCGAACGGAGCGATTCGACCCAAATCGTCGTGCTTACGGTACCCTCCCTGGAAGGCGACAATCTTGAGGAATTTTCCATCCGGGTGGCGGATGCCTGGCGGATCGGACAGAAAGGTGCTGACAACGGTGCCATTTTTCTGGTTGCCCGGGCCGAGCGGAAGGTGAGGATCGAGGTGGGGCGGGGGCTCGAAGGGCGCCTGACCGACCTTGTCTCCGGACGGATTATCCGGGGCGAGATTGCCCCTTACTTCAGGCAGGGGGATTACGACGGCGGAATTCTAGCCGGCGTGTCGGCCATGGCAGCCGCGGTGAAGGGGGAGTATGCCAACGCACCGCGTGATCTCAGGCAGGGGAAGAAAAGTGCCCCTCCCATCATGGGTCTGCTCATCTTTGTCGGGGTTGCCTGCGTCTTTCTCGGAGCGTTTTCCCGTATCCTCGGCGGCCTCGCCGGTGCTGTCGGGTTGCCGTTGGTTACCCTGCTTACCGTCCCGGGGCTTGGCCTTGTTTTGCTTGCCGGCCTTGCGGTGGCCGGATTCGTGGCCGGCCTCGCGCTCACCTCGCTGTTCGGCGGCGGCAGGGGCGGAGGAGGCTTTGGTGGCGGCCCGTACCTCGGCGGTGGCTTTGGGGGAGGGTATGGTGGAGGCTGGTCGTCGGGGGGTGGTTTTTCCGGCGGCGGGGGTGGTTTCGGCGGCGGCGGAGCTTCGGGCGACTGGTGAGGCGGGGTAATCAGGAATGAAGGCTGAATTGTTTTTTTCGTCCGCGGAAAAGGAGCGAATCCGCAACGCCGTGGCTGCTGCAGAAGCGGCTACCTCTGGCGAAATTGTAACCATGGTGGTGACTGACAGTGACAGCTACCGTGAGGCGGAGACACTCGGTGCCGTCCTCCTGGCCGGATTGGTGTCGATTGCCGTTGCCGTGGTGCTCCACCATGTGACCATCTGGACGTACATACCCCTTGTTTTCATTCTGTTTCCGGCTGCGCGGGCAGTCATGCGCCGGATCCCGCGCCTGAAACTTCCCTTTGTCGGCAGGGCTCGCCTTGCCGAGGCCGTGCGTGAGCGGGCCGTGCGTGCGTTCTATGAACGCGGGCTCTACCGGACTCGGCAGGAAACCGGTGTCCTCATTTTCATATCACTCCTCGAACACAAGGTCTGGATTCTGGGAGACCGGGGGATCAACGCGAAGATACCGCCGGGATTCTGGGAGGGACTGGCCGGTGAATTGGCCCGGGGGATACGGGAGGGAAAAGGCTGTGATGCCCTCTGCGCCGCTGTTGCCGGGTGCGGGGCCGAACTGGCCAGGCATTTCCCGCGCCGGGCCGACGATACGAACGAGCTGACGGATGATCTGATGACGTGAGAGCGGTCAGTGCGTCCCCGCGGATTCGCCCGTGTGACGCGGGCGCCGCAGAAGCAGCAGGAAAGGGATCACGCTGAGAAAGGCGATCCCCACGATCCAGAATATCCGGTTGTATGCCAGCATCCCCGCCTGTTTCTGAATAACACCGTAGAGTGCTCCGAGAGCAGCTTTCCCTGCGGTCACCCCATCCATTCCCCGTTGTTGCATCCCTTCCGCGAGCATGCTGAGCCGTTGTTGTGCCACAGGATTGTACGGCGTTACCTGTTCCACCAGGACATTCTGGTAAAACTGGTGATACCGGGCAATGAGGGTGGCGGCAACGGCGATGCCCACACTGCCGCCGATATTGCGCATCAGGTTGAGCATGCCGGTGGCATTCCCCATCTCTTCCCTGGGAATCGGCATGAGGGTCACGGTGTTGAGGGGGACGAACAGCATGGCGAGCCCCACGCCGAGGACCACTCGCGGCCAGACGAAGTCCCAGTAGGATGCCTCCAGGGTGAACCCTTGCATGAGGAACATGGCGGTCGAACCGATCAGAAGCCCGCCCAGGACCACTTTTCGGCCGTCGTAGCGTGAGATGACCGCCCCCACGAACGGCATGGTCAGCAGGGTAGCCACCCCCCCTGGGGCCAGGACCATCCCGGCCAGGGTTGCATCGTAGCCCATGAGCGTCTGGAGGAAGAGGGGGATCAGCATGATTGAGCTGTAGAGGCAGAACCCGATCATGAACATGATGAGATTGCCGGCGGAAAATGAAATGTCCTTGAACAGGCGCAGGTTGACGATTGGGTGCTCGTGCCTGAGCTCCACATAGACGAGGAGCATCAGCGCAAGTACCGAGATGATGGATGCGCCGGTGATAAAGGATGAGTTGAACCAGTCGTCCTGCTGTCCCTTGTCGAGCACGATCTGCAGCGCCCCGAGTCCGACGGTCAGCAACCCCAGCCCCCACCAGTCGATGGACAGCTTGGAGCGGCGGAGATAGGGGGGGTCGAAGATGAAGTAGACCGCCATGATCACCGCCAGGATGCCTATGGGGATATTGATGTAGAAAATCCAGCGCCAGTTCAGGTTGTCGGTGATCCAGCCCCCCAGGGCCGGGCCGATGATGGGGCCGAACATGGCGCCGATGCCGAAGATGGCGTTGGCCATTCCCCGTTCCCGGGGCGGGAATGTCTCCATGAGGATCGCCTGGCTGCTCGGGATCAGGGCTCCACCAGCAGCGCCCTGGACTATCCTGAAGAAGATGAGGCTTGCCAGGTTGGGCGCGGCGCCGCAGAGAAACGAGGCAATGGTGAAGAGGGTGATGCAGGAGATGAGGAACCGTTTCCTGCCGAAGAGTCGCGAAAACCAGCCGGTCATGGGGAGGACCACGGCGTTGCTCACCAGGTAGGAGGTGAGCACCCAGGTGATTTCGTCGGTGCCGGCGTTGAGGCTCCCCTGCATGTGGGGAAGCGCCACGTTCGCCACGGAGGTGTCGACGATCTCCATGATTGTCGGCAGCATCACCGTGATGGTGATGAGCCACTTGTTGACGGTTTTCGTGTCCGGTTCCACGTCTCCTGCCTTCTAGAACGGCCAGAGCCCGTGGAGGATGTCGCCCAGAGAGCGCTCCACATCCACCGACGGCACCACGCTCATGCCCACCCGCAGCAGGTGGCCGGGATCGCTTGCCCTGTCCACGGCGATCTTGACCGGAACCCGCTGGACGACCTTCACGTAGTTGCCCGTGGCGTTTTCGGGCGGCAAGAGCGAGAAGGCCGCGCCGGTTCCTGCCATGATGCTGTCGATCCTGCCCGAGAAGGTGCGGCCGGGATAGGCGTCAACCGTAAAGGTCACCTTCTGGCCCGGCTTCATGTGAGTAAGCTGGCTCTCCTTGTAGTTGGCAGTGATCCAGACGTCATCCAGGTCGACCACGGCCATGAGGGGCTGGCCCGCCTGGACCGTGTTGCCCGGCTCCACCGATTTGCGCGTGACGTAACCGTCGGCGGGCGCCAGAATCTTCGTGTAGGAAAGGTTGAGGGACGCCGTGGCGAGCTGGGCATCGCGCAGCGCCACGCGGGCTTCACGGCTGCCGTTCCCGGACAGGCCGATTTCGGCCTGTGCCTTGCGCATCTGCTCCTCTGCCTCGCGCACCTGGGCCGCCGCCACCCGCTTCGCTGTTTCGAGCCGGTCGAACTGTTCGCGGGGGATGACCTCTTTTGCCAGCAAAGCCGTGCCACGTGTCAGGTCCAGGTCGGCCTGGGCCAGGCGCGCCCGGGCATGGTCGACCGCGGCACGCGCCGCTTCCACCTGGGCATAGTCGCCCGATGTCTCGTTGCGGGCCATGGCAAGGGCTGCCGTGGCCTCGCTGACCCGGGTCCGGTAGTCGTTGGGATCCAGTTCCGCAAGGATATCTCCTTTTTTCACGGCCTGGTTGTCAGTGACATACACCACGGCGACCGTACCCGGCACCCGGGAGGACACCGCATGGATGTGGGATTCCACGAAGGCGTTGTCCGTGGCTAGGTACGTCATGCCGTGGACGAGCCAGCGCAGGCCGATCACCGCCCCAACCACGAACAGTATGAGCAGGACAATGCCCGCCCGTCTCCGCTTGCCGCCGCTCCCCTTGCTCTGTGGCGCCGGCTTGGCCGACGGGGTTTCCCGGGTTTCTCCCCGGTCCGGTAGTTCCTGTTCCGTTGTCATGCCTACAGTTCTCCCATGGCTTTGCTGACACGGGCCTTGGCGACCTGGAAGTCGAAAACGGCCCGGTGATAATCGGTCTTGATCTGGGTAAGCAGTGTCTGGGCATCGAGCACATCGGTGGCCGTGCCGACCTGGGCCTGGTAGCGGTCCCGGTTGATTCTCAGGTTTTCTTCTCCCTGGCGGATTGCCGTTTCAACGCTCTTGATCCGCTGTTCCGCCACCCGGGCATCGTTCAGGGCAGTGGCAAGCTCGAGCCGGACCTGTTCCCGCGCCAGTCGCAGCGCATCGCGGCTTCTGGAGAGGCGCTCGACTGACTGCCGGTGCCTGGATTCCGTGGCGAACCCTTCGAAGAGATTGATCTTCAGCCCCACCGTTGCGGCATAGATTGCCTGCTCGCGCACCTTGCTGTTCTCCACGTAGTCGACACCGGCCTTGGCATAGAGTTCGGGGTAGTAACCGCTCCTGGCCTCGGAAACTTCCGCATCGGCGGCGTCTGCGCTTCGCGCAAGGGCAGTCAGTTCGGGACGATTGGCAAAGGCGCGTTCTTCGGCCCCGGCGGTATCGGGCATGGCGGATTCAGTTCCCTCTTCAAGCTCGTCACGCTGATCGAGAGGTCTTCCGGCCAGGTGATTCAGGTACATCCAGCGGTTTTCGAGACGATTTGCCGCCACCAGGCGCTTCTGGGAGCTTTCCGCCAGTCTGACCTGGGCCTGGAGCAGGTCGTTGCGGGTGACCACCCCCTGTTCGAAGAGATTGGTGGCGATCCGCAGATGGTCGGTTCGCTGGGCCACTTCCTCCTCGGCGGTGCCGAGGAGGCGCCGTGCTTCGAGGATGCCGAAATAGGCCTCGACAACCTGGAGGAATACGTCTTTCTCGGCCGCTGCGTATTGCTGGGCAGTCGCCTCGTGGAGGAGGGACGCCCGCTGCCGGCGCGAGGAGGTGCGGCCGAAATCATAGATGGTCTGGGTCACGGAGAGGTTGAAGAATCCATAGGTGCCGTCCTGGGTCTCAATGCTGCCCCGTTCGCCGAAATTCACCGCCTGGGGCTTTGCCTGGAGGGTGTACCCGCCCTGGAAGTCCACGCGCGGGAGAAAGCCGCTTCGGGCCTGGGTGATCGCCTCTTGCGCGATAAGGCGGTCGGAAGCTGTTACGGCCAGCGAGTAGTTGCCGGCCGCGGCCAGACTCAGGCATTCCTTGAGTGAAAGCGCGCTGGCCATGGCCGGCGTCGCTGCACAGAGCGCAAGGATCAGGAAGGAAAGGCTACGGGGTGCTAGAGGTTTCATGGCGATTCTCCGGCGCGATCCTGATTTGTTTCAAAAGGTGCCGCAGGTTGTCCTGCTCGTCATCGGACAGGGGTGCGAGAAAGAGGGTTAGTACCTCCGCCGCGGTGGCGCAGAGTTCGTGTTCGAGCTCCTTGCCCCGTCCGGTGAGGCAGACTCGATAGGCGCGGCGGTCCTCTGGGTGGGGCTGCCGCTTGACCAGCCCGAGTTTTTCGAGCCGGTCAACGAGACCGCCGATGGTGGTCCGGTCAATGAGGGTCTTCTGGGACAAGGCCGTCTGGGACTGACCGTCTTCCTTCCAGAGAAAAGCAAGAAGGCTGAACTGCGGAGGGGTCAGTCCGTATGGGTCCAGTTGTTCCTTGAATAGTGCAAAGCCCCGTTGGTAGGCCTTGGCAAGGAGGAAGCCGATACTGTTTTCAATGTCGTACATGCGTCATCCGATCACTGTGAATAATGACAATCATTGTACAGATAATCAGTATGCTGTCAATGTGTGTATGCATTACCCATGTCCGCTTGGCAGTGCAGGTGGAGGCTATTCGGGCTGTTGCCGAACCGGTGCCGTCAGGACTGCCGCTTCGGGTGGGCTGGCTAGTACCGCAGTTGGCGGCGCATTATTGGTCGGGGCTGGTTGGGGTGGTTCCGGTGCGCTGACCGGGGGAAGAAACGCAAGGGCCGGTGCGGCAGGACGGTAGAGCCTGCGGTATACCTCCGCAAAAGTCAGGACTTTTTTTACATACTCGCGGGTTTCGTAGTAGGGAATGTTCTCGATGAATTCGTCTTCGCGCAGGCCGGCAAGGGAACGCCGCCACCGGTCCACCGGCCTGGAGCCCGCATTGTAGGCCGCCACGGCGGAAACCACATTGCCGTTGTACTGCTTGAGCAGGTCTTTCAGGTGTCGGACTCCGAGGCCGACATTGAAGGCTGGGTCGGTGAGGCGCAGGGAAATACCGGTGGAGGTGGACGAACCATTGACCATGCCCTTGGCAGTGGACGGCATGAGCTGCATGAGTCCCACCGCGCCGACCGGCGACAGGGCAACGGGAGAGAAGCCGCTTTCGGCCTTGATGAGACCGAAGATCAATTCTTCAGGGATAGTGTAGCGGTTTGCCTCGGCTGCGACCGACTCGCTGAAGCCGCGGGGATAGAGCAGCCCCCAGGTAGTCGCCGTCTCGCCGTCCATGCGGCGGGGCTGCTCCCCGCGCAGGGCCGCTGCCGCGGATGAATAATCATCCATCTCCAGGTAGAGACGGGCGATGCCCAGGAGCCCCTTGCCCCGCGACGGGCCGTTTTTGCGGGCGAGGGAGAGTTCGCTCCTGGCCTGATCATTGAGCCCCATGGCGATAAGTGCCCGTGCCCGTTCGTGTCCGGCAGGCGGTGCGATGATCTGGCGCAGGTCGTGCGCTATCAGGGGCATTGCCCCTTCCTGGGGTGCCGGGGCGGTCGCCGTGAAGGTGTAAAAGGAAAAGGGGAATTCCTCTGCAAGCATGGCAAGGCTTTGCCGGGCCACAGTTTCTTCTCCGGTGCGCTGCAGGGAACGCCCGTGCCAGTACAGTGCCCGTTCGCGGTAGTCGGCAGAAGCGGTCAGAAGCCGGAATGACTCCGCGGCAGAGCGATAGTCGCCGGTGTTGTAGCGAGCCCAGGCAGTTTCCCACAATGCCCGCGGCTTGAGTTTCGTCCCGGGATAGGTTGTCAGCAGTTTTTCCAGGACTGCCAGCTGCTCGGCGTACCGCCCCTGGAATTTGCGGACGAAAGCCGCCTCCAGAAGCGCATTGTCCGCCCATTCCGAGGTGGGGGCGGTCTCCGCCAGCTGGAGAAAGCCGAGAAATGCCTCGTCATCGTTGCCGGCTTTGTCCTGGGCCCGGGAGAGCAGGAAACGGGCTTCGTCGGCAATCTCCCGCTTCGGCTCACGCTCTATGAGGCCGGAGAATGTGCGGGCAGCATCTTTGTACCGTCTCAGTTTCAGGAGTGTCTCGCCAACTTTCAGTGCCACGCGGTCGTTGAAGCCGGCAGGCTGCTCCTTGAGGGGAATGGTATTGAAGACGGCAAGGGCGCGTTCGTACTTGCCGAGATTATAGAGCGTAGTTCCTCGTTTGAGGAGTTCATCGGGCGTTAGCGGAACGGCAGGGAATCCGAGCGCTTCGAGTCGTTTGAGTTCCTGTTCCGCGGTTTCAGCCACGGGAGATGCCGGATAGGCAATCCAGATAGCCCGCAACTCCTGGACAGCCCGTCCCGGGTCTTCAAGGCCTTCGCGGCAGAGGGCCGCTTTCAGGGTGGCGGTGACTGAGTCGGTTCCCGATGGGTACAGTTCAATGAACCGTATATAGGAGGCATGGGCCTG
Source organism: Geobacter sp. 60473 (assembly GCF_036323535.1). Classification (GTDB taxonomy): domain Bacteria; phylum Desulfobacterota; class Desulfuromonadia; order Geobacterales; family Geobacteraceae; genus Geobacter; species Geobacter sulfurreducens. Next base: position 1,014,965 of record NZ_AP028967.1, read on the forward strand.
ACGGTACTCTTTGCGGGCGAAAAGAGCATCCGCGAGGAGCATGCGCGCCTTCCGCAGGGTTGGGCTGTCGGGCCAGGTTCCCACGAGCCTTTGCAGCGCTTCTTCTGCCTCGTCGTAGCGGGCCGCCACCATGAGTGCCTCCGCCTGCCAGAACAGTGCGTAATCGGCCAACAGTGGGAGATTTTTTGCCGCAACGCCAAGAAGCTCGGAGGCTTCGGGCCACTGCTCAAGGCGACGGGCTGCCACGCCGTCCAGGAAGGTCCGCTCGGGAGACGGCGGGGCGGAGCGAAGCTCGTCGCGCACAGCACGGTAATCTTTTTCTTTCATACGAAGTGCTGCATTGCGGAGCGGTGCATCAGGAACCGCAGCCGTGGGCTGGGCAAAAGCTGACGCCGCGAACAGGAGGCAGGCGAGGGGCGCAACAAGGAGTCTGGTGTACATATACTGCAACCTCGTGGGGCACGGCGGGCAGGCGGGGCCACACCGGTGAGTGGCATGAAAAACGCCGGCCCCGAACCGCCGGCCGGCGTCAACGGTTTAGATACTACCCGCAAGGGGACGGAAAATGCAAAGGGTTTTTCAGTGATTGCGCCCGTATACGGATTGACTTTGCCGTGAAACTGCATGCATAGTAGCCGTGGCGCACAGCCGGGAGAGGGGACGGATGATGAAACGGAAACGGGAGGAAGTCCTCGCGTTCATCCGCGAGCAGGGGGGAAGCGCCCCCTTCAGGGACATGATGCAGGCCTTTGGCGTAACCAAGGCCAATCGGCTGGGATTCAAGCAGTTCGTGGACCAACTGGTGTCGGCGGGTGATCTGGTGAAACAGCGCGGCAACCGCTACGCCGTCCCGTCAGAGGAAACCGTCGTCCGGGGGCGTCTTGTCACTCATCGCGAGGGATACGGCTTCGTGGTCCCCGAAGGGGGAGGAGACGACGTCTACGTCCCGGCCCGATACCTGGGGGGAAACCTTCATGGGGATCTGGTTGAAGTCCGGGTTGAATCCTTTAAGCGGGGGGGGAAGAAGGAGGGGCGGATTATCCGGACCATCGAACGGGGGCTCAAGCGGATCGTCGGCCGATTCGACACCGCCGGCGGGGTGGGGTTCGTCCAGCCGGACGACACCCGCATCACCCGGGATATCGCGGTTCCCCCAAAAGCATGGGGGGGGGCCCGCAGCGGTCAGGTGGTAGTGGCGGAGCTTACGGCCTGGCCAACGGAGCGGAAGAAGGCGGAGGGGCGCATCGTGGAAGTGTTGGGCTCTCCCGACGACCCCGAGGTTGAGGTCCTCACCATTATCCGCAAGCATGACCTTCCCTATGAATTTCCCGTAGACGTGCTGACCGAGGCCCGTTCCACTCCGCAGGAGGTGCGCAGGGGGGACGTGGCCAAACGGGTGGATCTGCGGGAGCGGCTTACCGTCACCATTGACGGCGAGACGGCGCGGGATTTCGATGACGCGGTATCCGTGCAGCGGGAAAAGGGGGGCGACATCCGGCTCTGGGTCTCCATCGCCGATGTGTCCCACTACGTGAGACCGGGATCTGCCCTGGACCGTGAAGCCTACCTGCGGGGAACCTCGGTCTATTTCCCCGATCGCTGTATCCCCATGCTGCCCGAGGAACTTTCCAACGGCATCTGTTCGCTCAACCCCCAGGTGGAGCGCCTGACGCTCACGGCCGAGATGCTGTTCACCCGCAGCGGGGCCATGAAGTCCTCGTCGTTCTATCCGAGCGTGATCAGGAGCGCCGCACGGCTCACTTATACGACGGTTCGTAAGGTGCTTGTGGATGGCGATCCGGAGGCCATCAAGGCCAACCGTCACCTGGTAGACGACCTGGGAGTAATGAAGGAGTTGGCGCTGCGTCTCATGGAGAAGCGGAAAAAGCGCGGCAGCATCGACTTCGACCTGCCCGAGCCGCAGATCGTCCTGGATCTCCAGGGGGAGATGGTGGATATCATCAGGTCCGAGCGCAACTTGGCCCACCGGATCATAGAAGAGTTCATGCTGGCGGCCAACGAGGCGGTGGCGTCCCACATCGAGGAGCGGGGCATACCCTCTCTCTATCGGGTTCACGAACCGCCTGACCCGACCAAGCTGACCGACTTCCGGGAGTTCATTTTCAATTTCGGCTATGCCTTCCGGATGGATGGCGACCGGGTCGACCCCCACGAACTTCAGCGGCTCATCGACGAAGCCGAGGGAAAGCCCGAGGAGCGGATGATCAACGAGGTGCTCCTGCGGTGCATGAAGCAGGCCCGCTACAGCCACGAAAACTTGGGGCATTTCGGCCTGGCGGCCCGTTGCTACACCCATTTTACCTCCCCCATCCGCCGTTATCCCGACCTGGTTGTGCACCGCATTCTCAAGGACATTCTCGCCGGGGCCATGACTGAGAAGGAGCAGGAACGCCTGGCCGCCGTCCTGCCGGAGACGGCCGAGCAGACGAGTCGCCGGGAGCGTCTCGCCATGGAGGCTGAGCGGGAGATCGTGGCGCTCAAGAAGGCCCAGTTCATGAAGGAGCGGGTCGGCGAAACCTTTGAGGGCTATATCACCGGGGTGAGTTCCTTCGGCTTCTTCGTGGAACTGATCGATCTGTTTGTCGAGGGGATGGTTCATGTCTCTACCCTGGCCAACGACTTTTACCGTTACGAGGAGAAACGGCATTCGCTGGTGGGGGAACGGACAAAGGAGACCTTCCGGATCGGCGACAGAGTAAGTGTTCTGGTGGCTGCGGTGAGCATTGAGCGGCGGCAGGTGGAGTTCGTTCTCGCGGGGCTGCACGAAGCCCGGCCGGGCTCGGCGGAAAGGACGTCGGCGACGGAAGAGTATCCGCGGGTACCGGTCAGGGGCAAGCGTCCCAAGGCTCTTCAGGCATCCCGGGGCAAGGGGGGAGGGCGCGGCCGTGGTTCCGGGGAGAAGCGTACGGGGGGCAAAGGTGGCCGCCCCAAACGGTGACATTTGCCGGATACGCCATCCGTCCGCTTTACTCAAGTTGTCGCGCTGTGCTAATGTCTATCGGTTAAACCACGTACGTTAAGGTAGAGGTGACATGTCAGAAGATAATCAGAAGGTCCTGCCGTTCCTCGAACATCTGGTGGAACTGCGCAAGCGGCTTATCATCATCATTGTGGCGGTTGTGGTGGGCATGGGGTTCGCCTGGAACCTTTCGAACGGCCTCCTTCACTTTGTTACGAAGCCGATCACCGGCGAAACCTACCTCACTGACATCAAGAAGCAGGTATATCAGGAAGTGGGCAAGCGTTTCCCAGCCGCTTACAAGCAGTTTGAGCTTGAAAAGGCGATGAACGCGGCACCCAAGGAGCGCAAGCTCAACTACAGCGCCCCCCTTGAGCCCTTTTTCGTCCAGTGCAAGATATCGGTTATCGCCGGATTTATCCTGGCGCTTCCCGTTGTGTTTTACCAGCTCTGGCTTTTCATCGCGCCGGGGCTCACCCGGAAAGAAAAGCGGATGGTGCTGCCCTTCGTGACCGTAAGTACGGTGAGTTTCTGCGTGGGGGCACTCTTTTTCCTGGTAGTCATCTGGCCGGTCATCATCAATTTCTCCCTGTCCTATGAAGCGGAGGGGCTCAACAGCCTCTTCAACATGAGTGCGTACATCAACTTCTGCCTCCGCCTGATCCTGATGTTCGGCCTCATCTTCGAGTTGCCGATCCTGATGCTGCTTCTGTCGCGCTTCGGAATTGTTACCTATCAGTTCTTGGCCCGCAACCGTCGCTACGCCCTCCTGGCAAGTTCCATTGTGGCTGCCTTCCACGCCGACCTCATCACCATGTTCGTCATCATGGTACCGCTGTATATGATGTACGAGATCAGCGTCTGGCTCGTCCTCCTCTTCGGCAAGAAAAAGCCGGTGGAGGCAGTGGCCGGCGAGGGGCCGACCGGCGCCGCGTCATGAAAATCTTCCGGAGCATTGACGAAATTCGTGAACCGTTGCCGAGCCCGGTGGTAACCATCGGCAACTTCGACGGTGTTCATCTCGGCCACCGCGAGATATTCAGACGGGTCAAGCGTGAGGCCGCGCGACTGGACGGGGTTTCCATGGTGATCACCTTCACCCCCCATCCACTGAAGGTCCTGGGGCTCCGGAAGGAGTTGCGTCTCATCAACACCTATGCCGAGAAGGAGCTTCTTATCGAAGCGTCAGGGATTGATTGCCTTCTGACGATCCCCTTTACCGCCGAGTTCGCTGCCATCGGCGCCGAACGGTTCGTGGGCGAGATCCTCGTGGGACGGATCGGGGTGAAGAAGCTCGTCATCGGTTATGATTACGCCTTTGGCAGGAACCGCGAAGGTGATGTGGCCATGCTCCGGAGGATGGGCGAAGAGCACGGCTTCGAGGTGGAAGTGCTCGAGCAGATCGCCGGCGGCGAGACGGTGTACAGCAGCAGTGCCGTGCGGCGCATGATCGCGGCGGGCAATGTCCGTGAGGTGGTCAGCCTGATCGGCCGGCACTATTCGGTGGGGGGAACGGTGGTTCACGGCCGCCGGCGCGGGAAGGATCTGGGGTTCCCCACGGCCAATCTCCGGACCGAAAAGGAACTGATCCCCGCTGCCGGGGTCTATGCGGTCAAGGTGCGAGTGAACGATACCATCCGGGACGGGGCCTGCAACATCGGCAATAACCCCACCTTCGGCAATGAAGAGGTGACCATCGAGGTTCATATCCTCGACTTCGACGACGACCTCTACGGCAAGGAAATCCGCGTGTATTTCGTGGATCGGGTACGTGAGGAGCTGCGCTATCCCGATCTCAATGCCCTCAAGGAGGGAATCAGCCGGGATGTGGCCCGGTGTCGCGAGCTCCTGGCGGGCGTCTCCATCATCGAATACCGCGACTATCTCGGTGGTGGCGCAGCGTGAGAGGAGTGCCGGGCGACAGACGTTTTTGGCTCGGAATAGGGATCAGCGTGTTTTTTGTGGTGCTGCTGGTTCGTTCGGTGGACGGACATGAGCTGCTGCGGGCGTTCCGGGGCATCCATGCCGGCTACGTGGCCGTGGCGGTGGCCGTTACGCTCCTGAGCTACCTCGTCCGTGCCCTGCGCTGGAAGTATCTCCTCTCTCCCCTGGGCGAAACCCGCTTTGCCAACCTGTGTTCCGCCACCCTCATCGGTTACATGGCCAACAACCTGTTGCCGGCGCGCCTCGGAGAGTTCATCCGGGCCTGGGTGCTGGCCAGGCGTGAGGAAATGGAGCCGGGATCGGTGTTCGCCACGCTGGTTCTCGATCGCCTGGCGGATGGCTTCACGGTCCTTCTCTTTCTGCTCGCAACCCTGTTCACGCTTCAGCTTCCGGCGGGAAGCGAGGCGGTCGGGCAGGGGCTCGTGATCGGCGGGTACATGATGCTCGGTCTGTACGGCGTGGTGGTTGTGGCGCTCGTGCTGCTCAAAAGGAAGACCGCGGCATCGCTCCGGTTTCTCGAACGACTGCTCCGTCCCTTTCCGGCCCGGTTGGCGGAGCGGGTCATCCCGCTGGTCGGCTCCTTTCTCGGCGGGTTCAGGATTTCGCCCCGGCCGCGGGAGTGGTGGGCGGTGGGGAGCACATCCGTGGCTATCTGGATCCTGGCGGTTATCCCTGTGGACCTGGTCCTGCGAGCCTTCGGCTTTTCCTTCCCGTTCGCCGTTTCCCTGTTCATCCTGGTTCTGCTGGTCTTTGCGGTCATGGTGCCGGCGTCGCCGGGATATGTGGGAACATACCACGCAGCGTGCGTCTATGGCCTGCTGGCCTTCGGAGTTCCCCGCGAGACGGCCTTGAGCGCGGCCATCGTGATTCACGGCATCAACTATGTTCCGGTCATCGCCGTGGGTATCGTCTGTCTCTGGAGGGAAGGCCTTTCCCTTAAGGCGCTGCGGCGCAGTGGACCCTTGGCAGGGGCCGGGACCCCTTCGGAGGGGAAATGAGATTCATGGAGAGGTTCTGATGCGCGCATTCCAATCCGCCATTTTTCGTCGGATCGATCCCTTTGCCGTTCTGTCGTTCATCATACCACTTGCCGTTTATTTGCTGACTCTCGCCCCCTCAGTGACGTTTTTTGACAGCGGCGAGTTCATAACGGCCATCCATTCCCTGGGGACTGCCCATTCGCCCGGCTACCCCCTCTTCGTCAATTACGGCAAACCATTCACCTGGCTTCCCTTCGGCAACATCGCCTTCCGGGTCAATATCGCCACGGCCGTTTCCGCGTCAGCGGCCTGTTTTGCAGTCTATTTTCTCACGTGTCATCTGTTGAAGCGGGAAGAACTGGTTCCGGACCTGCGTTTTTCGGATACCTTTGCCAGGGGGTGCGGATTGGCCGCGGCCCTTGCCTTTGCCTTTTCCGCGCGGCTCTGGCTCCAGTCAAACCACGACAAGCCCTATCCCCTGGTTGCATTCATGACAGCCATGGTCTTTTATCTTCTCGTCACCTGGCGCGAACGCTACGACGAGGGAGAGATGCGGCCGTCCCACATCTATCTGGGGGCATTCATCTGCGGGCTCGCCACGGGCGCCCATCAGACCATAGTGCTCATGCTCCCTGCCTACGCGTGGCTGATCCTTTCCAAAAACTGGCGCCTGGCGGCAAGGGTGAAGGAGCTTGCTCTTACGGTCGCCTTCGGTCTCATGGGGTTTGCCATTCAACTCCACATGCCGATCCGTGCCCTGCGCAACCCGCTGCTCAACTGGGGAGATCCCCGGACCCTCGACCTGTTTCTCTGGAATTTCCTGCGTAAGGGATATCCGGTTGAACCACCGGACCGGAACCTGGCCCTTGCCTGGCAGCAGCTTTCCGCCTTCAACCTCCCGCGGGAGTTCACGTGGGTCGGCCTTGCGCTGCTGCTGGTGGGACTTTTTGCATTTCTCACGCGGTGCCGGGACGAAATCATCGCCTACCTGCTCACCATTGCCTGTTCGCTGCTGGTTATTGTCGGCTATTTCAACACACCCGGTGATCTCATCTTTCTCACCGAGGAGTTCTTCACCCCGATCTACCTCCTCTCGGCCGTGTTCATCGGACTGGGGCTCTTTACGCTGCTGCGGCTGGCGCTCAGGAACAATCCGGTGGAGAAACTGCGATCGGTGCCGATAAAGCTTATGGCGGGACTGCTGCTCCTTGTGCTCCCCTCGGCCATCTGCGCCATGAACTACTACGAGAACGATCAGCACGAGAATTATGTGGCCTTTGATTACGCCACCAATACCCTGCGCTCCCTCTCGCCGGGCGCGGTTCTCTTCACATGGGGCGACAGCGGTGCCTTCCCCCTCTGGTACCTGCAAGGGGTGGAACGGATGCGCGAGGACCTGGACCTTCTGCACACGCCCCACCTGGTTTTTGATTGGTATCTTGATGCCTTCCCGCACCTGTTCGGGAGGAGCGCGCTCCGTACCGTGCCGGAGGGAAAGCAGTCGGCTGAAGTGGCTCTCAAGCTGGCCGTGGCGGAACAGATCCTCAGCAGGCCGGTCTTCATAGATTTTTCAACGCGCTACTCCCTGCCGTTTGCCGAATACGGCCTGAAGCAGCGCGGCATCTGTTATCAGTTGATCAACGACGGCGGGTCCGTCCTGCGGCCGCCCGATCTGGCGGTGTGGAGGCTCTATGCCTCACGAGGATACACGAGCCAGATGGGCTTCAGGGACCTGGACACAGGCAAGGCGATACTCATTTACGCCAGCTGCCGCATGGAGGCCGGAGAAATACTGCTGCGCATGGGCTATCGCCAGCAGGGAGCCGAGGAGTTGTGGGCCGCCGCGGCCATAGCCCCCGATTTGCGGGCACAGGTTGAGCAAGTGCTTGCGGCCTACGGAGCGAGGTGATCATGCCGTTTACGGGCGCTACCAGGGTGCTGGGGATTATCGGTCGGCCGGTGTCCCATTCGCTTTCGCCTCTCATGCAGAATGGGGCGCTGCAGGCCATGGGGCTTGATTACGCTTACGTTCCCTTTGCCGTTGAGGAGGACCGCCTTGCCGACGCGGTGAAGGGGTTGGCGGCACTGGGCGTTGTCGGCTTTAATGTGACCATTCCCCATAAATCCGCCATCCTGCCGCTGCTGGACCGGCTCTCGCCGGAAGCCGGACTGATCGGCGCCGTCAATGTCGTAAAACGAGAAGGGAACGATCTGGTCGGATACAACACCGACGGCAAGGGGTTTATTCAGTCTCTGAACGAAGATCTCGGTTTTGCTCCGGCCGGGTGTCGGATTCTCGTCATGGGGGCCGGTGGCGCCGCCCGGGCCGCAGTTGCATCGTTGGCCGCGGCAGGGGCGGCATCGGTGGTTATCGCCAACCGGAGCATCGCCAGGGGGGAAGAGCTGTCGGAGGCGTTCGGGCGGCACTTTGTCGGCACACAATTTGCTGCAATTTCCCTCGACCCGGAGAATCTGAATCGGTGCGTTCAAAATTTTGACCTATTGGTCAACACCTCTTCCGTGGGGATGGGGGGGACTGCCTTCCCCGGCATGGATCTCTCCCGCATGGGTTCCCACGGCGCCGTGTACGACATGGTCTACGTCCCCGCCGTCACCCCCTTGCTCGCCGAGGCTGAGCGTTGCGGCATACGCTGCGCCAACGGCATCGGCATGCTGGCGGCCCAGGGCGAGTGCGCGCTGGAAATCTGGACTGGAGTACGGCCTCCCGAGGGACTCATGAAAGGGTGTCTCATGGCGGCACTGATGGTCTAACTACTTCTTGACATTGAACTTTTGACGACCTACGATGGGTTTGTCGCCAATGCGCCGGAGAGTGTATGCAGGCTAGCAGACTGGGAGAACTCCTGGTTCGAAATAACATCATCACCAAGGAACAACTTGTCAAGGCACTGGACGAGCAGCGAACCTCCGGCGGCCAACAGCGCCTTGGCTCCATCCTCGTCAAGAACGGCCTTGTCGCCGAGCCCGATCTCACCACGTTCCTCTCCAAGCAGTATGGTGTCCCCTCCATTAATCTGAGTGAATTCGAAGCCGACATGGCGGTGGTCAAGATCATCCCCGCCGACGTTGCCCAGAAGTACCAGATCGTCCCGGTGAACAGGGCCGGCTCGACCCTGATCATTGCCATGGCTGATCCGTCGAACATCTTCGCTATCGACGACATCAAGTTCATGACCGGCTACAACGTTGAGGTGGTCGTCGCTTCCGAGTCGTCCATCAAGGCCGCCATAGACAAGTACTATGATCAGTCCGCCTCCCTGGCGGATGTCATGAACGACCTGGAGATGGACGACCTGGAGGTTGTCGGCGAGGATGACGAAGTGGACGTCTCCTCCCTCGAACGGGCCACCGAGGATGCACCGGTCGTCAAGCTCGTTAACCTGATCCTCACCGACGCCATCAAGAAGAAGGCAAGCGATATCCATATCGAGCCCTACGAGCGGACCTTCCGGGTGCGCTACCGGATCGACGGCGTCCTTTACGAAGTCATGAAGCCCCCCCTGAAGCTGAAGAACGCCATTACGTCGCGGATCAAGATCATGGCCGATCTGGATATCGCCGAACGGCGGCTTCCCCAGGACGGCCGCATCAAGATCAAAATGGGTGGCGGGCAGGACATGGACTACCGGGTGTCGGTCCTGCCGACCCTGTTCGGCGAGAAGGTGGTTCTGCGACTCCTGGACAAGTCGAACCTCCAGCTCGATATGACCAAGCTGGGCTACGAGTCCACGGCCCTGAGCTACTTCAAGGAGGCGATTCACAAGCCCTTCGGCATGGTGCTGGTGACCGGACCCACGGGGAGCGGCAAGACGGTTTCTCTCTACTCGGCGCTTTCCGAGCTCAACAAGACTACCGAGAACATCTCCACGGCTGAAGACCCGGTGGAGTTCAACTTCGCCGGCATCAACCAGGTGCAGATGCACGAAGATATCGGTCTTACCTTTGCCGCCGCGCTCCGCTCGTTCCTGCGCCAGGATCCGGACATCATCATGATCGGAGAGATCCGGGACTTCGAGACGGCCGAGATCGCCATCAAGGCCGCTCTTACCGGTCACCTGGTTCTCTCGACCCTCCACACCAACGATGCCCCGGCCACCATCAACCGGTTGCTGAACATGGGGGTCGAGCCGTTTCTTGTTGCCTCGGCGGTGAACCTGATTACCGCACAGCGTCTTGCCCGGAGGGTCTGCTCCGAGTGCAAGGCCGTGGAGGAGATTCCGATCCAGGCCCTGATCGATGCAGGCGTCCCTCCCGAGGAAGCTCCTGAATACGTCTGCTATCGCGGCTCCGGTTGTGCCAAGTGCAACAACACCGGCTACAAGGGGCGCGTCGGCTTCTATCAGGTAATGCCCATGCTGGAGGAAATCAGGGAGCTGATTCTCAACGGCGCCAACACGGCCGAAATCAAACGCGAATCCATGCGCCTGGGCATCAAGACCATGCGCCAATCGGGCCTGACCAAACTCAAGGAGGGGGTTACCTCCTTTGAGGAGGTGCTACGGGTTACCGTGGCCGACGACTAAACAAAATGCCATATGTGAGCGATCACGGCGTGGCTCTATCACGGCTTCCTCAGCGTACTCTCCGTAAGCCCCGGAGCCTCAATCCCGCTCATCTAAGATCTGACATTTTGTAACGGAGAACATCAATAATGGCCAACATGCACCAACTCCTCACGGAACTCGTCAATCGCGGGGGCTCGGACCTTCACATCACCACCAACTCGCCTCCGCAGATCCGGATCGACGGCCAGTTGATCCCCCTAGAGATGCCGCCGCTCAATGCGGTGGACACCAAGCAGCTCTGCTACAGCATCCTTACCGAACAGCAGAAGCACAAATTCGAGGAAACCAACGAACTCGACCTTTCTTTCGGCATCAAGGGGCTTTCCCGTTTCCGGGGGAACGTGTTCATCCAGCGGGGCGCAGTTGCCGGCGTGTTCCGGGTGATTCCCTACAAGATTCTCACTTTTGAAGAGCTGGGTCTGCCGGCGGTGGTGAAAGAACTGGCGGAGAAACCGCGAGGGCTGATCCTCGTTACCGGTCCCACCGGCAGCGGCAAGTCGACCACCCTGGCCGCCATCATCGACAAGATCAACACCGAGCGGCACGATCATATCGTAACTATTGAGGATCCCATCGAGTACCTGCACCCTCACAAAAGTTGCGTGGTGAACCAGCGCGAGGTGGGAGCCGATACGAAAAGCTTCAAGAACGCCCTGAAATACATCCTGCGTCAGGATCCGGACGTGGTCCTCGTGGGGGAGCTCCGGGATCTGGAGACCATCGAGGCGGCCCTGACCCTTGCCGAGACCGGTCACCTCTGTCTCGCCACGCTCCACACAAACTCGGCGGTGCAGACCATCAACCGGATCGTGGACGTATTCCCCCCCTACCAGCAGCCCCAGGTCCGCGCCCAGCTTTCTTTCGTCCTGGAAGGGGTCATGTCCCAGACCCTGCTGCCGAACGTGTCGGGCAAGGGGAGGGTGCTGGCCCTGGAGGTGATGGTGCCCAATCCGGCCATCCGTAACCTGATCCGCGAGGACAAGATCCACCAGATCTATTCCCAGATGCAGGTGGGGCAGGAGAAGTTCGGCATGCAGACCATGAACCAGTCGCTGTTCAGTCTGTTGCAGAAGAGACGGATTTCGCTTGATGTGGCCATGGCCCGTTCGTCCGATCCCGACGAACTCAAGCAGATGCTGGCCAGCGCCCAGCGGCCACCGGGTCAGCGCCCTCAGATGAGGTAACCGCCGTCGGATCGATCTGTACACAGGAGGAGAAAGATGCCCAAGTTCAACTGGGAAGCAAGAAGCAGGACCGGCACCGTTCAGAAGGGGGTCATGGAGGCGGCCAGCGCAGCCGCCGTGGAGGCCCAGCTCAAAAAATACGGGTTCGGCAGCATTTCCATAAAGGAAGAGGGAAAAGGCCTCTCCATGGAGATCAAGCTTCCCGGCTTTGCCCCCAAGGTGGAAACCAAGGATCTCGTGGTGTTCACGCGGCAGTTCGCCACCATGATCGACTCCGGCCTGCCTTTGGTGCAATGCCTTGACATCCTCTCCAGCCAGCAGGAAAACAAAACCTTCAAGGATGTTCTCATCAAGGTCAAGGAATCGGTTGAAGGGGGCTCAACCTTTGCCGATGCGCTGTCCAAGCATCCCAAGGTCTTTGACCAGCTCTATGTGAACCTGGTGGCTGCCGGCGAGGTCGGCGGCATCCTCGACACAATCCTGAACCGTCTTGCCGCCTATATCGAAAAGGCGATGAAACTCAAGAAACAGGTCAAGGGGGCCATGGTCTATCCGACAACGATCATGGCAATTGCCGTCATCGTCGTCGGCGTCATTCTGGTATTCGTCATTCCGACTTTTGCCAAGATGTTCCAGGAGTTCGGCGGAGAACTGCCTGGGCCGACCAAGTTCGTCATCAATCTCAGTAATTTCATTGTTAAATACATTCTCCTGATTATCGGCCTTATTTTTGCCCTTATCGTCGGATTCAAAAAGTATTACGCCACAACCGGCGGCAGAAAGAAAATAGACGCCTTTGCCCTCAAAGCACCCATTGCCGGACCAATCATCAAGAAGGTGTCTGTCGCCCGGTTTACCCGGACCCTGGGGACTCTTATCTCCAGTGGGGTGCCGATCATGGACGGGCTCGAGATCGTTGCCAAGACCGCCGGCAACAAGGTGGTGGAGGAGGCGGTGTACAAGGTCCGGCAGGCCATCTCGGAGGGTAAGACCATGGCCGAGCCGCTCCAGGAGTGCGGCGTCTTCCCCCCCATGGTCGTGCAGATGATCTCCGTGGGCGAGGCCACCGGTGCCATGGATGCCATGTTGAGCAAGATCGCCGATTTCTACGATGATGAAGTGGACGAGGCCGTGAGTGCCATGACCGCCCTGATGGAGCCGATGCTGATGGTATTTCTCGGCACCACTGTCGGCGGTCTCGTCATTGCCATGTACCTGCCGATCTTTAAGCTTGCGGGAACTGTCGGCGGCTAAATGATGAAGGAAAGCCGGCGCGTTGTCTGGTTCATCCTCGCCCGGATGATTGTGGTGTCACTGTTTCTGGTGTCCACCATCATCCTGAGAATGAAGGGGACCGGCCCCTTGGGTGTGCATGCCCTCGAGGGGATAACGAAGATCGTAGTGGCCACCTACGGCTTCTCGATAGTGTCCCTTCTTTTCCTCAGGGTTACCGCGCGCTACGATCAGACCGTTACCTATTTCCAGATCATCTGGGACATCCTCTTCGTGACACTGCTGATCCTTTTTACCGGCGGCGTCACGAGCCCCTTTTCCTTCCTGTATCTGCTCGCCATAACCAGCGCCAGCGTGCTGCTCGCCCGCCGGGAAGCCCTCTATACGGCATCCCTCTGCGCCATCATTTATGGCGCCATTATGGACCTGCAGTATTTCGGCAGGCTGGTTGACCTGGGGCTCAGCCCCGTGCCGGCGCAGAAACTGGGCACTACGTACATTTTTTATACGATTTTTCTGAATATCATCGCCTTTTGCTCCACCGCGCTCCTCACCGGCTACCTGGCGGAACGGGCGCGTCGCAGCGAAACCGAGCTTGAACAAAAGGCCATCGACTATGACGAGCTCGAACGTCTCAACAGCACTATTGTCTCGAATCTGAACAGCGGACTCATTACCGTCACGGGCGATGGGAGGATCCGGGTCTTCAACCGGTACGCCGAGGCCCTTACCGGCATCGGCCTTGCCGAGGCCTATGACTGCCACCTGTTCGACGTGTTGCCGGGATTTCGTGTCTACGCGGATGTGCTTGCCAACGTCAAAAGAGGTGAGTTCGAGTTCATTGCCAAGATGGGAAGGAAGCTTACCATCGGCTTCAGCAGCGTGCCGCTCATGTTGAAAGACAGCGACGCAGCCGGTATCCTGCTCAATTTTCAGGATGTAACCCAGGTCAGGAGGATGGAGGAAAGCCTCAAGAAGTCTGACCGGCTGGCAGCCATTGGCGAGCTTTCCGCCCGGATTGCCCACGAGATCCGCAACCCTCTCGCCGCCATCAGCGGGTCGACCCAGCTCATTGCCCAGGGGGGAGCCGTGTCCGACCCCGACCGGCGCCTCTTCGACATCGTCCTGAGGGAAACGGACCGGCTCAACGACCTGATCAGCGATTTTCTCGCCTATGCCCGCCCCAACCAGCCCGAGCCGCGGCCGGTTGATTTCCAATCACTCGTGGCGGAACTGGCAGCGCTCGTTACGTCCGACGAGCAGTTCGAGGGCGTTGTGATCGACAACCGGGTTGACAGTAATTTCAGGCCGTTGCTGGACCCGGACCAGTTCCGTCAGGTTCTCTGGAACCTGATGGGCAATGCCGCAGGGGCCATGCCCGATGGCGGGACTATCACGGTGAAGGCCGGCCAATCCGACGAGATTCGCGGCGGCGGGCAGCGGCGCATCACCTATCGCATTTCGGTTGCCGACACCGGCCTCGGCATGGACGAAGCCACCGTAGCCCGTATTTTCGAACCGTTTTTCACCACCAAGTCCACCGGTACCGGCCTCGGTCTCGCAACCGTTCACCGGATTGTGGAGGCCCACGGCGGCAGGATTGCTGTTGAGAGCACGCCGGGTAAAGGCTCTATGTTCGTCATCTTTCTGCCGACTCCCCCATCCAGCGGAGAGTCGGCAATCAGTCAGTAACCGCCGGAAGGAACTATCATGGAAATTCATGTTCTCGTAGTGGACGATGAGCTGAGCATGCGCGAATTCCTCGCCATCCTGCTCGACCGGGAGGGCTATACCGTTGACCAGGCCGCCAGCGCCGAAGAGGCGTTGGTCTGTCTTGAACGCAAGACGTATGATCTGGTCATCTCCGACGTAAAGATGCCGGGGCTCGATGGCATTACCCTCCTGGGCCACATCAAGGAAATGACGCCCGACACGGCCGTCCTCCTCATGACCGCCTTTTCCACTGCCGAGCAGGCCGTGGAGGCCATGAAGCTCGGGGCGTACGACTACATCGCCAAGCCCTTCAAGGTAGAAGAGGTCAAGATCCTCGCCCGTAACGCCCTGGAAAAGAGAGATCTCAAGAGGGAGAACCTGCGGCTTCGCCAGGAGGTGCAGGAGCGGTACAGCTTCAGTGGCCTGATCGGCAAGAGCAAGAAGATGCGTGAGGTCTACTCCCTGATCGAAAAGGTGGCGCCGAGCACCGCGAATGTTCTCATTCTCGGTGAGAGCGGCACCGGCAAGGAACTGGTGGCCCGCGCCATCCACTACAACAGCCAACGCAAGGGAAAACCCTTTGTGGCGGTCAACTGCGGCGCCATTCCCGAAACCCTCATGGAGAGCGAATTCTTCGGTCACAAAAAGGGGGCGTTCACCGGCGCCGTTGGTGACCGGGCGGGTCTCTTCGAGCAGGCCGAGGGTGGTACCCTGTTCCTGGACGAAATCGGAGAAGTGCCGCTCCAGCTTCAGGCCAAACTCTTGCGGGCCATCCAAGAAAAAGAATTCCGCAGGGTAGGGGGAACCCTTGACCAGAAGGCCGACGTGCGGCTGGTGGCCGCCTCCAATCGCGATTTGGAAGAGCAGGTGAAGGAGGGGAGTTTCCGGGAAGATCTCTTTTATCGCCTCAACGTGGTACAGGTCAAAATGCCCCCACTCCGTGAGCGTGGAGATGATATCCCCATCCTGGTTGAGCACTTTTACAAAAAGTACGTCCAGCCCCCCTACAGTGACCGCATCATAACCCAGGGGGCACTGAAGCTCCTCATGTCATACGGCTTTCCGGGCAACGTCCGCGAACTGGAGAACCTGGTCGAACGCTGCTCTGTGCTCGGTAATCGCGAGATTTCGGAAGAATGTCTCCCGCCGCAGCTCCACGCGGGCAAGCGGCCTGAATGTGGCGCGGTCACCGAGTGTGAACTACCGGAAGAGGGCATGGATCTCGAAGCCTACCTGGACGGCATTGAAAAGCGAATTCTGCTTCAGGCGTTGGAACGCAGCGGAGGTGTGAAAAAGAAAGCGGCCGAACTTTTGAAGCTAACGTTCCGGTCTTTCCGTTATCGCTTGGCAAAATTCGGCATGGATGAGGAGTGAAGAGGAGCCAGTGACGAAAATCGTCAGACACAAGTGACGAAATAGGTGGTGAAGTGGCAGGTTGAAGCGGTTGCGTTGTGTAAAACGCTGAAATTATAGCCATGTATAAGTTGGTTCGGCTTTTGCTATGTTCACGATAACGTTTAAGGATTAAACGGATAATTGGCCAATTACCCCCATACCCCAACACAAGCAGCAAAAAGAAGAAAGGAGACACTTATGCTTCAGAAACTCAGAAACAGGAAAGGTTTCACCCTCATCGAGCTGCTGATCGTCGTTGCGATCATCGGTATTCTCGCTGCAATTGCGATTCCGCAGTTCTCGGCGTATCGTGTCAAGGCGTACAACAGCGCGGCGTCAAGCGACTTGAGAAACCTGAAGACTGCTCTTGAGTCCGCATTTGCTGATGATCAAACCTATCCGCCCGAAAGTTAATTGATTAAATACATACTGGAGGAAACCATGAAAAAGATCATTACTATAGTTGCTATGTTGCTCGCAATGCAGGGAATAGCCATTGCCGCCGGGAAAATTCCTACAACAACGATGGGTGGCAAGGACTTTACTTTCAAACCTTCTACTAACGTGAGTGTTTCCTACTTCACTACGAACGGTGCAACTTCTACCGCGGGAACTGTCAATACCGATTATGCTGTCAATACCAAAAACTCTTCTGGTAACCGGGTGTTCACCTCAACCAATAATACATCTAACATCTGGTACATCGAAAATGATGCATGGAAAGGTAAGGCAGTTTCAGATAGCGATGTTACCGCCTTGGGAACCGGTGACGTAGGCAAGTCTGATTTTTCTGGTACCGAGTGGAAGTCGCAGTAGTCATATCGGATAACTGATTGAAAAAGGGGGGGCATGTTTATGCCCCCCTTTTTCAATTATGAGCTTTTATGAATAAAAAGATAAAATCCATCAATGATTTAAACCGCGGTGCAACATCTGGTGATGACTTGTTGGATTGGGTCAGTCTCGTAGTTGTCGGAATAGTTGTTACACTTGCGTATTTGCCGGCTCTTACATCTGGTTTCTTGAGTCTTGACGATATTGCTCTCGTCAAGACATTCATGACTTCTGAAATATCGTTGAAGTCTCTTTTTGTCGGCGCAAGTGGCGACTATTTCAGACCGATTACCATACTGTCCTACTTCCTGGATGTCAAGGCGGGAGATGCGGATCCACTTATCTCTCACATTCTTAATGTTGGATTGCATCTTTTTAACACGTTCCTTGTATTTGTATTGTCTCGTGCTTATCTGAACAAAGTTACCGATTCCAGATGGCCTTCTCTCGCGGCTGCTCTTATTTTCGGTCTCTCCCCGCTCAATACGGAATCTGTGGTGTGGGTTTCAGGAAGAACCGACTTGCTCTGTTGCTTCTTTTTTTTACTCAGCCTTAATCTTATCATCGCTAAGATTACTTTTCCTCACTTGTTGACTGCCGGAGCCATCAGTATTTGTTTTCTCTGTTCTCTCCTGGCTAAAGAATCTTCAATTGCTCTTTTGGGAATAGTTCCATTTTTTCTGTGGTCAGGGCAAAATTCTGGTATGGGAAGCAGGCGGTTTCTGGTCCTGATTGCAATGGGAAGTGCTCTCGCAGTTTATCTTGTTCTGAGATTTGGAATAGATTTTTCCGTTGATAACGGTGTCGCAAAAGTAGTTGAAGGGGGAAAAACAAAGAGCATCAGCATGTTGTTATATGAAAGCATCGTTGCAATGGGATTTTATTTCAGCAAGCTATTGTGGCCATTTCCTCTTAATTTTGCCATAGTGTCGATTAATCGGCCGTTATCTGCCGTAATCGCCTTTGCCGGCATTTTTTCGTTGAGCTGTCTTTACCTTCGAGTTGCCATTACTCGCTTACCTATTCTCATTATGGTCATGTGTATTATCCCACCAATTATGGCAATACATGGGAAACTTGCGTGGACTCCCTATGCCGAGAGGTACCTCTATCTCCCCATGGTTGGGTTCGCGATGTTTGCTGGATGGGCAGTGACTCAATTGCCTAAGAGGCTAGCCTCTTTTGCGGTGATCGCATTACTTCTTCTTGCGTTTCCAACCCTCTCGCGAGCAGTAATTTGGTCAAATTCAGAAGTTTTCTGGCGTGAGACAATAGAAAAGTCTCCCGAATTTCCCCGAAGTTACGTCGGTTATGCGGCAGAGCTAATAAAGCTAAGGCGGTATGATGAGGCTGAACAGAACCTGAAGCGCGCTCTTGACATGAAATATGAGACATATTTTGTATGGCAGAATCTGGCAACTATTTATCAGGAGCGCGGTGATCATTCTCAATACGAGAATGCCATGTTGCGCGCAATCTCACTCTCCAAAACACCGACAGAGTTATACATAAAGCTGATCCAGAATCTCCTTTGGCACGGAACTAAGAGCGAAAACTCCCGGAAAGCCTACCAAAAAGCTGCAAACTATTATCTGCTCGCGTATGAGAAGGATAAGAATTTCGGAGAAGGTTTATATAATGCGGCTAAACTCTATTTGATCCTTGGTGATCAACGCAAGGCACGTTGTTATTTCGAGCTATTTCTGGCTCATCCGGGAGACAGCCTTTATAGGCCAGCTGCCAGGAAAATGCTGGATAAATTAGTAACTCATGATAATCTTGGTGGAGCTGCCATATGAAACAAATAATCGTACTGTCTGTTAAAGGTATTATAAGGGATAGAGTGCTGCATGGAGTAGGTATAGTCTCGTTGTTTTTACTCTTTATCCCCTCCCTTAGCTCACTGTCCATGCGACAGGTGGCTGAATTATCAATAACACTTTCGCTTTCATTTATATCGTTCCTGCTGGTTGTGTTGTCGATCTTTCTTGGCGGAACTCAACTGTGGAAGGATATCGAACGGCGCTACACTTTCAGCGTTCTGAGTCTTCCCGTCAGCCGGACCAGTTACCTGCTTGGGAAATATGCGGCGGTAGCATGCTTTATTGCTACAGTCTGCGGTATTCTGCTGTGTGCATCACTCGCCGTCATCATGGTCTCCTCAACCACGCATACGCCTGATCGGCCTGTGGCCTGGGATGCCATCGTGCTGTGCGTTCTATTCGACGCCATGAAAGCACTTCTTCTTGTTGCGTTCGCTTTCCTGTTCTCGACGGTGAGCACCTCGCTCTTTCTTCCTATCTTCGGAACCATCGCCATCTATTTTGCCGGCAATGCCAGTCAGCAGGTCTATGAATACATTGCGGCCGGCGGGGGACAGCAGCTTCCAGAGATCATGAGGCTAACGACCAAGATCCTGTACTACGTTCTCCCAAATCTGAGAGCCTTTGACTTGAAAACTTACGCCATTTATTCCGTTCCTCTTGACCTGCAGGGACTTGCCATCACGAGCGCTTACTTTGTCGTTTACACAGCGATTGTCCTCCTCTGCGCCTCCATGATCTTCAGCCGCAAGGAAATGAACTGATGAAAACGAAGGCGCTGGCACTACTGCTGCTCATTGGTTTGTACGGCGTTGTCATGGTGCCGTTCACCGACCACATGAGGGGGCGTCCCTTTGTGGAAAAACTGGGATACCTCCCGGCGAGCGATGCCCTCAAGGTGCTTGTTGCCGATCAGAAGCAGTCTGTTGGGGCTTCGCTCATTATGAAGGTCATGATGTATTTTGGCGGCAAGGTGAGCGGTGGCAACCTGAAAGTTACGACTGACGTCGACTACAAGGCCATGTCGAGGACTGTCCATGCCGCTCTTAAGCTTGACCCGTACAATATGGATGGATATTACTTTGCTCAGGCAATTTTGGTATGGGATGTAAAGCAATATCGTCTTGCCAATGATCTGTTGGAATACGGGATGAAGTACCGCACTTGGGACTGGTATCTGCCTTTTTTTGCCGGGTTTAACTATGCATTTTTTCTTAAGGATTACCCTAATGCCGCCAGAATGTACATGCGAGCCGGAGATCTGTCCGGTGAACCTCTGTTCAAGAAACTGGCCGGGCGGTACCTGCAGCAATCAGGTCAGACTGAAATAGCAATCGCGTATCTGACGACCATGGAGAAGGGGGCACGGGATAAAGCGGTCAAGGAGTCATTTCGTATTCGGCTCACCGCGTTTAGACGTGTCTTGTTGATCGAGAAAGCCCGTGACGGGTTTATTGCCGAACATGGCAGGCTTCCGTCAAGTGTGGAGGAGATGTTAGCGAAGGGATACCTGAAATCAATCCCTGCAGATCCCTATGGTGGCAAGTTCTACCTTGAGCCCACCGGGGATGTGAGCACTACCAGCAAATTTGCATTTGCAGGAGTTCAGAATAACTGAAGAGGGGAATTTCATGGGTACGTTCATCAATGGTGAGACAGCAGGTGCGTCTGCTATTGCAATAGACAGCATCTCTAAGACCTATATCGGTAAAAAGAGAGTTCGAGTTGAAGCGCTGAAAGATGTTTCACTGACAGTGGGGCTCGGCGAGGTCTTTGGTTTCCTTGGGCCGAACGGCGCGGGGAAGAGCACCACTATTAAGTGCCTTGTGGGCCTCATGCGTCCAACAAAGGGAACTGCTACGATAATGGGAGAAAGCATCCCATCAATTGCTTCACGGCGCAACATCGGGTATTTGCCCGAAAATCCCTCGTTCTATGATTACCTCTCTGCGGAGGAGTATATACGCTTTGTTGGGTCGGCATTCCAGATGCCGGCCGACGAATTGACTCGGAAGAGCGAGGAAGTTCTTAAGCTGCTTGAGCTTTGGGATGCCCGCAAACGTCCAATCCGGAGCTATAGTAAAGGAATGGTCCAGCGCGTTGGTCTGGCCCAAGTGCTCGTTCACGATCCTGATGTGTATATCCTGGATGAGCCCATGAGCGGACTTGACCCTTTGGGGCGTTCGCTGGTGAAGGAGATTATCAGTGACCTGAAGAGGCGGGGCAAAACGGTATTTTTCAGCACTCATATTATTGATGACGTTGAAAAGATTTGCGACCGCGTCGGGATTATTTCCGGTGGGGTTTTGAAAAGCGTCGAGCATGTTGACAGAATATTGGAACAAGGAGTGACGGGCTACACAATAACAGCCCAGAATGACAAAGGAGAAACTCTAATCCTTTCTGTAGATCGTGACGGATTGGGTGACAAGCTGACATCCTTGGCCACGGTAGGTTGTACTGTGTCTCTCATAGAACCTGTCAGAAAAAATCTCGAGAGATTTTTTCTCGACATCATTAAAGAGTCTAACGGGCCGGAATGATTGTGAGCTTCCAAGCATTTCTAAGGATCTGTCGTCCTCTCCAATGGCTCAAGAACCTAATGCTCTTTTTCCCTCCCTTCCTTTCCGGGACAATCTTTACCCCGGAATTCGCAGTCAAGGGAATACCTGCTTTCAGTGCCTTTTGTCTGGCCTCCAGCGCCGGCTACATACTCAATGACATTATGGATAGTGAGCAGGACCGGCTCCATCCGACGAAGCGGTTCCGTCCCCTGCCTTCTGGTGTAGTGAGTCCTGCCGTGGCAACTGCCCTTGCCGGTTTTCTGGTGTTAGCAGGAATCGGGGTAGCGGCAATAACCCAGTCCCCGCGCTTTTTGTTGTTCCTGCTGCTCTATCTCCTGGTCACGGCAATTTATTCCCTTAAGGTCAAAGATATACCCCTTCTTGACGTGTTTTGTGTGGCAACAGGTTTCATCATCCGCCTTGAGGCCGGTGGCGAGGCTTTTGCAGTACCGATATCGAGCTGGCTCTTCCTCAGTGTGTTTCTCCTGGCGCTCTTCCTGAGCATCGGCAAACGCCTTACCGAGAAGCACAACCTGGGAGACGGGGCAGGACTCCATCGCAAGAGTCTGGCCGGCTACCCCGACGGTTTTTTGGAGGGAGCCATGTATTTGACGGGAGGGGCGGTACTTGTCACGTACAGCATGTACACCCTTTCCCGGAGTCATTTGTTTTACACCGTTCCGCTCTGCTGTTTCGGGCTCTTACGGTATATTTTGAGAGTCAAGTCAGGTCAGAGCGGGGATCCGACCGAATCGCTCTTGAAAGATATCCCGTTGCTGCTGGTAAGCTTAGCCTGGGCTGCCATCATCGGTTGGCGTCTCTATTTCTAGGAAC
The DNA here is from genome assembly GCF_036323535.1 of Geobacter sp. 60473. Taxonomy (GTDB): domain Bacteria; phylum Desulfobacterota; class Desulfuromonadia; order Geobacterales; family Geobacteraceae; genus Geobacter; species Geobacter sulfurreducens. The sequence continues at coordinate 1,037,035 of NZ_AP028967.1, forward strand.
TCAATGCGGACTGCGTTGCTACAAAACCTTTTCAGCCTTTTCCCCTTTGACCTGCACGGTGACTGCGATGTGCCGCCGGCGCGGGACGGTATCAGGGTGTCCTGCATCATCAATTTCTACGGGCGCCTGAACGTTCTTGCCGGTATTCTCTGGTCCCTTGCCCAGCAGGATTTCCCTCGGTCGGCCTTTGAGGTGATCTTGGTCGAAGATCGCGGGGGCAGCGATGAGGGGAGGGCGCTGGCCGAGGAATTTTCCTCACGCTTGCCCATTGTCTATGCTCCCCTCGACAAGCAGTATGGCCTCATGGGGTACTCAAGAAACTTCGGGCTTGAGCGATCGCGGGGAGAATTCATTCTTTTTCTCGACGATGACACCATAATCCTGCAGGACGATTTTCTGAAAACGATGGTGGCCTATTTTGACGCGCAGCCCGGCGTTTCGGCCATCATGCCCCACGGTGAGGCCAGTTTCGCCTTTGTGGACGACCGCTATGATTTTCACGACCCGTTTTTCATGACGAGCCGTTGTACGGCCTATCGCCGCACAGTGCTTGCCTCTCTGGGCGGGTTCATGTCGTCATTCATCGGCCAGGAGGATGTTGAGTTCGTCATCCGTTTCCATGCGGCCGGCAATCGTTGCGCTGCCGTACCGCAACTGGCCTACCGGCATCCGCCGCTCTATGTCACGAACCTCGGCAAACCAATGGCGGTGGGGTCTTCTTTTTATGGGATCAGAAAACGCTATCCGTTGGTTACATGGTTATTGGCGGTGGTCAACTGTTCACGTCATCTGCCGCTGGTGCTGGCGCCATCACGCAAGTACCGGGAAATGGGTCGCTTTGGGCTCGGATTTCTGTGGGGTGTGCTGACGGCCCCCTTTCGCAGCGGTAGCCTTAACTATCGATAGGTCATGCAGATGAACCTAGGGACAGGGAGTCAGGCACAAGAAGAGATCATTATCGAGGCGGGGCGGACTGAAGTCCGCTACTGGAGCGATGTCTGGCGCTATCGCGAGTTGTTTTACTTTCTTGCGTGGCGCGACATTCTCGTCCGGTACAAGCAGACAGCCATCGGCATTGCATGGAGCGTACTGCGCCCTCTGGCAACCATGGTTGTCTTTACGCTTGTCTTCGGGACATTTGCCGGTCTTCCCTCTCAGGGTGCACCCTACCCGGTCATGGTTTTCGCTGCCATGCTCCCCTGGCAATTCTTTGCCACAGCCCTCGCCGAATGCAGCAATTCGCTGGTAGTCAACAGCAACCTACTTTCAAAGGTCTACTTCCCCCGACTGATAGTTCCCTCAAGCGCAATAATTGTCTGCGTCGTGGATTTCATCATCTCGCTTGTCCTGCTTTTCCTGCTCATGAGTTGGTATGGCGTGTGGCCTGACTGGCGCATGCTGACGCTGCCGCTGTTCTTCCTGCTGGCGCTGCTCTGCGCTCTGGGGAGCGGTTTGTGGCTGGCTGCCCTCAATGTCAAATACCGCGATTTCCGCTACGTGGTGCCCTTTATCGTGCAGTTCGGCCTGTATATCTCGCCGGTGGGGTTCAGCAGTTCAGTGGTGCCGGAGCGCTGGCGACTGATCTATTCTCTGAATCCCATGGTGGGCGTGATCGACGGGTTTCGCTGGGCGATTCTTGGTGAAGGGCAGAAACTGAGCTGGGACAGGCTTGCATTGGCGGTCGCCGGCACTGCTGTGCTTCTCGTGCTTGGCATTCGATACTTCAGACAAACTGAACGCGCCTTCGCCGATATTATCTGAAAGACTATGAGCAACGTCATTTCGGTCGAGAATCTCGGTAAGAAATACCTCATCAGCCACCAGGGCAGGGAACCCTACACGGCCCTGCGCGACGTGCTTGCCGATGGGGCGCGTGCGTTCTGCCGCCGGATGTTTACGCCCGGAACGAGCCAAGTGGTCGCACATGCCGAAGAGTTTTGGGCTTTGAAGGATGTTTCGTTCGAGGTGAAGCAGGGTGATCGAATTGGTATCATCGGCCGCAACGGTGCGGGGAAGTCGACGTTGCTCAAGATACTAAGCCGTATTACCGAGCCGACAGAGGGGCGCGTCAGGATCAGGGGACGGATAGCGAGCCTTTTGGAGGTGGGGACCGGTTTTCACCCTGAACTGACCGGCCGGGAAAATATTTTTCTGAACGGGGCCATACTCGGTATGAACCGGGCGGAGATCGCCCGCAAGTTTGATGAGATTGTTGCTTTTGCGGAGATTGAGAAGTTTCTCGATACGCCGGTCAAGCGTTACTCATCGGGGATGTACGTGCGGCTGGCTTTCGCCGTGGCGGCGCATCTGGAGCCAGAGATCCTAATTGTTGATGAGGTGCTGGCGGTAGGGGATTCACAGTTCCAAGCTAAATGTCTTATTAAAATGAAAAGTGTGGCTGAGAGTGGAAGAACTGTACTTTTCGTAAGTCACAACATGGGTGTAGTGGGGAATTTTTGTACTCGTTTGATTTTACTTCATTCGGGTAACATTGTAGCACAGGGGAGTAACGTTGAAGTCGTTGAGCGTTATCTTTCACTCTGTCAAGATGCATTGGATGCAGGAAGAAACTTGGTTAGACAGCATCCAAGTATGCTGAATGATTTCTTCATTCCTGAAAGAATCGAACTTTATTGTGATGGTCGGCCAGCCACCGTTGTAAAGATGGGTGCCAGCCTTCAGATTGTTCTCAGCTATTCTCAGAAAAAAAACACTAACTATTTGAAAATAGGTATACATATTTTGGACTCAGGGGGTAATTTAATTTGCGTGCTCAGCCCCAACCAGCAGCTTCCAGATTTTCAGCGCTCTCTTAAGAGATTTGGGGCTATTTCTTGTACCATCCGCACTCTGAATCTTATTTCGGGAATCTATTCTCTTAACCTTCACTATGAGATCCCTGGAGCAACAAAGAGCTGCTGTATTGAAAGTGTTGCTACATTCCAGATTGTGGATAAGGATATATATGGGACAGGGGTGATTCCGTCCAAGATGCACGGCCTAGTCTTTTTTCCGGCTGATTGGAGCTTCTGAAATATGGAGTACGCTGACCTCAAAACTAAAAAAATTTCATTTTTACCGTTGGGTGATGGAACTATAGCCAGTTCGCGTCTCCGTTGTTATAAACTTCAGGATGGACTAGAACGGCTTGGTTTTATTAGTAATATTGGTTTTGACGAATTCACCGATGTCTTGTTTATACAGAAAAGAACGGATGATGCCGCGATCGATGCAGCCTACCAGTGTAAGCAGAAGTCTGGTGTATTGATATTTGATATAGATGATTTTCCTGACAGTCCCACATTCAAACAAAACTCAGAGTTATTGATTTCGCTGGCAGATGTAGTAACGACAGCAACCCATGAACAGAAGAAAATAGTGGGTCACACTTTCACTGGAGTACCTACTGAAAAAATCTTTTACTTGCCTAATCCTATTGATTATGAACTAGAACAACCCAAGAGTAAATTCCATGAGCAGAGGATTCCGCTGAAGATTGTTTGGTTTGGAAACATTGAGAACTATCCAATGAGCCTTGCTAAAGAGCTTTGTTGTATAAATGATGTGGAATTTCACGCTATTACCAATGCTACTGCAGGGATTCGCAAAAACTATCCTGACTGTCATTTCCATGATTGGTCATATGAGAATTTTTCGGATATGCTCTCAGAGTTTGACGTTTGTCTTCTTAGCCACTATGGTTCAGAAATATTTAATGCTAAAAGCGCGAATAAGATGATAACTGCTATAGTCCATGGTCTTCCGGTTATTGCCAGTCGCACCCCGGATTACCTGCGTCTGTCGCGACTTGCAGAGATAGACCAATGGTTATTCGATGATGAGGGAACTTTGCGGACATGTATTGATCGATCACGTGATCCCAGTTTGCGCAACGCTTTTATCGCATCGACTCAGCAAGTAGTCTGGGCCCATTTTCATATCGAAAAAATTTTACAGAATTTTCTGGACATCGTACGGGAAGCCATAACGTTTGCCTCATGTAACGATCCTTCAAATGTTAGGCCTACCACCCCCAAAGGATTACTGGGGCTGATTGTCAATCGCCTTCGAGTAATAGTAGGCCGATAGCAAGAAGGCTTTTAGCGCCTGGACCAACTTTATGTTATCGCTCTTAAAAAATGGACGTATTGCAGATATGCCTCAAGTTAGCGTATTGATGTCGGTTTTTAATGGTGCTGAATTCCTTGAAGAGGCTATAAACAGCATCCTGCGTCAGACCTTTTCAGATTTCGAATTTTTAATAATAGATGACGGCTCAACCGATTCCAGCAGAGAGGTTATCAGCAGTTTTGTTGACAGAAGAATTCGTCTTGTGTGTAACAACAAGAATATCGGCCTTGCCGCCAGTCTCAATAAAGGCATTGCTTTGGCTAGAGGTATCTATATAGCCCGCATGGATTCCGATGATATTAGTCATTCTCATCGTCTTGCTGCTCAAGTCGACTTCATGGATAGGCATTCGGATGTAGGAGTTTGTGGTACATGGGTAACTACTTTTGGTGATGGAGAAAATTTGGAATGGCGGTATGCGGTGAAATCGGAAGACATTAAATGCTCCCTCTTATTTGAATCTCCATTCGCCCACCCATCAGTCATGCTTCGTCGGAGTATATTGATAGATAATGGTATTTATTATGATGAAAGTCTGCAAGTTGCTCAAGACTACGATTTGTGGACTAAGCTTTCAGAGGTAACTATTTTTGCAAATTTACCCTCATTTTTATACTATTACAGAAGGCATCAAGGTCAAATCGGACAAAAAAAAATCTTAGAGCAGGCAGCAGCGTCTAGAAAAGTACGACATTTTCTGCTTAGTAAGCTTACATCCAGTTTAACATCTGCAGATCTGGTTATGCATGAGGCAATATGTGTTAAACAGTATGAAAATAGTAAAGATTTTGTTTTAAATGCTGAAAAATGGCTATTGAGGCTTCTTAGTCTGAACCAAAGAACCCAAGTATACCCAGAACTTACCCTTGGTGAAGCCTTAGCCTATAGATGGCTAGATTTATGTATGCGATCAACATCACTCGGTTTCTGGATGATTAAAAAATATATTGACTCTCCTTTGAGTGACTTAGTCAAAAGCTCCAATCTAGTGAAAATGCGTCTCGTATTGAGTTGTGCCACATGCAACAAATTGCCATGGGCTAAATTGTGAGAATTCTACACGTCGGTTGGGGATTTCATCCATGGCGAGCGGGAGGACTCATCGAGTACTCCGAAGACCTCATGGATTTTCAGGTTTTGCGTGGAGATCATGTAGGCTACTTCTTTGCCGGACGATGCTATCCGTTTTTGACCGCACCTCGTTGTAGTCGGCGGCAGTGTGGGGCTATATCTCTATTTGAAATCGTCAATTCCCCTATTATGCATCTGGGCGATCAGGGAACCTTTCCTCCCGAATCGGAACTTGGCGAGCCGGTTTCCGAGAATTTTTTCAGAGAAGCGATTGAAGAGTTCCAACCTGATGTAGTGCATATTCAGGAGTTGGCGGGACTTCCCTTTACGCTCATCGATATCGTTCGTGGGGAGTATTCCCTTCCGGTTGTCATGACATTACACAACTACTTCCCGCTTTGTCCCACGCTCAATCTCTTCACGCCGGATGAATCCTTCTGTAAAACGGATGAAGTCAAGCCGAACTGTTCTGCGTGCCTCAACAAGCAGGTCGATACCGAGCAACTCATAGCTCGAACTCTTGATTTCGAGCGCCGATTGTGGTTGCGGCGTGCTTGGAGTCTCTGGCGGCGCATTGCAAGGCTATTCAAGAATTCAGTTGATTCGCGAGCTACGTACAACACCATCTCTTCAGTCTTTTCTCAGCGACTTATCTCAAATATCGAACGGTTGAGGTCCGTAGATTTACTCATTGCCCAATCCCATCGGACTCGGGAAATATATGCGGAGCGCACCGGTCGAAGTGATATAGTCATTCTTCATTCTTCTCTTGCCCATATCTCGACATTACATCCCAGAGTCATCGATACTCCTCGGGAACCAATCAGGTTTGCGACGCTGAACGGCTGCGCGTCGATTTTTAAGGGTGCAAAAGTACTGTTGGAAGCTCTCAAAATACTTCACAAGAATGGTTTTGGAGACCGTTTTGTTATGGAGATCTGGGGAGGTATTCACTCATCTGTTTACAGCGAACTTATCTCTATGCCAATGGTGACCTATAAAGGGTTCTATCAACGGAACCATCTCGATAAAATTTTGGAATCTCCCCATGTAGGTATCGTTCCGTCCATCTGCGAGGAGGTTTATGGTTATGTGGGGACTGAATTCCTCGCTAAGGGCATCCCGGTGATCGGCAGCCGGCGCGGTGGAATAACCGACTATACCTTTCCACAAAAATCGGGTTGGTTGAATGTCAGCTGTAGTCCTGAAGAGCTTGCACATATCATGGAGTCCATTATTTTGACCCCCTCGTGCATCCCCCCACTCAATCGCTGGATAGTCGAAAATCGCTCCTCCCTTATTACAGAACTGACGCTGCATGCAAATGAACTTTCGTGTTTATACGACCAACACATATTAAAACGCAGAATGTCGGAAAGGAAGGCGGATGATGTCTCCTAGAGTGACCATAGTCATAGTGACCTGGAATAAGAAGGAGGATGTTATCAACCTCCTGAATTCTATCCGCGGAATCAAATATGATAATTTCTCGATTGTGGTCGTTGATAATGCGTCAACCGATGATACTGTGCCCGCAATCAAAGCACACGATTTACGTGTCCACCTGATCGAAAACTTAGAGAACCTTGGAGGTACGGGAGGGTTCAATACGGGTATCCAGTATGCAATCAGTGAACTTGCCCAGGATTATATCTGGTTGTTGGATAATGATGCAGAGGTGACTCCCGATACCCTTTCCGAGCTCGTCAAGGCGATGGATGGTGACGCGTCGCTTGGCATCGCAGGTTCATGCATCATGAGTCCAGAGGATCGCAATCTAATCGTAGAGGCCGGGGCTTTTGTTGATTGGAAGTCGGGTACCTGGGGTCCAAATTTCCGTTATCATCGTTATGCCGATCTGAAGGTTGAGAATGTGATTGAAGTTGATTATGTGGCCGCTTGTTCCGCGTTGGTACGAGATGCTGTCGCCAAGGAGTTGGGAGGAATGGATGGCCGGTATTTTCTCCACTGGGATGATATTGATTTCTGCTTAAGTATACGAGACCTTGGATACAGATGCGTTTCTGTCTTGTCTTCAAGGGTCTATCACGGAGTCGAGAAAGGATTCAACCCTAATGTACTTTATTACGATTTCAGGAATGCATTGTTAACAATCAGTAAGCACTTGTATGGCTACAGAAAATTGCGAGCGTATCTTTCCGTGTGTTTCAATGCCTTTGCTTTCATGTTCCTTGAGGTATTCCAAGGCAGAAGCGCCTTGGCACACCTAATTTTTTCTTCTATAACTGATTTTATTTTTGCAATATACGGCAAGTCATCTAAATCGGTAGCCATAAGCGATGAGAAAGACAATTATATATGTGATTCAAAAATTGAAGGGATAATTTTAAAAATTATTGTTTTTGTTGATGGTGCGTATAATGATATCATCGCTACAATGACAAAACTAAATAATCTGTATCCAAATATTAATATAACATTATTGGTTAATTCAGAAAAATACGGAATATTGCATTCATTGAATGTAGACGAAGTGATAATCGCTAATAATTTAAAAGACAGTATTTTAAAGAAAGCTATTATTGGTAATAAGATATTATTTGGAGGATTTGATTGTGGGGTATCTTGTGTATCAACGCTGAATAGTCCTTATGCTTATCTTGTTAAAAAACATTATACCTATGACTCTTCGAGGGATGAGTTTTTTCTTTCAGATAAATCGATACGGACTATTTGGAAGGTTTCAGTTGCTATTTTCATGGGCATGGTTACCTCGTTGTTTTCTTTGCCCGTGGTCTGGTCCGCAGGTCTGCGGGAGAAAAGGAGCTATGGATGTCCAAAAAACTGATCCTTGGCGCCGGACCTTGCGGCCTCGGTACTGCCTATCACCTCTCGAGGGAGGACGAATGCGATTGGCATATTTTCGAACGCACCGATCACGTCGGAGGCCTCTCCGCCTCCTTCGTCGACGACCATGGCTTCACCTGGGACGTCGGCGGTCACGTCCTCTTCTCCCACTACGACTATTTTGACCGTGTGGTAGAGGAGGCCCTTGACGGCGCCTGGTATGAGCACCAGCGGGAGTGCTGGGTCCGCATCCGCGAAACATGGGTTCCGTACCCGTTCCAGAACAATATCCGTCACCTCCCGCCGGATGCCCTTGAAGAGTGTCTGGCCGGCCTTAAGGGGCTGGCCGGATCTCCAAGCCTTGCAGCCAACTTCCGTGAATGGATGGACCGTGTCTTCGGGGCCGGCATCGTCAAGCATTTCATGGAGCCCTACAACAAAAAGGTATGGGGCGTCCCCCTTCACGAAATGTCTCGCGAGTGGATCGGCGAACGGGTAAGCGTCATCGATCTGGCCCGCATTGAGAAGAACATAGCTGAGAAGACTGATGACGTGAACTGGGGGCCGAACAATACTTTCAAATTCCCTCACAAGGGTGGTACAGGGGCGATTTTCAGCAGCATCGCCACTCGTTTCCAGGATCGCATCTCGTTCTCCCATGAATTGACGGAGGTTGACCTTGCTGCCCGTGAACTCGCCTTTTCCAACGGTCGGCGCGAACGGTACGACTCCCTCATTACCACCATCCCCCTCGATATCTTCATAGGCCTCTGCAGGGACGTGCCGGACCATGTGCGCGAGGCTGCCAGTCGCCTGGTCCACAACAGCGGTCTCATCGTCGGCATCGGTGTCGAGGGGGAACGGCGGGACAGCAAGTGCTGGATGTATTTCCCCGAGGACAATTGCCCCTTCTACCGGGTAACCAACTTTCACAACTATTCGCCATGGAACGTCCCGAATGGCGATACCAGCCGCTTTTTCTCGCTCATGTGCGAGACTGCGTACTCTCCGCACAAACCGGTTAACCGCGCGGAGATCGTTGAAACAACCATCCAGGGACTGATAAACGCCGGCATGCTCACCGAAAGCGAACGAGAGCGGATCATCAGCCGATACGTGATAGATATCCCGTATTCCTATCCCGTGCCTACCGTGGGCAGGGATCAAGCGCTTGCCGTGATCAATCCGTTCCTCGAATCGCAGGGC